>CAIYRQ010000260.1 GCA_903928635.1 uncultured beta proteobacterium | reverse complement strand
TTCAGGCCCGCAGAGCGCACGCCTGGCCAAAATGGTGTCGGCGGGGCACATTCAAATTGGCGCCATCCACACGTACCTGGAACTGTTCTCGCGCTATTTTGTGGATCTGACACCGCAGGTGTCGCTGGTGTGCGCGCAGGCTGCGGATGCGCAGGGCAATCTGTACACCGGTCCTAACACCGAGGACACACCCGCCATCGTGGAAGCCACCGCTTTCAAGAGCGGCATCGTGATCGTTCAGGTCAACGAGGTACTGGACACTTTGCCGCGCGTGGACATTCCCGGTGACTGGGTGGATTACGTCATTCTGGCGCCCAAGCCCAACCAGATTGAGCCGCTGTTCACCCGCGACCCGGCCCAGATTTCCGAGATTCAAGTGCTGATGGCCATGATGGCCATCAAAGGTATTTATGCGGAATATGGGGTGCAGCGCCTGAACCACGGTATCGGTTTTGACACTGCTGCGATCGAGTTGCTGTTGCCCACCTATGCCGAGTCACTGGGCCTCAAGGGAAAAATCTGCAAACACTGGGCGCTCAATCCGCACCCGGCCATGATTCCGGCCATTGAAGCCGGATGGGTGGAATCCATCCATTCCTTTGGCTCTGAGCTGGGCATGGAGAAGTATGTGAGCGCGCGCCCTGACGTGTTCTTTACCGGTGCCGACGGCAGCCTGCGCAGCAACCGCGCCATGAGCCAGGCCGCAGGCCACTATGCCTGCGATATGTTTATCGGCTCTACGCTGCAAATTGATTTGAATGGCCACAGTTCCACGGCCACGGCAGGACGCATTGCCGGCTTCGGTGGCGCACCCAATATGGGCGCCGATGCACGCGGACGCCGCCATGCCTCACCCGCCTGGTTGAAGGCCGGCGCACAGGCGCGTCAGGGACGCACCGGCGTGCACGCCATGCCGCGCGGCCAGAAGCTGGTGGTGCAAATGGTGGAAACCTTTCGCGAACACATGCAACCCGCCTTTGTAGAAACCCTGGATGCCTGGAAGCTGGCTGAACAGGCCGGCATGGAGATTCCACCGGTCATGATTTACGGTGACGATGTCACCCACATCCTGACCGAAGAAGGCATTGCCAACTTGCTGCTGTGCCGCACCGACGAAGAGCGCGAGCAGGCGATTCGTGGCGTCGCCGGGTACACCCCTGTGGGCCTGGCACGTGACCAGCGCATGGTCGACAACCTGCGCGACCGCGGTGTCATTCAGCGCGCGGACGATTTGGGCATCGACAAACGTGATGCCACGCGCAGCCTGCTGGCAGCGCGTTCCATGCGCGATCTGGTCCGTGCTTCCGGCGGTCTGTACGACCCGCCCAAGCGCTTTCGCAACTGGTAATGGGGCTATGAACGACAACACCAGCATGGAGACACTCCATTTCGATTTTGAGGGCACGCGTGCCAGGCCTTCGTTCGTGCCAATTTTGGTCGGGGTGGTGGGCTCGGGTAATTTGGAAGTGCTGATTGAGCCCTCGCAGCACCCGCGTTGCCGGATCGACATCACCACCTCCGCCCGGGGTTTCGGCCCGATCTGGGAGGCCGTGGTGCGCGACTTTCACCGCCGCCATGGCCTGGCCGGTGTGGCCGTGTCGATTAACGACATGGGTGCGACGCCGGCCGTGGTCAGTTTGCGCCTGGACCAGGCGGTAGCCAGCTTGCCCCCCGCACAGGACACACCAACATGAACCGCAGCTTTGCCGAATCGACTGCGCGCGAGCGCTTGCAATATTTGTTGGACGCCGACAGTTTTCAGGAAATTCTTGGGCCTGGCACGCGCATGGTCAGCCCGCATCTGGCCTTGCTGGGCGTGCCCTCGTCGTTTGACGATGGCGTGGTGGTGGGGCGTGCCCGCCTCGGCGGTCAGTCCGTTTTGGTGGCCGCGCAAGAGGGCGCTTTCATGGGCGGCGGCGTGGGCGAGGTGCACGGGGCCAAGCTGGTGGGTCTGTTCCAACGGGCCTTGACCGAAAAGCCGGCCGCTGTGTTGGTACTCGCAGAGTCGGGCGGTGTGCGTTTGCATGAAGCCAATGCCGGACTGATTGCCGTCTCCGAAGTCATGCGCGCTTTGTTGGAGGTTCGCGCCTTGGGCATCCCGGTGATGATGCTCATCGGGGGGGCGAACGGCTGCTTTGGCGGCATGGGCCTGATCGCACGTTGTGCCGACTTGGTGGTGATGAGCGATATCGGGCGCCTGTCCATGTCCGGACCCGAGGTGATTGAATCCTCGTATGGCGTGGAAGAATTTGATTCGCGCGACCGCGCACTGGTGTGGCGCACCACCGGCGGCAAGCACCGCTATCTGACGGGCGACTGCGATGTGCTGGTGGATGACGATATCGAGGCCTTTCGCGTTGCGGCGCAGGAGGCGCTGACCTGCCACCGCGAGGTCACGCTGGAGGCCTTGGAGCAGGAGCACGCCATGCTGGCTGATCGTCTGGATCGTTTTGGTCAATGCACCGACAGCGCGCAGGTGTGGCAGGCCTTAGGCATCGCCGATCCGCGGGCAGTTCCTGAACTCGACGCCCGCGGCGTACGGGCCCTCCAAACACATGAATCGGAACTACAGGCATGAACTGGCAAGACCTGCTAACGGCGTTTTTTGGCGACGTGCATACCGTGGAGCGCACAGGTGACTTGCTTAGCGGCAGCGGTACCGTGCAGGGGCAAACGGTCGCTGTCATCGGCACCACCGACCACGCACCCATTGGTGTGGAGCTTGCCTTGGCCCAGGCACGTTGTGTGCTGGACACCGTGAAGAATTTTCCCGGGCGACCCATTGTGTTGCTGGTCGACACCCAGGGTCAGCGCCTGCGTTACCGCGACGAAATGCTGGGTATCAACCGCTACATGGCGCACTTGGGTTGCTGCATCGCGCTGGCGCGTCAGCGGGGTCACCGTGTGGTGGGCTTGGTCTACGACCAGGCACTCTCGGGCGGCTTCATCACTTCGGGGCTGATGGCGGACGCCTGTTACGCATTACCCGACGCTGAGATCCGCGTGATGCGGCTGCCGGCCATGGCGCGCGTGACCAAGATCAGCGAGGAGCGGCTGCAGCAGCTCTCCGAGTCCAATCCGGTGTTCGCTCCCGGCGTGCAAAACTTTGTGGCGATGGGTGGCATTCACAGTCTTTGGCAGGGCGACCTGCAAGCCCAATTGCTCGCAGCGCTGCATGCGCCTCCGCAGGGCGATGCGCGGGCTGCCGATGGCGCATTGCGTGGCGGGCGAAAGCTCGCTGCTGTGGTGGCCGAACGCGTGCGTACCGAAGCCATTCCCGCCTGATTTGCGCCGGGTGTCGCCTTGACCGAGCTGCAGCGCAACACCTTGGTCTGGCTCACGCCGCAGGGCTGGACCGCCGTCCATGCCCAGGACTGGGAGGCACCGGTACAAGACCTGTTGCGCTATTGGCAAACCTGCCAGTTTCCTTGGGTGGTGGCACACCAGCGCCCGGGGGTGACGGCAGGTGAAGTGTGCTTAGGGCTTCCCGCCCCCCAACATTGGGGTCGGCGTCGACTGGGGGCCCAAGTCGCTTTGGACGGCATCGCCAGGAAGGGCCAGTTTCCCCTGCTGGACGAAGTGGCGCGCGCCCACCTGTGGGGCATACCGGCGGCATCCTGGCTGACGCGCGGTGCCGGCTTGGGGATGGATGTGCGGGTCTACGGCTCCTACGGATGGCAGCACATGACCGGCATGCCCTATGTACGAGCCGGTTCTGACCTGGACCTGAGCGTGTATGTCAGCGACCTGACTGGTGCCATGCGCGCGCTGGAGTGGTTGGCGCAAGCCGGAGAAACGTCGGATACCGGGCGCGCTGCATCCCAGCGACTGCCTTTGCGCGTGGACGGTGAAATCGTGTTTCCCCGCGGACCGGCCGTGGCCTGGCGCGAACTGCAGGCGATGCGCCAGGGCCAGGTGCGCCAGGTTCTGGTCAAAGACCGCCGTCAGCTGCGTCTGCTCGAATGGGCGGACTTAGAAGCATTGGTCAATGCCCGGCCTGCGTCCCTTGTCTGAGCATCACTGCCATGTCCACGCTCTTGTGTTCTTCGAGGCCCGTCGTGAGTCAGCAAGTTCTGGCCCGCGCGGCGGTCCATGCGCTCTACCTTGAACTGACACTGGAACCCAAGCCGGGCTTGGTGTCTTTGCGCGACAGCGGCAGCCACCTGGACATGGATGCATCGACCTTTGTGCGCAGCCTGTTTGCGCTGCGCCATTACTTTGCGCATGCAGCACAGGCGGGTGCGCAGAACCAAAATTTGGCGAGATTGCAAGCGCTGGGTGTCACTGCCGAGGCGCGCATGCTGGCCGCTACTCGGGGTGTGAATACCCACCGGGGAGCGGTTTTTGGTCTGGGCTTGCTGTGTGCGGCCGCAGGACGGCTGAGCGCCAGAGGGGAGGGTCTTGAGGCCTCTGCGTTGCGTGCCGCCTTATTGGCAGGCTGGGGCGAGGCATTGGCCGCGCGTGCTGCCAGCGTACGTGCGGCGCCGCCGGTCTCCAACGGTCAAAAGGCGGCGCGCGCCCACGGCCTGCGCGGCGCCTTGGACGAGGCCGCGCTGGGTTTCCCCACCGTGTTTGACGTCGCCTTACCGGCTTTGCGCACTGCGCTGACGGCGGGTGTGGGTGAGCGTGCCGCGCGGGTGCAAGCACTGTTTGCCACCATGGCGGTCCTTGATGACACCAACCTGGTGCACCGTGGCGGACTGGCGGGGCTGCGTTGGATGCAGGCGCAGGCGCAGGAGTTTTTGGACCAGGGCGGCGTCCTGCAGACGCACTGGCAGCAGCAGGCCCGCGCCTTGCACCTCGCCACCGTGCAAAGGAGGCTCTCGCCCGGCGGCAGTGCCGACGTGCTGGCCAGTGCCTGCTGGCTGATGGCACTGGACCGCTACTGAGACTGCAGCCATGGCCTATGCGCTTTTGTTTTCCGGCCAGGCGAACCAGCACGCTGGCATGCTGCCCTGGTTGGAGGCTGTGCCCGCCTGTGCGCCTGTGCTGCGACAGATGGAATCACTGGTGGGTAGCGACTGGCGCGCCACATTGGCCGGTCCGGTTCGGCGTGCAGACAACGGTTTTGCCCAGGTCGTGATTACGGGAACCGCCTTGGCCGCTTGGGCGGCTTTGCAAGACGCTGGCGTGTCTGCACCCCGGGTGGTGGCGGGCTACAGCGTGGGTGAATTGGCGGCGTTTGCCGCGGCAGGAGTTGTTGCACCGGCCTCAGCGCTGGCGCTGGCGCAGGTGCGCGCACGCTGCATGGACGAGGCGGTGGCCGGCTTGCACACCGGGCTGCTGGCGGTCACCGGAATGGCCGCAGCCCGTGCACTTGCGCGATGTCCCAAATTGGAATGCGCGATTGATATCGGGCCTGAGCAAGCGGTGTTGGCCGGCATGGATGAAGACCTGGCGCAAGCTTTGCTGCGCCTGCCTCGCGAGGGTGCGCAATGCACCCGATTAGACGTGGCGGTGGCCTCCCATTCATCGTGGATGCGTCCGGCGCTGGCGCCGTTTGACATCGCGCTCCAAGGTGTCGCGTGGAGCCCTGCGCTATGCCCCTTAGCGCTCAATGCGACGGGCGGCTTGGGTAAGCAGGTTGCGGTGTTGCGCCGTGCGCTGCAGGCACAAATTGCCCACACCGTGCAATGGGAGTCGTGTATGCAGGCGGTGGCTGAGCGGCAACCACACTGCGTGCTGGAGATAGGCGCAGGATCGGCGCTTGCACGGCAGTGGAACGCACGCTACCCCGAAGTATCTGCCCGATCTCTCGACGAGTTCAAGGACCTGCCAGGCGCGGTGGCCTGGTTGGAGCGCAACGCGGCGTTCGATTAGTTCGATTCATCACGCAGCCGCGCGGCGCTGGTTCAGTTCAGTGGCCGGTCCAGCGCGACAGCGCTGGCCTCTGCAGCGCAGTCGCGGTTGGGCTTGGAGCCCTGGGCGCGGGCCGCTGCAATCTCGCTGCGCGCAGCGCCCAACTGGGCTAAGAAGTCCGCGTTGCTATGCAGCTTGGCTACCGCTGCCGCCCCCATGGTGCGGCCCGCCTCCACGTCGCTTTTCCAATGCACGGCACACACATTGCGGCTTTGCCCAAAGGCGTAGGCGCGCTCCAAAATCGCTTGGGAGCGCTCAGGTGCCAGCTCGGTCAAGATCAGGCCCCAGGCCCAGCCTAAGGCTGCATGTCCGCTGGGGTAGGAGCCGTCACGCGCCAGGGCTGCCTCTTCGGCGGGCGAGCAAGTGCTCTGACCGAGTTTGGCAAAGGGACGCTGGGCCTGGTACTTGTCTTTGGCGGCATAAGTGGACAGGCCAGCGTCGGCCAAACTGCGGCGCAGCAGCATGGTCAGGTGGGGTGTGGCCTCTTGCGAGATACCAATGCCTAAAGCGCAAGAAAACGTAGACGCGGCTGCCGGGAATTTGATCACCACGTCTTGCGTGGCCAGCTCCCAGCGGGCCCCACTGCGCAGGGATTGCAGCTGCTGGTGGAATTCCAAGTCAGCGGCCGCGGCGGCCGACCCACTCGCGGGCGGCGCGGGCAGCAATTGCAAGCTGTTGGGCAAATCCTTGCGGCTCAAATAACCTGCCAAGTAGCCGCTGCCGGGACGCAATTCCGGGATTTTTGCGGGGTCGGCCGACGGCAGTGCCCCAGCAGCTGCGTCGGGTGCCGTTTGGGCACAGGCCAGTCCACTGAGCAGGCTGGCCGCGAGCAGCGCACGAGAGATCAAGGTCATGGATTTCATCAGTCAAAAGCTCCTGCGCACTGCGCGAAAAACGCCCATTATCTGAGTTCAAGCGGCGGTGCGGAAATAGGTTTACGATACTGTGTATATAAACAGTATTTATGCAAGAAACCTCTGTATCCATAGGGCAGGCGCCGGATTACGCCGAGTTGCACTGCCTGTCGAGCTTTAGCTTTCAGCGGGGTGCGTCCCTGCCCGAAGAGCTGGTGCAGCGCGCCCACAAGCTCGGCTACCGCGCGCTGGCACTGACCGATGAATGCTCGGTCGCCGGCATGGTGCGCGCGCACCAGGAGGCCCAGCGTCTGGGGCTTCGTTTGTTGCCAGGTGCTGAGTTTGGCGTGGCGCCAAGCGTGCCTTCGCAGCATGCGCAAACCGGGCTGTTTCGCTTTGTCGCTTTGGCGCACGATTTGCAGGGCTGGGGCAATCTGTGCGAGTTCATCACCAGCGCGCGCAGGGCCGCACCCAAAGGGCATTACGAGCTGCGCTGGAATGCCGCCGCAGGCGGCTGGGCGGCCTGGCCTACGTTGGCGAACCTGGAGCTGGTGCTGCTGTTGCCGCCGGAGCTGTCGGTAGAACAAGCCTGTGCGATTGCCGCCTCAGCCAAAGCGCACTACGGCACGGCCGTGTGGTTGGGCAGTGCGCGCAGCCTGGGGGTGCAAGACGCTTTGCACGCCCTGCGCCTGGCGCAGATTGCGCGCCTGACCGGCCTGCCCATCGTGGCCACCGGCGGGGTGCGCATGCACTTGCGCTCGCGCAAGCCTTTGCACGACGTGCTCACTGCCGTGCGCTTGGGCCTGCCGGTTGCGCAGTGCGGGCGGGGTTTGCAGCCCAATGCCGAGCGCCATTTGCGCAGCCGCGCACGTCTGGGTGACCTGTTTGACGCAGAGCATGTGGCCAACACCCTGGTGGTGGCGCAGCGCTGCCATTTTTCGCTGGAGAGCTTGCGCTACCAGTACCCGCTCGAAGCGGTGCTGCCCGGCCACACACCGGCGCAAACCCTGCGCCAGTACACCGAAGAGGGCGCCGTGCTGCGCTACCCCGCAGGCATGACGCCGGGCGTGCGCGCCCAAGTGGAGCACGAGCTGGCCTTGATTGCAGAGCTGAAATACGAGATGTATTTTTTGACGGTGCATGACATCGTGCGCTTTGCCCGCAGCCGGGGCATCTTGTGCCAGGGCAGGGGGTCGGCCGCCAATTCGGCAGTGTGTTACTGCCTGGGCGTGACCGAGGTGGATCCGGCGCGCAGCAGTGTGTTGTTCGAGCGCTTTATCTCGCGCGAGCGCGACGAGCCGCCCGACATTGACGTGGACTTTGAGCACCAGCGCCGCGAAGAGGTGATCCAGTACATCTACGCCAAATACGGCCGCACCCGCGCTGCCATTACCGCCGTGGTCACGACCTACCGCCCGCGCAGTGCTTTGCGCGATGTGGGCAGGGCCCTGGCCATTCCCGAGGCCCTGATCACCGCCATGGCCAAAGAACACCCCGGCATGTACAGCCGAACCGTGTTGGCCGAGCGTCTGCAGGCGGCGATTGAACGTGTCACGAATGACCATGTGCAGAGCCAGGGTGGCGGAGCGCTCAGCGCAGGTAAAGGAGGAGCCCGCGCAGCGGGCGGGGGACACGGAGCTGAGCGTTCCGCTGCCCTGGCGTCTCGCGCAGACACTGACGTCGCTATTCCACCCTCACGTCGCCTGCAGCTTTGGATGGATTTGGCCACGCAGCTGCAGCGCCATCCGCGCCACCTGAGCCAGCATGTGGGGGGCTTTGTGCTCACCCAGGGGCCGCTGACCCGCCTCGTGCCGGTGGAAAACGCGGCCATGCCGGAGCGCAGCATCATTCAGTGGGACAAGGACGACCTGGATGCGGTGGGTCTGTTGAAAGTGGATGTGCTGGCGCTGGGCATGCTCAGCGCTATTCACCGCTGCCTTGACCTGGTGGGCCGGTGGCGTGGCGTGCCCCTGCGCATGCAAGACATTCCGGC
>CAIYRQ010000259.1 GCA_903928635.1 uncultured beta proteobacterium | reverse complement strand
GGCCAGCGCCATACCGCCCAAGCCGCTGACGGACACCAGCAGGGTCGCAGCACCGGTGTCCATGCCCAGTGTCAGCCCATAGAGCGGCAATATGGACGACAGTCCCAACTCAAAGTAGCCCCCCACAAAGCCTGCCAGCATGATGACGGGATGCGCCGCGACTGCGTGCCACAGACCCGCAACACCCACTTTGGCGGAGTCGGCGTCGTGCTCGGGGGGCGTGCGGGGCACCAGCGCGGTCCAAGCCAGGCCGGTCAGTAGGAAGGCAATGACCACCCACATTGCATACGGGCTGGCGTCTCCCATCCATGCGAGCAAGGCCGGGCCGACAACAAAGGTCAGGCCGATCATGGTGGCATAGGCACCGATGTAGCCGCCACGCTGGTCGGGTGGAGTGAACTCGGCAATAAAAGATTCCGCCAGCACCCAGCGCAGGCCACCGGCGACGCTGGCGCACAGTTCGAGCACAAACCAGATTTCCAGGCGCGTGGTCAGCAAAAAGCCCAGCGCAGTGGCCAGCGGAACGGTGGAGGCCAGCCACAGTGCCCGGCGGCGCCCGATGCGCCGGGTGAGCTGCGAGGCAAACGGCGTGATGATGAAAATGCCCAGCCAGGACGTGGCCGCAAACAGCCCGGCCACGGTGTTGGACACCTCGGCGCGGCGCAGCAGCAAGAGCAGCAGCGGCGAAAGCATAAAAATGCCCGTGAGCTGAAACAGCGTGGAGCCAAAAATCGCCAGCAGACCCTGGCGTGATGCGGTGCGCAAAGACCTACTCCGGCTCAGCCTGCGCTGCCCAGGGCCAGGCCGGCGTGCTCACGCAGCGGGTGGAAGTGGATTTTGGGAAAGCGCTCTTGCGCCAGACGCACGTCATAGGGGCTGGTGCACAAATAGGCCAGGGTGTCGGCCGCGTCGCGCGCCATGCGCTGGGGGTAGGCGTTGACGAAATCTTGCAGCTCTTTGGGGGTGTCTGCGGTAATCCAGCGCGCGCCGGTGTATTGGCAGCCTTCCAGGCGGATGTCGGCGTCGTACTCGCCTTTCAAGCGGTGCTGCACCACTTCAAATTGCAATTGGCCCACGGCGCCGAGCAGCATATTGCCGCCCATCTCGGGCTTGAACACTTGAATAGCACCTTCTTCACCCAGCTGGGCCAGGCCTTGCTGCAACTGTTTGGTGCGCAGCGGATTGCGCAGCACCACGGTCATGAACAGCTCGGGCGCAAAAAACGGCAGGCCGGTGTACTGCAGGTTCACGCTGCCATCGGTAATCGTGTCGCCCAATTGCACGCCGCCGTGGGTGGTAAAGCCCACGATGTCGCCCGCATAAGCCTCTTCCACCGCCTCGCGGCGCTGGCTCATGAAGGTCACCACGCTGGTCGGGCGCAGCTCTTTGCCGGTGCGCATCACCTTGAGCTTCATGCCAGGCGTGTATTTGCCCGAGGCGATACGCACAAAGGCAATGCGGTCGCGGTGGTTGGCATCCATATTCGCCTGCACTTTGAACACCACGCCGGAAAAGGCATCGTCTTCGGGTTGCACCTGTTTGATGACCGGCTGCTTGTTGACGACAAATGAGCTGGTGCGCGGGCCCGGCGACGGGGCCAGATCGATCAGCGCGTCAAGCACCTCCATGACGCCGAAGTTGTTGACGCCGGAGCCAAAAAACACCGGGGTCTGCTTGCCAGCCAGAAAGGCCTGTCGGTCAAAAGTGGGGGAGGCACCGGTGGCCAGTTCCATGCTTTCCAGCGCGGTCTCCCAGTCGTGGCCAAAGCGTTTGAGCAAGACCTCCGGGTCGGACAAAGGCATGGCATCGAAATCCTGCGGCAGCCGCTCACTGCCCGACTCGAACACTGTCATGGTCTGGCTGCGCAGGTTGATGATGCCGCCGAAATGCTTGCCCTGACCGACCGGCCAGGTCATCGGCACACAGGGCATGCCAAGCTCGCGCTCGACTTCGTCCAGGATATCGAGTGGGTCGCGCACCTCGCGGTCCATTTTGTTGATGAAGGTGATGATCGGCGTGTCACGCTGGCGGCAAACCTCGATCAGACGGCGGGTTTGCGACTCGACACCGTTGGCCGCATCAATCACCATCAGCGCCGAGTCGACGGCGGT
>CAIYRQ010000258.1 GCA_903928635.1 uncultured beta proteobacterium | reverse complement strand
TTCATGTACAGCTTCATGAGGTTGCGATTACCCAGGCTGTCGCTCTGCTGTAAGTTCATTTCGAGCTTGAGCGCCTTTTGCGTGGTCATGCCATAGTGATGCAGCCAAGAATCGCCAATCGTCCCAGTGCGGATATTGTTTTCTAAAGCGCGTTGAAAAAATATGGCGTCTTCATAGCCCAACAGCTTGGGCACCGGCATGAAGTAGCCCATCTCTTGCCACACGCTGTCATGAATCGCCATGCATACCGCATGGGGTGCCCCATGGCGGCAATAGCCTTGCATTTTTTGAGCGGCCTCCGCAGTCCATGAATCAAAGTCGTAGTTCAGATCGCCCTCCACCATTGCTGGACTGGCAATTTGTAGCTGATGCTGCTGCGCGCCTTGCAGCAACTTGTGCAACCACCCTTTGGCGCACACTACATCGTTGTTCATCACCACGGTCCACTCCGACTGCAAGGCCAATGCGCCCTGGTTCCAAGCCGCACCGCAACCCAAGTTGCGGTCGTTCAACACAACCGCACCAAAGCCTTGTTGGCTCAGCCACTCACGCGTGCCGTCGGTGGAACCGTTGTCTACGGCCACGATGCGCGAGAAATCGACCTCGGTGGGATCTAAGCTGGCAATAAATTGCTTCGTGTAGTCCAGCTGGTTGTAGCAGGCGAAGGTGATGGTGTAGTCGCGCATGGGCTTATTCTATTTGGCAGTGCCCTCGTTGCGCCGTATCTCATCCACAGCTGCTTTGATGCGAAGCTTCAGCAATTCACGCCCCAGTTCAGGGGTGGCCAGTTCAGGGCGGCCGCTCATGCCTTGTGCAGCTGGCTGTTGAGCGCTGCGCGCCAGCAAAGCTGCTTGCCTCACAGCGTCGGGCTGGACCGCCCAAATCTGGGCGGTGTCGGACACACCGGCATGCTCACCCTGCACCGCTTGTGGCACGCCTTGGCGCATCAAATAAGCTTCTTCTAGCTCAGGTTGGTAGTAGCTTTGCACATGCAACACACGCACACCCGCAGCTTGCAGCATGCGGGTCATGCGTTGGGCAACTTGATGTTGAATCACCTGACTCTGCCCATGGTCGCCAATCAAGTAGACACGCTTGAACCCGGCATAGCCCAGGCTCAGCACCATGTCTTGCAAGACGCGGTCAAAAGTCTCATCGCGCAAAGCCATCGTGCCGGGAAACAACAAGTTGCCACTCGGTTTGTCCATCGGGCCTTGTGGCACCACCTTCAGCACAGGCGCCACCAGCGTACGCCCCAATGCGGTGGCTATTTCTTGTGAGGCATGAGCCACCACATGGTTGTGCTTGCCCAGCGTGATGTAAGGTCCGTTTTGCTCCACCCCGCCAGTGGGCAAAATAACCGAAGTGTGTCCAGCGTCAATCTGTGCTTTGAGCTCGACCCAAGTAAGATCTTCCATCCAAATCGAACGGCTCGGCTCTTGGGCACACAGCGGCAACGCGCACAGCCCCAAGCACATTGCCAAGGCAATTGAGCGCATCCAATTCATCAACATCATGAAGTACCTCAACCAACTCTCCTTCGCATCACCATGGACTTGATTTCTTCTAGCCTGATTGACCAGGGGGTTTATTTTGTGGTGCTACATGTGGGCAAGGCCTTGGCGGCGCCACTCATCATGCAGTCAGAGCTGTATTGGGTGTACCTGTTTTCAGGTTTCGCCATCGCTTGGCTCGTTTGGAAACTGTACCTTGTTCGCCAAGCCACATTCACCCCTGTGCCAGCTTCTGGCAGTTTTTGGCAAAACTTTTTCTCACGAGACATCTGGTGGCACCCATCAGCACGCGTTGACTACAAGTTTTACGTGCTCAACGCCTTGTTGATGGCTTGGCTCACCAGCCAATTTTGGGTATCTGAACAAACGGTTATCTCTTGGTTGCCAGCTTTGGGCTCGTCGCAAGCGTCGGAGCCTATGCCCTCTTCGCACATCCTCAGTCGATTGGCGTTTACCTTGCTGTTCTTTGTCGTTTACGACCTGGGGCGTTTTGTGGCCCATAGCTTATTACACGACATCGCATGGCTGTGGGAGTTTCATCAGGTGCACCACTCGGCCCAGGTGCTCACGCCGCTCACTGCATACCGAGTGCATCCAGTGGACTTGGCCGTTATGGCTTGGGTGCCTGCTGTGTTCACTGGCGTGCTGAGTTGGTCCTATGCGCGCTGGGTTGACCCGAGCGTAACTTTCTTCACCTTTATGGGTTTTCATGCGCTGGTGTGGTTGTTTAACCTGGTGGACCATTTGCGGCATTGGCATGTATGGGTCACCTATGGCACCACACTCAACCGCTGGTTCATCAGCCCTGCGCACCACCAGCTACACCACAGCGCCAACCCCGAACACTGGGGCTGCAACCGGGGTTACGAGCTGGCCATTTGGGACCGTCTCTACGGCACCTTCATTCAACCCAGCTTAACGCCCATGGTGTTTGCCAAAGGACTGGGCGATGGCACAGATGGCCAGTGGCACACGCTGCGGGCTTTGTTTTTGCGCCCTTTCGCGCGTTTTAAAACTCAGCGCTTGCGCTCGTAAGGCTCAATGCGATCGTCAGGAATCACACTGTCGTTGGCAGGGGGCGCTGGCAGGTAGCTGTTCATCATCGGGTTCAACCACACGGTTTCGTTGTACAAATTGACCGGGCGAACCACCCGCGCACCACCATCTCGCGTGAGTGGCTTCCAAGAGAAGTTCGCATACGAGCGGCTTGAACTGGTCAAGAATGCATCGAACGGAATCGCCCAGAAAATGCCTTTGTCAAACGAGCCTTCGCCAAACACAGCGGCGGGCACATTGGTCTTGGTGGCATAGGCGCCCATGGTGGCGCCATTGGCAAACACCCTGGCCACCGTCATCGTGGCACCCCGGTCGCCGGCCAAATATTGGCCCGCACTTAGCGACGCATGCACGCCGTCTATTGGCGTATGCCAATAGCCCGTGATGTGCCCGGTCTTGACCTTGTAATCGCGGTAGCTGAAGTTTTGTTCGAAGCTGCGTTGTTTAACTTGGTTCATGTCCAATCCCACCGCCCATCGGCTGCCAGGCTGTCGGTACAACACTTCGCCGCCTACCCCACCAAACATTTCTTCAAAATAACCGCCGTACACCGTGCCATACCAGTCATGCCCTAAGCGACTGGTTTTGCTGAGGGTGAGGTTGGTCATCGTCACGGGCGACGTCACAAAATACTCACGCAAATACGTGCGCACGCGCGGCAAATCGGATGACCCTGGGTCTTTGAACTTGTTGTAGTTATTCAGCAGGCGACCACGCGCCATGCCGCGAACCTCCATGTCCCAAGGCAGCTTCAAACCCATGCGTACTGCTGCGCTTAATTGGTACAACACAAACCCATCAGCACCACCCAAGGTTTGAATAAAGTCCAAACCTGGCTCCACATACGAACCCGTGCTGCGCTGCACCAGCGCAGGCTTTGTGGGGTCTTGTGGCGATGGGTCATAAGTGGGCTGTGCAGGCAGCTTCGCCTCTTGCGTGCGCGCAGGCTCGGTTTTGGATTGCGCCCATGCCTCGCGGTCCACGCGCTGCACAGCCATCACCTCGCCCATGTTGCGGTGTTGAATTTCAACTTGTTCAATTTCTGCAGGCGCATCACGGTGAATCACCGTCATGGCTTTGTCCAGCCGCACTTGGGGGTAAGGGTTTTGGGTGCGGTCTGCAGCCAGCACCAATGTCTTGGGGTCAGCTTGGTAAATTTGCGCCACGTGCCACTGGGTGTACTTTTCTACATCCTGGGCAGTTTGGTTCCAGTTGGGAGCTTGGTTGGGTTTGGTTCTGCTCACCGCAGGCAGTGCAGGGTCGGTGACTTTGGGCACGTTCAGGCCTGACAGATCTGTATAAAACGTCAAGCCAAAGGCCCAGGTGTTGCCTCGCTCAATGCCTGCCGAAATGTCAACACCGCGCACAGGTCGGTACACCACCGCCCAGTTGATGGGCGATTTGGCCGGAAAAGAGTTGCCCAAGGGCTCAGCCTTGTAGTTGTTGCCGTCGTATTCAGCTTTGAGCACCACATTCCAAGGCGTTTGGTACTCGACACCACCAAACAAAGACGCAGGCCCATGGAACCAGCTGCTGGCTGCAAATGTTCCACCGTTTCCCACATCGTTTTGGCGTGCATCAAAGCCTTTGCCGAACACGCGACTGAGTGGATTTTTCATGCTGTCTCGGTTGCCCAAGTAGCCCCATGCAATGCCCGCAGACCAATCGAAGCGGCCTGTGCGTTTGCTGGCCACCACGTATTCTGAGCTGAACAAACCCGTGCCGCCCATATCGCGCCAGCCGACTGCGATCTCCGGCAAATAGTTGGACTCGCGCCAAGCGCGCAACTTCATGTCAATGCTTTTGTCTTTGTAAGCCTGCGTACCGCTCCAGGACTCAAATGGAGAATACAAACGGTTCGAAATGCTGGTGTAACGAAACCCTGTCTCCATCCAATCCAAGGGCTGGAACATCAGGCTCACTTGGTTGTAGGGCCATATTCTGTGTAGCCCAAAACCAAAGTACCCCGCATCTTGCATGCGCGCGGTCGGTGTTTGCAGCAAGCCCACATTGCCCCAGTTGCTGGCACTGGGCCTGGTTTGCAAATGTCGGCCGGCTATATCCCAAGCGTCTGCTTGGGGTGTTTCGGGCACCACTTGGCGGTGGTAGCTGGCAAATGCGTCTAACGGCACGGTCGATGCCACGCCTTGGGTGCCTAGCCAAGTGGCCCAGCGTTGGTTGAAGTCATCATCCATTGATGACTTGGGTGCCCACACCCAAGCGCCTGGCGCAGGGGTCTCTTGGTTACCTGCATTCCAGCTGCGCAAACCTGCTTTTTGTACACGTCCGTCTGGCTGCACCACCCAGGCCCAAGGCACTGTCGTGTTGGGAAAACACGCGCGCACATAGTCGTTAGCTTGCAAGCCCTCTTTGTAGGGCACTTCGCATACAACGCCATCCGCACTCATCACGCGCAAGGTATTCGGTCGCGCGGGCATGGTTACGCTGTCGCTCGGCAGAACCACCGGGTCACGTTGTGGGTTAGCTGCCAACCATTTGTCACTGGCAGATGCCACACGCACTCGTCCTGTAGGCGGCAGCGCCTGCAAGGCTTGTTGCAAGCCTGCAAGCTCGGTGGCAGAAATTTTTTTTTCACTTAGAAGGACCGTCAGCTGCGTTTGAAGCAATGCCTGCTCAATCGCTTGCCTGGCTTTTTCTTCTGGCGTAGCCCATATCAAGCCAAGTGGGTAGACATCTGATGTATCAATTTGTTGCTCTAGCCAATCGCTCAGCCTTACAGCGGGGGTTGGCTTTGTTTGCGCATTCGCGCACGAAATCGCCATCGCACCAAGCAGTGCCGCTATTAAACGCGCGTATTTCATGGCTTGACCACTCCTGGCTTCACCATTCCTAGTGGCCGCAAGGTCAAGCACAGCTCAGGGGCCACACACTGCTCGCTGTAAATCACTTGGTTGTTCACCACGGCATAAGTTTCGTTGTACAGCCATTCACGCCCATCGGCAGTTTTACTTTTGACTTGTTCGATGAACCATTGGGCAGGTTGATTGACCAGGGCCACCTCTTGGGCTGTTGGCTTCACCCACTGGCTGATGATGTATTCCACCTGGCCATAGCGGTAGCCAGGCATGTGGTCTTTGCTTCGGCTCCACACCAAGGGGCGCTTGGACTCGGCCAAGTCATGCCAGCTGGGCACTTTGTCGCTTTGCTTGCGCAGCTCGTGTGTCATGCCCTGCACTTCCACCACGCGGCCATTCACCAGATGAAGCATTTCGCGCTGCCCGCTGTACCAATGCTCGTGCACGTCAAGCCCTTTGGTTTGTCGGTAACCCAAGGCCATGGCGCTGCTGCGCCCGTCCAAGCTCACTTGCAAATACTCCATTCCTAGCTGGTAAGCACTGTCAGATCCCCTCTTAGGCAGCAAGTTTGTGAAGGTATCCACCACAGGGTTGAAACCTTGGCACGCGACCAGCAAAAATGACACGCACGCAAAAAACGCGGCACGAAAAAAGCGTTTTACCGACATGCGAAACCAGTCATACATGGATCAAGGGGTTGGTACAAAAAAAAACGCCCCAAAGGGGCGTTTTTGTTAAGTAGATAAATTATTTTGTACTTGTCGTTGAGCTTGAAGTTGTAGTAGTAGATGCAACGGCATCATCCTTGTTAGCTGCAACAGCTGCAACAGCTGCAACGGCAGCAACAGCTGCAGCCGCAACACCCACTGTCACGCCAGCAGCTGCACCAGCAGCAGCGCCACCAGCACCTGCACCAGCGCCGCCGGCACCTGCACCAGCGCCGCCGGCACCAGCGCTACCGGAAGATTGACCTTGAGCAAAAGCAGCAGGAGACAAAGACAGAGCCAAAGACAGGCACAGAGCGGAAACTTTTTTCATGATGATGATCCAAAAATGATTGATGAGTCGGCCTCAATGCAAGCGCCCTGAGATCCAGATCGATCAAGAAAAGATGACACTTCTTGATTCGATACGCATTTAATGTACCGCAGATTTCTACCTTAAAGCAAGAAAAAAGTGAGGTTGAGTTCAATTTGCAACAAAAAACGCGATCCCAGTTTGTCGTACTAATGCAACACTCTTTGGTGTTAAATCAACCTGAAATAGATTGCCATCGTCAGCTGCACTCGCAAAGTGAAGAAGTGGCTTTTTGTCTCGCATTTACTTTTTTACTAGCTGCCTGCGGAAATGGAGACTCATCGGGATGAGGCTGTTACTGGTTCATCCAATTGCAGCCTATCGCTTACTTTAGGCACTACAGCTTTCGATACTGGCTGCTTTAAATGAGATTGCGATTTTAAAAATTTGCTGCATACATAGATATGAAGATTTAGCGGACCACTCCCGCTTCTCAACTACTGACTTGGGGTCCGTTTTGTAGATTTTGAACTTCGGAAATCAAGCATTGCGCGCGCCTTCAGGGACTTGATCAGCTGGTTGCTTGATCGTTTCAGGTACCGCATAGCGTTATTGGCATCTTTCACTGCTGCGCGTGTTTGGCTGTTGTGAAGCTTTGTCCAATCTCGGTACATAGCCCCCTTGATGCTGGCTACTTTTTTGACATCTCTCGCCGACACCCTGCCCGTGAAAAACAACTCATCTTGAATCATTTCATCTAGCATGTGAATCGACCCGGAGACAGTAGACACCTTCGCGCCTCAAACCTGAGGCTTGATAGGAGGTGCTGTGAGTCAAAAGAGATTTCCAGAAGAATTCAAAATCGCAGCTGTCCGCCAGATTGTTGAGCGGGGTGACCCTGTAGCCGAGGTGTCTGCCAGGCTTGGGCTCAGTACCCACAGCCTGTACAGGTGGATGAAGGAGCAGAGTTGGCATATCCGTTGAATTATTTCTCGGATATTTAAAGCATTAACAACGATAAGCATTTTTACCCATAGATCGTATGAGGTAAGCAAAATTTACAGACTAATAAATTCTTTATTTGTAAAATAATCCCAAAACTTAAAGTTATAAACATTTGGTTGCCTGTACATTTTAATCTGAAATCCGATAGATAAGTCTTCTAATGGCAACCCATCCCTAATCGCAAGGGCAAAGCTTTCGGCGCGGACACGCAACAACTCAAGATTATTCATGCCGACACCAATACTCGCAACCAAATCCCTATCACTGTCACCATTCAAATTAATTATTTCCGCTTTGCGACCTTTAGGTGAGAAATCAATTAACAAGGCAAAGCCAACATCTTCCGTCATTGATTCATTAGTTGGAATAAATATTACCGTTAAATCATCAAAAAAATTCGATAATAAAAATCTTTTACCGACAAGCAATAGCTCTTCAACCGACAAATCACCTCTACCTTTAAGCCCATCAGAAATCACCGAAGAAATATAATCATCGTCCAAAAAATAAGCAGGATGCTCCGATATTTCCTCGAACTCTAAACCGCCGTCACCCAATCTAAAAATTGGACTATCAATTGGATTGATGAAAATTATATTTGGAAATTTTTCTTCTATGTAGCACTTCAAATCACGAGGGGAATTTTTTTTATTTATTTCCTTAACATCGCCATCTCTACTGATTTCCGTGAAATATCCTGCATAAGGAATAATATAATCAGGCATGGTTGAATTAATTAGTTTGGCGACATGGTTGCTGAGTATATTGGCACGTTTGGCATTAATAATTTCATTCTTTTTCGCCAAGTCAAAATTCTCTATGCGAGCAGGAAAGCCGCTAGCGCCACCGGCAAAAAGCGTGAAAAGCACATCCACTTTGGGTAATACCCAACGATTCGGCATATTAGTATCTACACCGAGAAAAATCTTTCTGCGAGCAGTGCATACCAGCAAAGAACTATCATCTCGCTCATCACCAGATTTTATCATCACCAGCTTAATGGCACTACTCATAGTCTTTATGAGCACCTCCTGCATAAAATCACAAATAACTAAATTATTGAATCCATTTCTACGTAATATATTCTCGACAGATTTTGATTGAAAATTAGGAACCAATATTAATTTAGACTTTTCTACATAATTTTCCAAGGTTGGAATGTGCAAATGATCTGGATGATTATGGCTTATATATATGAAATCAGAACTTCTCAACCTCTCCATAGCCTCGTTAGTAGGTGGAAATGCATGCCACCAACCATTTGCAAAACAAGAGCCGACCAGCCAAGGATCTGAAATAATGCTAATTCCATCGATTTCAATTGAAACACTTGCATGCGCGTTAAATTTAAAATTAATATCAGATGTCGTCAGATTGCAAGTATCAACTATTGGAAATGTCTCCTCAGATTTAATAACAATTAAATTTGCCGACTCAACTCGAACTGGCAACGGCTTTTTAGGACACCCATTTTCGTATAGCGAATCAGCTAGTTTTAGCGTCCACTTGTGTAGTGGACAGGTTGCAGATAAATTACTGGGGTTCAAAATTAGCTGCCCCCCATTATGGTCACATACTCTATCATATGCAATGAATCCGCTAGAATTTGAGCCAACAAAAATATCATCAATCTCAATGAATTCACCCTTAGAACTTTTTATTTTATCGATAGGGATTATTATTTCTTTGTGAATGATTTCATTTTTTAGTTTACCAAGCAGCTTATACATACAAATCCTTTTGATTTCATGATTCTTGATTTAGTTTGAGGTATTATCCATTACGAAAGATTTTTATATAGATATTTTGTAATTGCCAGACTTATTTAAAAGTATAATTCATAATTATTTACACCAAAGTTCGATGAAAGTATTCGATTAAATCAGTAAATCAGATAAAGCAATCTGCCTCAGCCAGAAACTTGCCCTCAGCCTCCTTCGCAGCCAGCTTCAGTGTCCATTCATTGGCCACTGAACACCCACAGTCGGGTCACACCACAGCATGCTGCGCTCATGTTCGACGTACCAGTAATCGGTAGTCTTGTATAGAAAGTCAGCATTCTCAGTGGTAACCACAAACCCATGCGCAAAACCTGGTGGCGCCCACAGTTGGCGCTTGTTATCGGCAGACAGCTCAACGCCCGCCCGTTTGCCGAAGTTGGGTGATGTGCGGCGCATGTCCACCGCCACATCAAACACGACCCCTGCGTTACACGCACCAGTTTGCCTTGCGGATGCTATATCTGGTATGTAGCCCACGCAGCACCCCTTGGCTGGATTTGCTGTGGTTGTCTTGAACGAAGTTCACGTTCAGACCTTTGGCCTGCTAGAAATCACGTTGGTTGAAGCTCTCAAAGAAGAAACGAGGGTAATCACCAAGAACCTCGGGCTCCAAAATCAAAAACTTCTGGCAGAGCGGTTGGCGTTACTGTGTAGGGCATGGCTCGACTAATTTCAACAGGCTGAGGAGTAGGTACTGCACGTAGCCATTCTTTTTCAACGGGTCTGCCAATGCTGCCAACTGCTCGGCGTTAATCCAGCCTTGGCGGAAGGCAATCTCTTCAGGACAAGCTACTTGCAGACCCTGACGCTTTTGCAGGGTGGCAATGAAACTGGCCGCCTCAAGCAGGCTGTCATGGGTGCCGGTGTCCTGCCAGGCATAGCCTCGGCCCATAATTTCTACGTTAAGTTGCTCCAGTTCCAGGTAGCAGCGGTTCACATCGGTAATTTCCAGCTCGCCCCAGGCAGATGGCTTAATGTCTGCGGCAATGTCGCACACCTGCTGGTCGTAAAAATACAGCCCGGTCACCGCGGAGCTGCTTTGAGGCGCCTTGTGCTTTTCTTCAATGCTAATGGCACGCTGCTGCGAATCAAACGCCACTACGCCGTAACGCTCAGGGTTGTGCACATGGTAGGCAAACACCCTGGCACCGCAGGTGCGCTCATGTGCACTGTTCAGTTGCTCGACCAGATCATGTCCGTAGCGGGCCCAACACTAGGGCGCTAGGGTCGCTGCCCACAATGTCACGCCCGATGATGAAGGCCTGTGCCAGTCGATCTGGGCTTGGCTAAACCGCATACTGAATGTTGATGCCCCAGCGGGCACCATCGCTCAGTAGTTCTGCAAAGCGGGGCGTTGACGATCTTCAGCGGGATGAGTTTTTCCGGAAAGTGGTGGGGCCCGTAGTTGTTGCTGCAGTTGGGGGTGAGCACCGGCAGGCCGTAGGTGTGGTGCTAGGCGCGTACCAGATTCAGAGGCTGCTTTGCTGGCGCTGTAGGGACTGTTGGGCTCGTAGCGGTGGGTCTCGGTGAAAGCCGGATCACCCTAGGCCAGAGAACCGTACACCTCGTCGGTGGAGACATGGAAAAACCGGAAGGCAGATTTATGCCCCTCGGGCAAGCCTCTCCAGTAGCCCCACACCGCTTCGAGCAAGTTGAAGGTGTCCACGATGTTGTCTGGGCGAACTAGCCTGGGCCATGGATGTAGCGGTCCACATGGCTTTCGGCAGCAAAGTGCAGAACAGCGCGGGGGCGGTGCTCGGCCAGCATGCGGTCCATCAGAGTTCGGTCGCCCAGGTCGCTTTCAACGAAGTGGTGGCCCGCGTCGCCTTGCAGGCTGGCGATATTCTCCAGATTGCCTGCGTAGGTGAGTTTGTCGAGGTTGACGACCGGCTCATTAGACTGGCCAGCCAGTCGAGCACGAAGTTGCTGCCAATAAAGCCAGCACCCCCAGTCACGAATATCATTAACTCTTCCCGAAGTTACAAAAATTTACGAATGCAAGAACCTTAAAGACGCGACCAGCGTGGTGTTAGCAACCCAACAATAGAGGCTGCAATGAATGGTCCAGCTCCAATGAACACAATCCAATCACTTGACCAAGCGAGCACCTGGCAAACGCTCATCGACAATACCATCGTAATCTGGCAAGCCAAGTTAACACGTTGACCACCAGTGGCGATTGACATGGATGCGAGTAAGTTGACATGCAAAAATGGGATTATTCCAGCTGCCATCACCGCTAATAAGGGAGCAGCAAAGTCAAACGAGCGCAAAGGGAACAGTGGAAGGGCTGCAACCAACGTACCCCACAATGCAGAGGCACCAATCGCCGAGATACCAAGCATGGGCCATGTCCAAGATTGCAGTCGGCCCCCAACCACATCACCCTGGCCACGCAACACCGAGTTGAAGTACCGATAAAGCGAGAGACCCGAGAGGTTGGCGAGCGCGTCACGTGTCGCCAGCAAGTAATTCACAGCAACGTACGCCTCCGCAGACAGTAGATCTACTGCGAACAACCTTTCTGACTTCTGGCCTAGTGTCTTAATAAGTCCTGCGAACCAGGCTCCGCTGAGAAAACGCAGTACACCACGCCATCTTATCGAACGCCATAGAAGTCGCAACCGAAGTGATCGTGTATGTCCAAATCGCGCCCTAAGCAGAGCCATTAACGAGCCGACAGTAAGCACAAGGTCGCCAGCCACATAGACAAGGAACAGATGACCTGGTGCAGCTAGACCATTTTTGTCAGCAATAAGGACGCCACCTCCAACCAGAAGTGGCAGGAGTGGTGGTACAAGCATCGTTAAACCGAGACCGAGACTGCGATCTGCACTAAACTGGAGTTGCAATACTATGTTGTTTAAAGCAACGCTTATGCAATAAGTTGCAGCCATCCATAGCGGTACGTTAATATTGTTGCCCCACGGTGCAACCCGAATCAATGAGATTGCGCAGAATGCTCCTACACCTGTAAAAACCGTATAGGCTAACCACACCCGCCACGACGCTATGGCGCGTCGGACCGATTTACGATGACCAGCAATACGAAGCAAGCTTGGCAGCCCTGCATCGATCAAACGAGCTACTAACTGCGACACGGTTGTGGCCCACAGTACAGTTGTCAGCGTAGCCAGTGGGGCAGTAGCTGTGAATAATGCAAGTGCAGCAAACCTTAGACTGATTGCTGAAGCGGCAAATGTCGGTGCGAGCCAAGACAGGCTAGGAGAACTCATCTAAAACTGCCCCTGCCTCTGGAAAGGGTTTGAGTAAGATTAGTCACTTGCCAAGGTTCTACGTTTCATGCGTTGGTGAAGCGTCCACCAGAATGTGCCCGATGTCCAAACACGCAGGAGACTCACGGCATGCCAACGCAGGTGCTTAATTGATTTCTGGCTGTCTCGCTGTGCCTCGTGTATCGCTTGAGCGGTTTGTACTTGGCGCAGTTGGTAGCCTGCGCGGTACAAGCGTGCGCACACGTCGTAGTCCTCGCAGTAAAGAAAGAAGCGTTCGTCGAAGCCAGCTACGGCGCGGTAGGCGGCAGCGTCAAATAATAGGAACATTCCAGCTAGCCAGAAGAATTGATCACCGACATCCTTCAAATCTAATCCTGACAAACGTTTGTGGCCAGAGATCCTTTTCAAAGTACGACGCGTTAGAGATAAGGGAGTGAGGTTCTCGCGGACGGAGTCCTCGGGAAAGCCGCAAGAGTCGATGATTATGGGCGCCACGGCAGCGGTCTTAGGTGACGTCTTTGCAATTTTCAGTAGTTCTGGAAATGGATCCTCAGGCAACCTCAGGTCGGGATTAAGTACCACGAACCAGCTCGTCGTGCAGTGGCGAAAGGCTGAGTTGTGGTTTGCGCCAAAGCCCCTCGATTGCGCATTGCTTATTACAAGAAGTTGAAGCGCAGGCCACCTGCTGACATCCAGTTTCTCGGGAATGTTCAGAGTGACGATCACAAGAACGCCACTTAAAGAGTTAAGGCCAGCCAGATCATCCAGCAATCGGTGTAGGTGGATTCCATGCCCATGACTAACCACTGACAGTGTGATTTCGCTAGCGAGTTCAGCTTTACCCATTAATTGCGTCCCTCAATGCTTCGAAAAAGTGCAGCATAGTCACATGCAACATCAGCGAAGGTGCGCAAAGGGGTCGAGGGCGGCTCAAACCAGGGCCGTGGGGCCCAAAGAGCGTTGTCCAATGCTTCGACAATCGCGTCCTCACAAGAGGGGTCAAAGAACCTCACACGTCCATCATAATATTCACGATGCACATCGATGTCTGAACACAGAACGTCCGCACCGAGTGCCAGCGCTTCAGCAACAGGCAGGTCATGGCCTTCACTCAGACTTGGTGCAATCAAAAACTGGCAATCGCGGTAGGCGGTAGCTAGTGCGAAGTCATCTATCTCGCACGATAATGACATTGGTATGCTACGGCAGGCCTCGCGAGCTTCATCCGGTAGACTGCCTACTACACGCAACTCTACGCCTTCACGTGGGCCTCGGCTGCGCACCCAAGCGCGGCAGGTAGCCACCGTGTTTTTGTGAGGCAGCGAGTTGGTGATCAGCAGTACGAAGGGCGCGGCGCCGGTTGCGGGGAAGGCGGTGGCCACGCCGGTGATCGGGTCCATACCCGACGGAATGACAACCACCTGCTCGGGCTGCAGCGAGAAGTGGCGCAGAACCGCGGCACGCGTGGCCTGCGAGATGGCCACCACCGTCTCGGCGCGACGCAGGAGCAGGTCCATCATGCGCAGGTATACGGGCAGCCGAACATCATGGCGGTAGGTGTACTCGATACTGATGCAGTCGTGAACCGTCACCACATGGTGACGTGCACAGAAGGAGCCACGTTGGCAAGGTGTCCACAGAATGGCATCGCGCCGACCTGGCTCCAGCATCTCCTGCAGGCGACCTAGCGCACCGGCACGCGTGGCGTCCAGATGGCCGACGCCATCGGGCCACTGCAGATGCGCCAGCACGCCTGCGGCGTAGCGTCTCACGCCTCGTGACGAGCGCGCTACCGCGGGATTATTGATCAAAAGGTGCATGGTGAAAGAGGGTCAGTACCGGCCGGGACCGCAGTTTTCTACTTCTTGTCGTAGTAGTGCTTGACCTTGTAGGCGCCGCGCGGAAAGAGCTTGCGCACTGCCATACGCAGCGCCACGTCGGCACGCAGCACCAGGTCGCGCAACTTCTGCTCGGGGCGGCCGCGGAACGAGGTGACGTGAAAGTAGTCCGACTGCTCAGGCGAGCGATGCGAGAAGTAGTAGTTGGAGACGCAGCAGCGAGCCTCGTCCGAATGCACTGAAGACACACTGTGCCACGACTGGCGGTGGGTGACCATAACCGCCAGGCGGTTAAAGCGGCTCTCGACGGTGATCGGCTGCCCTTGCGGTCCTTCAGGCCACAGCTCCAAGTTGCCCCCACACTCGAGTGACCAATTTGGGGAGCAATAGTAGAGCAAGTTAAGCACGCGATATCGCTGACGCTCCTTGTCGTGCGAGTTATCCAGATGCGGGTTTAGGAAATGGCCCTGGACCATCATCGATATACCACCAGCGTAGAGGTGATCGTCGGGCTCCAAGGCTGGCAGCCCGGTGATCTCGCCAACGAGCCGGACGATCCGAGGATCCTGGAATGCGTAGATCGCCTCCTCGAGCAGCCGGTTATAGCGGTCCATCTGCGCTGCGATGAACTTCAGCTCGCGCAGGCTATGGCGCGTCTTCATCGCGTTGCTGACCGGGAAGGCGGCCCGGATGCGCAGAGCCAAGTCCGGGGGTAGCACGTCATCGATAGCGAAGTGGCCAATTGGGCCGCTGGTCGCGAAGTTTTTCTGGAGCGTGACGCGGTCGCGTTCAAGTCGTGCAACGACGATATCCGCAATCTTGGTCCTATTCATAGATATATATCTCATTTTGATAGCTATTTTACGGGAGGGGTTGCCCGCTCCGGTGGCGATTGGAATGGAGCGACGACGGGGCTGTATAGCAGGAGCCACAGCGCTGCCGACAGCAGCAGTGCCCCACCGGTGAAGTAACCTGGGCTGCGGATAAACAGCTCCACCGGAAAACAAGTAATCGAGCAGTGCGCGATCAAGAGCGCCGGCGCCATTCTGGGCTGGTGGTCGCGTGCCGCGTGCCGCAGCAGCAGTGCCGAGCGCACCGCCATAGCCAACAGAGCAGAGGCGATTGCAGCGCCGAAAATCCCGAAGTCCGCGCCCAGCTTCGCAAATACGAAACCACCGTCCAGCAGATTCATATCCTCGCCATCGCGCAGCGCGCGCAACAACCCCGCCGCTGAGACCTCTGTTCCGGATACGCCGAGCTGCTGCATGCCGGTTCCCAGTCCACTCGAACGATTCCAGGCTTCTTCGACCATCTGCCAGCCCTGCAGGTAGACGAGATTCGACAGGTTGTTGCTCTCGCCCGTGGTATCTATGCGCTCGGTGAAGTAGGTGAGGTCCAACTGGCCGCCGATGAACAAGGCAATCGCGCCACCGGCGACCAGCCAACGCTTTCGCAAGGTCAGAAACGCGACCAAGGCCAGGCCACACATTAGCGTGAGATTTTGGAGTAGCACGCCGAACACGAGTGCAACCGCCAGTGTTGTAACTCGCGACCCGCCTCGCATGGTGGTCGCGACGTATAGCAGTATGGGCGTGAATCCGAGCGCGAATACCGATGGCTCGAAGAACGGAAATACCGGCTTCCTCCAGGGCTCCGCCGCTAGCGTCGGCGGGCCCCAGCCCGTGGTGCCAACGGCGGCGCAAAAACAGAGCACCGTGAACGCAGCTATCAGCCCAGAATGCACCTGCACATCGGCCACAGCAGTCAGGCGATTTGCAAGCGCAGCACCACCCACCACTAACAGCATCAACGGCATCATCGACAGGAAGCCGCGCTGCAGGTCGACCGGCCCGTGTGCCAGCGACGCCAAGAGGTGCAACGCGATCACGCACGCTAGTGCCACTGCGAACGCGACCGCCCTACCCGCGGGAATGCGCGGCGGTCGTACTCGGCCGTCAAAGGCGCGCGACACTAACGCAAGCCCGGCGCTGACAAGCGTCGTGCCGAGCGCGGTGGAGGTCGCGAAGCCCAAGTAGAAGAGCCCAGGTGGCACGCACAGAACCGCCAGCACGAGCAAACACACCACCGGCACGCGGGTGCGGCGGCTGCGCGGTGCCCGCGGTGTGCTCATAGTCGGTTAGCCCCCTCCGGCATACGCAACCCGTCGCGCACGCCGCTCCACAGTCGCCGCGCTGCGGCGGCAGGCAGCCGTGTCGCTGCTGGTAAGCGAGTGGCCAGCACATAGGTCAGTGCAACCACGCGTCGCAAACCGCGGAAGTTCTTACGGATGAAGTACACGCGGTTGCGGTTGCTGTAGTAAGCTGTGAACGGCGACTCGCCCCCCCCGGTGGAGGTGGACACCTTGTGCAGCACCACGGCCTGCGGCGCGTAGCGCACCCGCAGGCCGGCCCGCTGCATCCGCCAGATGAAGTCGGTGTCGTCGTAGTAGACGAAGTAGGCTTCGTCCATCCTTCCGACGCGCGCGAACACACCGGCATCCAGCAGCAGGAAGCAGGTCGGCGCGTAGCCGATGTCGCCCGGCGTGTCGTACTGGCCGCGATCGACCTCGCGCATGCCCAGATGTGGCGTGCGCAGCGTCCAGGCGTCGATGCGGCCACCGGCGAACCAGATCAGCCGCTCCGGCCCGTAGTACAGCAGCTTGGGGGTAACGGCCATGGCGCCGCGGCGCCACTCGTCCACCAGCAACTGCAGCGTGCCTTCGGCGAACTCGGTATCGTTGTTGGCCAGCAGCACGCCGGCGCAGCCGTCGCGCAGTGCCAGCTCGATGCCCTGGTTGTTGCCGCGCGCGACCCCGACGTTCGCGTCGTTGAACACGAACTCGGCGTCGACGCCGTGGCACGCCGCGAGTTCGTGGCACAGGTCCAGCGTGGTCGGCGTGGGGCTGTTGTCGATGACGTAGAGCTTGAAGTCCACGCCGCGCTGCAGCGCCAAGCTGGCGAAAAAACCTTCGACCACGTCATGGCTGCCGTACAGTACCGTGACGATACCGATGCGCCCTGCGCCAGGCCGCGACTCAGCCACGCATCAACCCCCGGTCCTTTAGTTCCTTGAGGCTGCGTTCGTAGCCATCGTCGGGCAGCGGCTGCGTGCGCACCCAGGCGGCAAAGCGCTCGATGCCTGCAGCGAACGAGGTGCGCGGCTCATAGCCCAGCAGCAGCCGCGCTTTCGAGAGGTCGGCCACGTTGTGGCGGATGTCGCCCACGCGGAAGGCGCCCGTCACCTCGACTGGCACCTCGCGCCCCAACGCGGCGATGAGAGTGCGGGCCGCTTCCATAACCGAGGTGGCCACGCCCGAGCCGATGCCTAAGACCTCGCCTTCGGCAGCAGGCTCGAGGAGCGCGGCTGCCGTGGCCGAGACCACGTCGTCGATGTAGACGAAGTCACGGCTCTCTCGCCCGTCCTCGAAAATCGACAGGCCCCGGCCGTGCAGGATGCGGGTCGAAAAGATCGACAGGATCCCGGTGTACGGGTTCGTGAGCGACTGACCCGGCCCGTAGACGTTCTGGTAGCGAAGCGCAGTGGGTGCGATGCCCAGTGCCCGCCCCATCGTCATCACCAACTGCTCCTGCGTCTGCTTGGTGATGCCGTAGACCGACGACGGATGGATGAGCGATTCTTCGTCGGTGGGCAGCATCTCCATCGCGCGGCCCTGCGCGTCGTAGATCTCGAAGCGGCCGGCGCGCAGGTCCTCGGCCTTACGCGCGCTGGGGTAGGCGAGCGCCCCGTCGACGGTGCGGTAACGGCCCTCGCCATAGAGGGCCCGCGATGACGCGACGACGATACGGCGGACGCTGTGCCCCTGCTGCCGCGCCAGATGCTGCAGCAGCAGCGCGGTGCCGCCCACGTTGACCTCGGCGTAGCGTTGCAGTTCGTACATCGACTGGCCGGTGCCCGTCTCGGCCGCCAGGTGCACCACGGCTTCCTGGCCGTCCAGCGCCGCCGGCCAGGCTGCGGCGTCCGTCACCGACGCATGGATGAAGCGGGCGTGGCCGTCGATGCGCCGGAATAGCGCCGACTTCCGGCCGTCGGCGCCATGGATCTGCGGCAACAGCGAATCGAGTACGGTAACCTCGTGCCCGCATTCGATTAGATGCAGCGCAAGAGAACTGCCGATAAAGCCAGCCCCTCCGGTAATAAGAATTCGCATCAGGGTTTTCCTTAAAATTTTTACTGCAGCAAAGGAGTTAGGACGCTACGGTTTCATTAACTAGTTGCTTGACTTCACTAATTCATGGGCTACCTTCAGCACACGTGACCATGCCTGGCCATCAAGCGACACCAGATGAGACTCGACCACTCGTCTGCGACCTTCGGCATCGCGCGTACGGTCGTCCAAATACGCATTTAACTCCGCCACCATCTGCTCAGCTGATTCAGCGATACGCAGCCCGCCCTGCGCGACCAAGCGCCGGTAATGCGTAAAATCAAGGGTGCGGCGTACCGATTGAGCGTAAGGCAGTTGTTCGCGCCCGTCGAAACCGATAGCAACCACCGGGCAGCCAAGTGCGCATGCGTCGATCGCTAACGTTGTAGCGGGCATTACGGCAGCGGCAGCACCTTGCAAAAGAGTCATCAACTCGATCGTGTCATCAGGATACGGGGGACTTATGCGCCCCCAGCGCATCACACGCGGGATGCTAAGTTTTATGTTTGATGACCGCACTGCGAGTTGCCTATATTTGTCGAGATTATCGCCGAACACCGGGTCGTCAACTACTTGCGGGTGCAGGCGCACCACCACCTGCAGCCCGGTGGGAAGGCATCCGGCTTTGATTGCTTCATCGAGCAACTCGACTATTTCGACGTTCTTGTCGAAGTACTTCGGTGTTATCGTGCCCACTACCACCCACGGCCGAGTTGCGTCAATGTTTAGGCGCCCCAACACCGCAGTTCGTTGCTCGTGCGACGGTCCGGTTGAATACTGATCGAATTGCAGCCCCCCGCAGACGTGTATCTGCTCGGGACTGAAGCCATAGAGGTTGCGCGCCTCATCCCGCATGATCTCGTTCCACACCGCCAGCGCCTGGGGTTCCTCGCCGATGACGCCCTTAGAGCTGAGGTTATCCCAACTCGGAACCATAGCGAGGCTGGGCACACGATGGCGCTTGGCAGCGCGTAGCAGGCGTACCTCGAAGGCCTCGGTACCGTAATTGGCGGTCATTACCAAGCGCGGCTTTTCGCGCTGCAGAAGGGCGTCGAACTCGGTGCCAGACACAAAAATTGCCTCGATTTGCTGCCACACGCGCGTTAGTGCTGGTACACGGCCGAACAGAGCGTTGAGTTTGCTGGCCAGCCCGTAGGCTATTGGGTGGCGCGCGCGCTCGATTTCGGTGATCAGATTGAAAGTTTGCGTGCGTTCGCGTCCTGCGAACACATTCTTGCGCAGGAAAAGGAAGGTATTTTCGAAGCGGTGTGGTCGAATCTGGACCGGTTTCACCGTCCCGCCTCGCAGCAGATGATTATCGACAGCTGGCACATCCACGCCCGTTGGTACTACAAATACGATGCGATGAGTACGGGCCAACTCTTCAAACAACCGTGAGAAGAGGATGTTGCGAACGTGGAAGCCATGCGAATAGCAGATCAGGATCGTGGGCATCTTCAGGTGCGCGTGCGGGCGACGAATTCCAGGCAGTCGCCCTTGGAGAAGAGATCGGTAGCCTTGGCGATCCAGTGCGTCAGCAGCTTGGCCACCGGATTGCGAAATAGAGCGCCGGTGTCGGCGCTGCGGCCCGCGCGGTGGTTCAGCGCCATCTGCAGGCTGCCCAAGATGCCGGCGAAGTTGGAGTGGGTGCGAAAGCTAACTGTCTCGAACCCCTGCTCGGCGAGCAGGCGCTGCAATGTGTGCGGCGAATAGTTGAACGGGTGCACCGGCGGACCCAGGTTCCACCAGTATCGGCCAAACCAGCGTGCCTGCAGACCATCAACGTTGGGAACACCGATGAACAGCAGCCCACCCGGCGCCAGCAGGCGGCGTATGCGTGCCAGCGTTTCCCGCGGGTCGAGTAGGTGTTCGAATGAGTGGTTCAGTCGTACGTAGTCGAACGCGGCATCTGGCAGCTGCGCGTCCACCAGCGTACCGGCTTGGATGTTCAGCTGATGCTTGCTATTACCGATCTCGGCGGCGCGCGTGCTCAGTTCGACACCAGCAGTCTGCCAGCCGCGCTGTTGCATGCGGTATAGAAACTGGCCGCTGCCGCAGCCAATGTCGAGTACGCGGCCCGGACGCGGGAATGCCGGGTCGCCGGTGGTGCCGGGGTTGAAGCCGATTAGCCGCTTAACCACGCCGTGCCACGCAGTCGGCGCGTCGAAGTCCTGGTACGAGTAGTAGCTGTCGTCGTATGCACCTGCCAGGAAGGCAGCGGTGGGCGCTGGGTTCAGGAAGACCACGCGGCACCCAATACAGCGCTGGTATTGCCACTCGCCGCCAATGCCGTAGTGGAGGTCGCGGGCACCGGTAAGATGGTCCTTGGCTGGGCTGCCACACAGCGGGCATTGCGCATGCCGTACTAAGTCGTCTGGCCGGGGTTCCAGGCCCTTCATCCCGCTACTCCCTTCGTAGCCTTGATAGAGCAAAGCACCGCCTTCTCATCGCCGAAGTTCTGCCAGCCCGCGGCTTTGAAGAGCCAGCGGTCCAGCCCGTAGACCGGGCGCACCAGCGGCGTGAGCCATTCGACGAGGTCGGGCTTCAGGCGCACGATACTCATCGCCACCGCCAGGCTGTAGGCGTGGTACGGCCGCTCCTCCTCAATACTGAGATTGTTACCTATCAACGAGCGACGTAAGTTCTCGATAGGAATCGCACGCTCGTCGGGGCTGGTGCCAGTATATCCTTGGCGCATAGCCTCTGCAAAATGGCTCTTGAAGAGGCCAAAGGCGCGGCCCAAGCGCTGGATCGCGAACAGCAAGACGCGCATCGTGAAAGCGAACGGTGCCATCAGCACTCGCCGCGCGGCGCTCTCGCGGCGCGGCGCTAGCGGCTCGTAGATGTACATGCGGCCGCCCGGGGACAGCAGCGCTGCCATGCGGGCGATGAGTGCGTCGACCTCTACCGGTGTCAAGTGGTGAAGCACCGCGTTGACGATGATCGCGTCGTAGCGCTGGAAACGGCCCTCGAGCCGGTCATTGACGAGGTCGCGCGCGAAGTAGGCCACGCTTTCGCCCAGCCCCTTCTCATCGGCCAGGCGGCGCGCGATGTCGAGCTGACTATCAGAGAAGTCGATGCCATCGACCCGCATGCCGCGCGCGGCGAACTTGTGTCCGATCCAGCCGACGCCGCAGCCGATCTCGAGGAACGAGCCCCCGGGACGGAACAGATACTCGGCGTAGTCGTTCTCGTAATCGGCGCGGATTATGCTGTTTAGGCGCGGCGTGAGCATCCACTGCTCGGCCATAACGCCGGCGAACCTATTCCACCAATCTAATTCTTCCTGGCTGGCCATTTGGTCTCCATTTCCATGGTTAGGTGTGTGCGATGGCGAGAACGAACACGACAAATAGCCTAGCCCAACAAGGCGCTCAGTCGTTTGTTCTGCACAGATTAGATTCTTGCTAACTTGTAGCATTGTTAAGAAGCGCTCTCGTATGCTAGTTGCCGGGTTTCGATAAATCGCAGGATTTCTCGTGCGATGCCCTCACCTGCGCGCCCAACACCATACATCGTGCCGGGTGTCACTTTGCGCCTCAGAGCCTCACGCACTCGCACCACTATGTCAGCGCCCAAATCGGCAGCGAATACAACGTTGTCCCCGGCATCGCGATTTGCTTGCCTTACCCCCACCACTACAGCTGGCTTCCCTAGATGTAAACCTTCGCGTAGGAACGAAGACGAGTTCCCGACCAATACGCTAGCGCCTCGCATTACATCAAGGTAGTCTTCAGGAGCGAAGTGCTTATAGACCGCGAGCGGCAGGTTAATATGCGACTCACGTAGGCGGCGTATTTCTTTCGCAACAGCGTCAGATCCGGCATCGACGTTTGGCCACAGCATGACGAGATTCATGCCAATCTCCGCACTTGTCATCGCTGCAAGGAAGCTTTCAGCACGCGCGCGCGCTTGCTCGTATAGATCGGTCTCTGGATGGAACACCACCAATAAATAAGGCGTTCCAGGTCTTGGCGCGTTGCCTACGTACGAGTAACGATCAAGTACTTTCCACGGATCATTGGGTTCATGGGTGTGTACCAGATCCATCGCAGGGCAGCCATGGTTAATGATATCGCCTCGCCGTCCCGCCATCCTTTCAAGCCTCACTAGCGCGGGTTCGGAGCAGGGGAAGTGCAGGTCTGACAGCATCGACACAGCATTCCGCACGCGATCATCGATGTTGCCAGAGACTTCGCCACCTTGGATGTGGACCACTGGAATATTTTGATATGCAGCGCTGATTGCTCCCGCGAGAATCTCAAAACGGTCGGCGACTACGACTAATGCATCTGGTTTTTCGTAGTGCAGAATTGACGACAACTCTATTAATAATAGCCCTGTGCTCTTGGCCTGAGTTTCCAAGGTTTCACCCTCGACATTCGAAGTAATTTCGATTAAAGACGTATTCGGGTAATGCCGAATCAGTTCTACTGGACGCCCAAACTTTTCGAGTACAAACGACGAGCACGCCAAGATCGTAATTCTGCAGTCGTTCGATCTAGATAGATGTTCAATAACAGTCTGCGACCTCGCAAGGTTGGCTCGGTTGGTCAGTAGGATGGCAATATGTTTCATAGTTAGGGGGCCTGTTGGCGATAGAGTTTTGCCATGCAATCTCGAACTTAGGGCTCTGGCATTTGCAGACAACAGTTCCGTTATACTAGAGAAGCTACATCAAGCGCGATGGTTTTCCTGAGCCTGACCTGTTGCTTAAGTACCAAAGACCTCCTGAACTAGTTCAGCTGTAAGCACCGTTCCGGCATCCGCTGATTGTCGAGCCCTTCGACCCAGTAGCAGTTCCGCAGCCTGTGTGTCTATACCTATTCCTGAGGGTTTAAAACACTCAAGATGAGTCAGACTTACCTCTTCTCCTACGGCAAGCGCCTTTCGCAATCGTACCGAGCGCGTGAATACGGTGCGTACTCTTTCTAATTCCGTCGCGACTTCAGAGTCGCCAACTGAATCGTGAGTGGACTTCCACGCAGCTATCGCGTCGGCAATGGTCTCGATCTCGTCCGCCGTTAGCGATGATGTTGTATCAGGACCGAACTGGTCGCGGCTCCAAGTGAAATGCACTTCCGCGTGCGTGGCGGCATGGCCCAGCGCGAACACTGTTGGCCAAATCAGGCCGGAATGGTCCGACAGCCCGACAGGCAATTCATAACGCGCACGTAGCCGGTCTATGCCCAGCAGATCCACACTATTTAGAGGCGTTGGGTAAGCGCTAGTGCAGTGCATGATAGTTAGGGATGCGACAACTGGGCGCAGCAGTTCGATCGCAGAGTCCATCGCCGCTTCATCTTTTGTCCCAGAGGAGATGATTACCGGCTTTCCTGTCTCGGCTATGCGCCTTAGCAAAAGGCGGTTCCCGACATCGGCAGAACCGATCTTGTAAGAGTCGACGCCTATGGTTTCTAACTCGTCGACCGCGCGAAGGCTAAACGGCGTACAGAGGAACTGCTTACCCGCAGCCTCGACCATAGACTTAATTTCGCGCATAACCTCTAGCGGAATCTCCATCCGTCGCCAGTAGGCCCGTCGAGTTGGATCTTGAACCGAAAACTTCTTTCGGAACTGTTCGTATTCGCTACTCTCGGCATCGGCAATGTGATGCTGTAGCTTAACGATATCAACACGCAGACTGCACAGCTTGCGTACCATCGACAGCAAGTTGCCGAGACTGCCGTCGTGGGCTTGTCCAATTTCGGCGATAAGTTTCATGCACTGGCCTTTAGTTATTACAAGAACATTAGAAGCAATGCTTTAATCTTGAGCATCGTTGGGGATTTGGACTGCCCGCTCCACATCCGCAGCATGGTCGATGTTGACGAAGGGCTGTGCCGTTTCAAACATCGCAAGACGGCCGCCGAGTAGCGACCGTTCAGAACGTACCAGCGCGACTCGGCTCAGGTAGAACTCCCCGGAGCGAACATAGGCCTGCGGCAACTGCTGTCGGTTAATATTGGCGGGCCCGACACACTGCACCTGTTCGCCGTCGCGAACAAACTGTTTGGCGTGATGGAAAGCGGCCGGAACAGGGTAGACGCCGAAGCAGGAGTCAACCTCTTTGCAGCATACGAGTTCGATGGCCTGGCGCAGGTTCGTACTCCGACGACCTACGAACGAGGGCTCGATCAGCACGATCAGGTCATCGTCCAACGCGCCGACACGTGCTAGTTCGTATAAGATTGCGTCGATTACCAACGCGCCAGAGGTCGATAGATCAGCGGGGCGAAGTGCTGGGTCAGCGTAACCCTCTTCGCTAAGTAATTCCAGATATCGAAAACTGTCTGTGGACACAACTACGCGTACGTCAAGGGGCAGTGAGCACGCAACACGGTAGGCTCGAACTAGAAGTGGAATACCCCCGATGGGGAGGATATTCTTGTCAGGCACACTAACACTTCCTGATCGGGCTGGGATGATCGCGAAAAGGCGGCTCATCGCTCGAAGCTCATCGCGTAAGCAGTCGATAAGAAGGCATGCGGTCGTCCAAGCGAGCGGTATCGCTCGTCACGACGGATCGAACGAAGTCTGGGGACGATGGCATCAATCGAGTTTCGTAGGTCAGCTAACTCAGACGCGTTCTCGAGCTGCCATCGCGCTTGGGATATCAAGTACAGCATTCCGTCGAAGATGTTGCCTGTCTCGCGCAGCGCAACCTGACCAAATCCCAGTTTGCGCATGACCGACTCCAATGCTGAAGGCGTATAGCGACAATAGTCGTCCGGGGTCTGATGCCCTTCGCGCAGATAACTATCGAAGATAAAGACACGACGAAGAGCAGGCAGTGCCAGCTGTATGCCCTCCATCAAAGATGGAAAATCGCGGCAATGATGCAGCACGTTGGGAATCAGCAGGGTGTCGGCATCCAGGCGCTTGAACGAGAATCGATAGCCAGTTCCTAGGTCGAGAATCGTTTCTGCAGCCTTCTGAAATTGGAATCCAGACTCATCGATCCACGAGCCTTGGTAATTGGTCCGCATATCGGCTGAAACAGGCTGGTAGTCGATAACTATAGATCGGGCAGCCGACGGCACAAGTGGAGCAAACAGGCTACGCCCGCCATAGATGTAGGAACGCTCGACAATCGCGACTCCACCATTACTAGTTGATAAAAATGCTTCTGCAGCCTCGAAAAACAAATTAAACTGATCATAATCATCAGTATTAAAAATTTTGCTTTTTAAAAATTCGATATATTCTGAATTCATTTGGTTTCTCGGGTTGGTAAAACGCTTTTTTACTGCAGAATTTTGTATAA
>CAIYRQ010000257.1 GCA_903928635.1 uncultured beta proteobacterium | reverse complement strand
CAACGCGCGGTTTTAGTGATGTAGTTGAAATAGGAAGGGGCAATCGCCCATTGCAGTTTGAACTTGAGTACAACCGCAAGGAGCCACTCATACCGCGCGAGTTGCGTCTAGAAATTGATGAACGTATGAGCGGACAAGGCGAAGCTATCACCGCACCCTCAGAGGCAAGCGCAGACATGCTTGCTGCGCAGTTGCGCGCGGTCGGGGCTGAGTCTGTCGCGATTTCCTTTATCAATAGTTATGCCAACGATGCGCATGAGCAGCAGGTCGCAGCCTGGTTGCGCGCGCGACTGCCAGGGGTGTTCGTGTGTACTGGCTCAGAGCTATCGCGTGAGTGGTATGAATACGAGCGCAGTTGCACTGCCTGTGCAAACGCTTTTGTCGGCCCACAGATGGGCCGATATGCAACAGGGCTTGATGCCATCTTGGACCAGCGCGGGTTCACCGGTAAGCGCTTTTTCATGGGCTCTGGCGCAGGCGCGATCTCACTGGCCCAAGCCGCACGACAGCCGATCAGGCTGGTCGAGTCAGGACCTGTCGGCGGCCTGGTGGGCGCGGCGGCCTATGCGCGTGCTCTGGGCATTTCCAACATGGTCGCTTTCGACGTGGGCGGCACGACTGCCAAATGCGCGCTGGTCAAGGAAGCTACCTTCGAGATAAACACGACTTACTGGGTCGGCGGCTACGCAAGAGGTACCCCTATTCGCAGCAGCATCATCGACATCGTTGAAGTCGGCGCGGGGGGGGGCTCCATTGCCTACGTTGACTCCCTCGGTAGGCTGCACGTTGGCCCACGCAGTGCCGGCTCTAACCCCGGTCCTGTGGCCTATGGACGTGGCGGCAAAGAACCTACTGTCACGGATGCCAATGTGGTGCTTGGTCGAATCAACCCTGAAAACTTTCTGGGCGATGGCCTGCATTTGGATGTAGAGGCGGTGAACGATGCGCTCCGTTCTAAGTTGGCCGAACCGCTTGGTTTGAGTGATTCGCCAAACTTGGCAGCGCTGGCCTCGGGTATCTTGACGATTTCATCGGTGCTGATGGCTGGAGCCATCCGCAAGGTCACCGTTGAGCGCGGGGAGGATCCGCGCGACTATGTGCTGTTCGCTTATGGTGGCGGTGGTCCATTGCACGCGGTGGAACTGGCTCGGGAGATTGGAATTCCGCGCGTTGTGATTCCGCCCCGTGCCGGTATCTTCGCTGCGCTCGGCATGCTGTTTGCTGACCTTGAAAACGATTCCGCAGCCACCTTCCTACAGCCACTTGAAGATGCCAGCATGCAAAGCGCGCTGGCGGCCCTTGCCAAACTTGATGCAGAAGCTGTGGTGGGCTTGGGTGAGTCGGCGAAAGGCGAGCCTTACACCATTACCCATTCGGCAGAGCTGCGCTACCGCGGTCAAATGCATTCACTCAAAGTCCCGCTGGATTTGACGTCGGGTGCAGCTGCAATTCGATCAAGCTTTGAGACGCTCTATGCAAAGCGCTTTGGCCACGCCAGTAGCACCGGGGCCGTGGAGTTTGTGGCACTGGGCGCCACGGCGACTGCAGCCGCACCCAAACCCGAGCTAGCAGCCATCACGCCTGCACCGTCTGGAGGCGATCCGCTGACTGGATCGCGGCGCGTTTACCTTTCGGACAAGGAAGGTTGGGCCAATGTTGCGGTTTATCAGCGAAGCCGAATGACCGCGGGTTTTAGCGCAGCTGGACCGGCCATTGTTGAGGATTTTGGCTGCAGTTGCTTTGTAGACGCAGCCTCGTCCATGCGGGTGGGTCGGTTCGGAGAGCTGTGGCTTGAGTTGCATGCCCAAGGAGACAAGTTATGAAAAATGACATCTCAGTCGAATCCATCGACGCCGTGACCGTTGAAGTTTTGCGCCACAGACTCTACGCCATCACCGACCAGATTGAAGCCAACATCATCCGTACGGCATTCAGCCCGCTGATTTACGCTTACAAAGACTTCGCAGTCGGAATGGTGGACGCAGAAGGCCAGCTCGTCTGCATGGCGCGAGGCGGCATACCGCTGTTCTGCTCGACTTTGCTGAGTGTCGCGGTCAAGGATGGCATTGATCTGTATGGTCATGACGGCATCAAAGACGGCGACGTCATCATCTGTAACTACTCCGGTGTGATTGGCCAGCACCTGAATAATGTGGCCATGTACGCGCCTATCTTCGAGCCTGGTGCCACTAGGCCATGCGCTTTCATGGTGGTGGTTGTGCACTGGATGGATGTAGGCGGGCGTGACATCGGTTCGGCTTCATCCAATACCACGCAGAATATTTTTCAAGAAGGTATCCAGTTCCGGACGGTCAAGCTGTGGAGCGAGGGCAAGCCCGTTGCCGATATGTACCGCATGATCGAATACAACACGCGGTTTCCGCAGATGGTGCTAGGTGACATTGGCTCGCAGTTGGCTGGCTGCATGCTTGGGCGCGAGCTGTACGGCCAGATGTTGGCTCGCTACGGTCTGCCGACTGTTACAGCCGCCATTGCACGCATACTGAACGACTCTGAACGCATCGCGCGCGATGTTGTTCGCAGTATGCCTGACGGCAGTTATGTGGCCGAGACCTTTCTGGATGACGACGGTGTT
>CAIYRQ010000256.1 GCA_903928635.1 uncultured beta proteobacterium | reverse complement strand
ATTTGCAGCGTCACCATGGGCGGCAGCAGGGGTGCGTTGCTCACGGGCGTGAGCGTGTCCAGCCCAAACCAGGTGCTGGTGATGTTTTGGTATTGCTCAATCTTGCCGACCGCACCCATCTCATTCATGCTGGCCAAGCTCAGCGCCAGGCCGGACTCGCCCGCGCGCCCGGTGCGTCCCACGCGGTGCACATGCACTTCGGGGTCGGGCGTGATGTCCACGTTGATCACGGCTTCAAGCTGGTTGATGTCCAATCCGCGCGAAGCCACGTCGGTGGCCACCAGCACCGAGCAGCTGCGGTTGGCAAACTGGGCCAGCACCTGGTCGCGCTCGCGCTGCTCCAGCTCGCCATACAGCGCCAGGGCGTTAAAGCCGTTTTGCTGCAACCAGTCCACCAGGTCTTTGCACTGCTGCTTGGTATTACAAAACGCCAGGGTGCTGATGGGGCGAAAGTGCATCAGCAAACTGCCCACTGCCTCAAAGCGGTTGGCACGCGTGACCTCGTAAAAGCGCTGCTCAATGGCGTTGTGCGCTTTGGGCGCTGCTACCGTGATGTGCTGTGGATTTTTGAGGAAGCTGCGCGCCAGCTTCTCGATGCCCTCGGGGTAGGTGGCAGAGAACAACAGAGTTTGGCGCTCGGGCGGCGTTTGCGCAATGACTTTGCGCATGTCCTCAAAAAAGCCCATGTCCAACATGCGGTCGGCCTCGTCCAGCACCAGGGTGTTGAGGCTCTCCAGCACCAGGTAGCGGCGCTCCAGGTGGTCCATGATGCGCCCGGGCGTGCCCACCACAATGTGGGCGCCGTTTTCTAAAGAGGCACGTTGGCCGCGCAGCGCAATGCCGCCGCACAGCGTCACCACTTTCACGTTGTCTTGCGCCCGCGCCAGGCGGCGAATCTCGGCGGTCACCTGGTCCGCCAGCTCGCGCGTGGGGCACAAGACTATGGCCTGCACCGCAAACCAACGGGGATTGAGTTTGGCCAGCAGCGCCAGGGCAAATGCCGCAGTCTTGCCGCTGCCGGTTTGGGCCTGCGCAATCAGGTCGTGCCCTGCCAAGGCAGGCGGCAGGCTGGCCGCCTGAATGGGCGTCATTTCCAGGTAGCCCAGCTGCGTCAGATTGGCCAGGGTGGCTGGCGCAAGCGACAGTGTGGAGAACGCCGTGCTGGCGCTGGTTGGGGGGGTAGAAGTCATGCACCCATTATCGGGCGCATGGGGTGTGCTTAATTGTTGATGGCCAGCAGTTCTACTTCAAACAGCAGCGTGGCGTTGGGCGGAATCACGCCGCCCGCACCGCGCGCGCCATAGGCAATGGCCGCAGGGCAGGTGAGTTTGGCTTTGCCGCCCACCTTCATTTTTTGCACACCCTCGGTCCAGCAGGGAATCACATTGCGCAGCGGAAAGTCGATGGGCTCGTTGCGCTTGTAGGAGCTGTCAAATTCGCGCCCGTCCGGAAAAGTGCCGCGGTAATGCACTTTGACGCTGTCGGCCGCCGTAGGGCTGGCGCCCGTGCCTTCTTTGAGCGCGCGGTAGACCAAGCCACTGGGCGTGACCACGGCACCCGCCTCTTTGGCGGCTGCGTCCGTGGTGGCGTCGGCGAAGGCTGCGCCGCTGAGGGCGAGGAGGGTGGCGGTGGTGGCGGCCAGGGTGGCAAGGCGGAGGGATGTTTTCATAGGTAATAAGGGGTAGAAAGTGGAATTCTTACAAGGCGTCACCTGGCAGTGGCGCCACATCTGGGCTGGCTGCCAGCCAAGCGTCAAAGCCGGCCAGTTCGCCACGCGCTTGGCGCTCTTTGAAATACGACTCGGTCTTCAAGGCCGCAACTTTTTCTGCGATGGCGGTCACGAAAAATTGGTTCATCGACACTT
>CAIYRQ010000255.1 GCA_903928635.1 uncultured beta proteobacterium | reverse complement strand
TTGATGATGGAGCCGCTGCCCTGGGCACGCAATATCGGCGCTGCCAGGCGCGCGCACAAAAACGCAGAGTCGAGATTGATTGCCATGCACTGGCGCCAATCGGCCAGGCTGATGTCTTCCACGTTGGCGGTGGGTCCTGCCACGCCCGCGTTGCTGATGAGCACATCCAAGCCCCCAAGGTGTGCCATGCCAGCGGCAAAGAATTCGGCCACCTGCGCCTCATCGCTCACCTCACACACCCGCCCCGCCAGCGAGGGGCGCGAAGCAAGCGTGGCTTGCAGGGCCGCTGCATTGACGTCGCAAATAAATACTTGGGCCCCCGCCGTCATAAATGCGTCAGCCATGGCCAAACCGATGCCGGAGGCAGCAGCAGTGATCAAAACACGTTGGTTGGAGTGGGTCATGGTGGCTTCGGCGGCAAGTGGCACAAGCCGCCACTGTAGCGGCGCATAAAGGGTAAACCAAGGAAAAAGCGCTGCGCTTTGTAGCGCGAACGACTGCGGCGAAAATCAAGGCTATGACCTACCGACTCTCCCGCCCTCTGCAAAGTGCCTTGTTGATTGTGAGCGCCGTACTTTTGCTGTCTTGGGCTTACCACCGCTACGGCGGGCTCGGGGTGGCTGGAGCATTGGGTGCGCTGGTGATGTGCGCGTTGGTGTACATCTCGCGTTTCATCAAAGTGATTCGGCTCGTCGCTCAGCGTCCTGTGGGCCATGTGGAAAGCGCGGTGATGCTTCATGCCAGGCTCCGCCGAGGCATGCCCTTGTTAAGGGTCTTGACCATGACCGGTGCACTGGGCCAAGCACTGACCGAACCAGGCGTAGAGCCCGAGCTGTTTCGGTGGACGGACGAGTCGTTTGCCTGTGTGGACTGTGAATTTGTCGGCGGACGGGTGGCGCATTGGACCTTGCGTCGCCCCGATGCCGAAGTACCCGACGCAGCCCAGTAAAATCACCCGCTTAGCTTTTCAGCCCCACGTTCTAAAGGATTACTGCAATGACCGCCATGCCCCCATCCATGTCTGACCGCGACGGAAAAATCTGGATGGACGGCCACATGGTCGATTGGCGCGACGCCAAGATCCACGTCCTGAGCCACACGCTGCATTACGGTTGCGGAGCTTTTGAAGGCGTGCGGGCTTACAACACCTCCAAAGGCACGGCCATCTTCCGCTTGGAAGAGCACACCGAGCGCCTGTTCAACAGCGCCAAGATTCTCCGCATGAATATCCCGTTCACCAAAGAACAGGTGATGGAAGCGCAAAAAGCCGTGGTGCGCGACAACAAACTCGAGAGCTGCTACCTGCGCCCGCTCACCTGGATCGGCGACAAGAAACTCGGCGTTTCACCCAAAGGCAACACCATCCATTTGATGGTCGCCGCCTGGGCTTGGGGCGCCTACTTGGGTGAAGAGGGCATGAAACGCGGCATCCGCGTGAAGGTGTCCAGCTACACCCGCCACCACGTCAACATCACCATGACCCAGGCCAAAGCGGTGTCCAACTACACCAACTCAATCCTGGCCAACATGGAAGCCACCGACGACGGCTACGACGAAGCCATGCTGCTCGATACCAATGGCTTTGTATCCGAAGGCGCGGGCGAAAACCTGTTTGTGGTGAAAGATGGCGTGGTCTACACGCCCGACCTGTCCGCCGGTGCGCTCAATGGCATCACCCGCAACACGGTTATGCACATCTGCAAAGACCTGGGGCTAGAGCTGGTGCAAAAGCGCATCACCCGCGACGAGGTCTACATTTGCGATGAAGCCTTCTTCACCGGCACGGCGGCCGAAGTCACGCCCATCCGTGAACTGGACCGCATTGCCCTGGGCAAAGACGGCTATATCGGCACCCGTGGACCGATCACCGAAAAAATCCAAGCGGCGTTTTTTGACATCGTGAACGGCCGCAATCCCAAGTACGCCCACTGGCTGACCCTGGTCTAAGCAAGCGCCCATTCCGTACCGAAAGCCGCTATGCCCAAATCGACCATTACCCTGCTGGCCAAAGACCTCAACCCCCAAGGCGGGGTGTACTGCCCTAGCCCTTTGGCGGACATGAAAACCTGGGACACCCACCCCAAGGTTTACCTGGACGTGGCACACAGCGGCCAAGCCAAGTGCCCCTATTGCGGCACCGTCTACCAACTCAAGGACGGCGAGCATTTCGAAGGCCACTAAGGGCCGCGCCGCAGGGGTGGCCAGGCCATGACCCGCACATTGATCATCGCGCCCCAATGGATTGGGGACGCGGTCATGACCGAGCCTTTGCTGCGCAGGCTGCATGCGCGCGGTGAACGCCTCACGGTCGGTGCTTTGCCCTGGGTGGCGCCGGTCTACCGTGCCATGCCGCAGGTCGAGCGCGTGATCGAATTTCCCTTTGCCCACGGCGGCTTGCAGTGGTCGGCGCGGCGCGCCATGGCGTGCGAACTGCGCGGCCAGTTTGACCGCGCGGTGGTATGCCCGAATTCCCTCAAAAGTGCCTTGATTCCCTGGTGGGCGGGTATTTCAGAGCGCGTGGGGTACCAAGGTGAATCCCGCTGGGGCCTGCTCACCAAGCGGCTGCCCAACCCATCCAAAACAGAGCGCCCTCCCATGGTGTCGTTTTATGGCGCACTGAGTGGTGAAGCCGGGTTTGCAGATGCGCAACCTCAGCTCACCATTGCGCCAACTGACGTGGATGCAGCGCTTGCGACGCTGAACCTGGCTCGTGGCGCATATTCCGTGTTGGTGCCAGGTGCCGAATATGGCCCCGCCAAGCGTTGGCCCGCAGCCCACTTTGCCGAATTGGCGCGTCAATTGGTGCAGACCAGCGGGCAGTCCATTGTGCTGTTGGGATCTGCCAAAGACAGCGCTGTCTGCGCCGAAATCGCGCAGGCGGTTCAAGCCAACGGTTCAAGCCACTGTCTGGACCTGTCGGGCCGTACCGGCTTGGCCGAAGCCTTGGCTGTGGTCAGCGCAGCGCGCGCGGCAGTGAGCAACGACTCGGGAATGATGCATGTGGCGGCCGCTTTTGGCGTGCCGCAAGTCGCCATTTTTGGCTCTTCCAGCCCGCGGCACACGCCGCCACTCAGTGCCCATGCCCGGGTGGTCTGGCTCAAAGACGATCCCACATACCAACCGGCACTGGACTGCGCGCCCTGCTTTGAACGGGTCTGCCCCCTGGGCCACACGCGTTGCTTGCAAGACGTGACCCCGCAGCGTGTGTTCGCCTTATTGCACTAGCGCGGCCGATTAAATCAAGGGATGGGTGAAAATCGGCACCACCATGAAATCTGCCGATACCGACCTCCCGCAAACCCCCATTCAAGCCCCCCAGCTTTTGCGGCCTCGTGGCTCCAACCACGTGGGTATGCGCCAGTTCAATGAGCGTGTCGTGTTGCAGGCGGTGCGCTTGCATGGCAGTGTTCCTAAGGCCGAACTGGCGCGCTTGACCGGCTTGAGCGCCCAAACCATTGGCCTGATAACCACCCGCCTGGAGGACGACGGCTTGTTGCTGCGCCACGCGCCGGTGCGAGGTCGCATTGGCCAGCCCTCGGTGCCCTTGGCGCTCAACCCTGATGGCGCGTTCGCACTGGGCATCAAACTCGGCCGGCGCAGCACCGACTGCCTGTTGGTGGACTTTACCGGCCAGGTGCGTCAGCGCCAAACCGTCAATTACGACTTCCCCGATGCCGCCACTTTGCTGCCGACCATTGCCGCGCAAATTCAAGCGATAGAGCGCGGCATGGATGCACTCACGCCCCGCTTGGTGGGCGTGGGCGTGGCCGCACCGTTCAACCTGGGGGGCTGGCACAAGATGCTGGGCCTGCCCCAGGGCAGCTCCGACCGCTGGAATCAGATCGACCTGGCCGCCGAGGTACAGGCTATGACGTCCACACCGGTGAGCTTTGCCAAAGACACCCAGGCCGCCTGCGTGGCGGAGCTCGTCGCGGGGCGCGGACGCGACTTGAAAAGCTTTTTGTATATGTTCGTGGACACTTTTGTCGGTGGCGGGGTGGTGATCAACTCCCACCTCCATGGCGGAGTGCATGGCAACTCGGGGGCGGTGGCGTCATTGCCATTGCACTTAGCGGCATCGCACGCGGGTGGTCACAGCCTGCAGTCGCCGGAACAATTGATTGGACAAGCGTCTTTGTGGGAGCTGGAGCAGCGTTTTCGCGCCGCCGGTTTGGCGCCCGATGCCGCCTACGACGACCGCGCCACCACCGAGCCCTTTGCGTTGCATACCGCGCAGTGGATCGCCATCGCCGCGCGTGCGCTGGCGCATTGCGCTGTGGGCGGTACGGCCTTCATGGACCTGGACGCGGTGGTGATTGACGGTTCGTTCTCGCGCACCATGCTCGCGCAACTGCTGGCGCAAACCACCCAGGCGCTAGACGACTACAACTGGGAAGGTCTGTGGCGTCCGCAATTGCTGGCAGGAGACATTGGCTCGGACGCGCGTGCCTTGGGCGGCGCTTTGCTGCCCCTGCATGAAAACTTTGCCCCGGACCGGGACTTGTTTCTTAAAGCGATGGCTTAGCCGCACTGCCCAGGGGCAGGCGCAGGGTAAAGCAGGCGCCGCCGCCTTCGCGGTTGCTGCAACTGGCCGAACCTCCGTGGCGCAGCGCAATGGACTGCACCAGTGCCAGCCCCAAGCCGACACCGCCATCTTGCTCCGACGCACCGGGAAGGCGGTAAAAGGGCTCGAAAATGCGGCTCTGCAAGGCTTCGGGCACACCCGGCCCCTGGTCCTTCACGTCAATCACTGCAAAATCATTGTCCTGGTACAGCGTGAGTTCGGCCTGTGTGGCGGCATGGCGCCCCGCGTTTTCCAGCAGATTGCGCAGGGCGCGGCGTAGCAGCTTGGCAATGCCCGGCACCAGCATCACTGAGGCCTGGGTGTCCAGCGTGGCGCCGGTGCGGGCACATTCTTCGGCCGCAAGACCGACCAGGTCTACCGGCTCTACCGTTCCCAAATCTGCCTCACGCGCGTCCAGACGGCTGGCCAGCAAAATTTCTGAAATCAATAGGTCCAGCTCTGCCAGGTTGCGTTCAATCTCGGGCTTGCGCTGTGCCAGCGCTTCGGGCGAGCCTTTGCCCATAAGCTCCAAACTCATGCGGATGCGGGTCAGTGGTGAACGTAACTCATGCGAGGCGTTGGCCAAGAGCGACTTCTGTGACGCCAGCAGTGCATCGCGGGCTTTGACCAGATTTTCGATTTGCGTGGCGGCCCGGTTAAAACTGTGGGCGAGGAATGCCACTTCGTCGGCACCGTCCTGCGGCACCCGCACGCTGAGTTCACCATCGCCCCAGCGCTGCACGCCCGCTTGAAGGCCTTCAAGTCTGCGCGTGAGCCGGCGCACGATGGGGTAGGTGGCCAGGGCCACCGCCACAGCAACCAGAGCCAGTGTCCAGAAAAATCCGAAAGCGGCAATCCAGGGTCGGTGCGGCGGTCGGGGCAGATGCAAATGCATGGTTTGCCCGTCTTGCATTTGCACGACAAATTCGGGGCCACGGCCAAAGTGACCTACGGGGTCCTCTCCGGCCTCCAAAAGGCCGGGCTGCGGTGGTGCCAGATTGGCGCCTGACCGACTGGCTGTGGATCGGGAGTTGGCTTCAGCGTCGTGCTCGCGGCGCTCTTGTGCTTCGTCGTGCAGCGGCTCGCCGGGGCGCATCATGTGCGCGCTGCCGCTGCCGATCACATCACCTTGGATGTTGCGCACCACTACCTCTCGCAGCGGCGGCTCAGCCGCCATGCGCCACACGACACCGGCCATGAAGGTCAGTACAGCAACGGCTAGCACCACGGCCAGCCAAATGCGCACATAGAGCTTTTGCAACATGCTCAAAGCGCTCTTGGTGGTTTAGTCTTGTTGGCGTGCAAACACATAGCCCACGCCGCGCACCGTCAGGATGCGCTTGGGCGTCTTGGCATCTTGCTCAATGGCCGCGCGGATGCGACCCATGTGCACATCAATGGAGCGGTCAAAGGCGTCGAGCTCGCGGCCGCGTACGGCCTCCATGATTTGGTCGCGTGTCAGCACCCGTCCGGCGCGCTCGGCCAAGGTGACCAACAAGTCAAACTGGTACGAAGTCAGTTCGCAAGGCTTGCCCCCAACGGTGACGATGCGTGCATCGCGGTCAATCTCTAACGAGCCATAGCGCAACACAGAATGTTCTTCGGTAACGCTGGGGGTCTCGGCTTTGCGTCGCAACACAGCGCGAATACGCGCCAGCAACTCACGCGGCTCAAAGGGCTTGGGCAGGTAATCGTCGGCGCCGATTTCCAGGCCCACGATGCGGTCCATGGGGTCACCTTTGGCGGTGAGCATGAGCACCGGCGTTTGGCCCAGAGTACCGGCCAGGCCGCGGATGCGTCGGCACACTTCCAGACCGTCGATGTCTGGCAACATCAAATCCAGTATCACCAGGTCCACACTAGGCGCACCCAGCGAAGGTTGGCGCAAGCGGTTCAGGCCCGAAAGGCCGTCGCCGACGCGCTCAATGCTGAAGTCATTGAGCTGCAAATACTCCGCCACCATGGCTGCCAGGCGGGCGTCGTCCTCGATCATCAACAGGTGTTTGGTCATGGCTTCAGTCTAGGGGCGCATGCGAAGCTTCAGGTGCCGCGCACCTAAAGCGTGGGTAAAGTTGCGTAAACACCGCGTGTGCCAGACCCGCCGTGTCAAGGTTTGGACTGGGCGTTGTGGAGCCTTGCAGCTACGGCGACCAGCACCACGACTGGCACACCCAACAAGGCGGTTGCAGTAAAGAAGTTGGCATAGCCAAAAGCGTCCACATACTTGCCAGAGAAGCCCGCCACAAACTTCGGCAGCAACAACATCATGGAACTTAGCAGCGCGTACTGCGTGGCCGAATACTGCACATTGGTGAGCGACGACAAGTAGGCAATAAACGCCGCTGAGGCAATGCCGGACGCCAGGTTGTCCGCCGAGACAACGAACACCAGCGCGGTGAGATCGTGCCCCAATGTGCTGAGCCAGGCAAACAAGAGATTGCTCGCAGCGCTGAGCACCGCACCCAGCATCATCACCCGCATCACGCCAAACCGCAGCGACAACAAACCGCCGACAAAGGCGCCCAACAGCGTCATGACCACGCCAAACACTTTGGTCACCGCGGCCACTTCGTCTTTGGTAAAGCCCATGTCCACATAAAAGGGGTTGGCCATGATGCCCATCACGACATCGCTGATGCGGTAGGTGGCAATCAAGGCCAGGATCAGTGCAGCGTGCCAGCCGTAGCGCCCTAAAAAGTCGGCAAAGGGCGCGACGATGGCACCGCGCAACCAGTCTCGCACGGTCTTGGCGGCAGGCACAGGAGCGGGCACAGGCTCTTTGGAAAACAGCACCGTCAACACCCCGGGCAGCATGCTCAGCGCCATCACCAGGTAAGCGGTTTGCCATGGACCATGTTGGTAGGCTGCCGCCACGCCTTGCACGGCCGATGGAACTTCAGCGCGCGCCGCAATCCACAAGGCACCTGCACCGGCCCAAATCATGGCCAGGCGGTAGCCGGTCTGGTAAGTGGCCGACAGAGCGGCTTGGTGGCCTATGTCAGCAGACTCAATACGAAACGCATCGAGTGCAATGTCCTGTGTGGCAGAACCCACGGCCACGGCAATCGCACACCACACCATGGGCGCGAGCGCCTGTTGGGGGTCGGTCAAGGCCATGCACACCAGGGCGCCCATGATGAGTGCTTGCGAGGCCAACAACCAACTGCGGCGCCGTCCCAAGGCTTTGGTGAGCAGCGGGATCGGCATGCGGTCCACCAGCGGCGACCACACCCACTTGAAGCCATAGGCCAGTCCGACCCAGCTCAAAAATCCGATGGTGGTGCGGTCAATACCCGCCTCGCGCAGCCAAAAGCCCAGGGTGCCGAATACCAGCAGGAGCGGCAGGCCTGCTGAAAAGCCCAAGGACAACATGCGCAGCGACGCGGGTTCGCCGTATACCTTGATCGCCTGCAACCAAGCGGTTTTCTCACGTTTCACGTCAGAGTTTGCGTTGGCAGGGGGCACGGTGTGGGGCATCGGAGAATAATAGCCGCAGGCCTGCGGGCTGTTTGGACGTTTGTGAGGTGTGGTGATGGAAATGGTTGTGTTGAAGCGCTGCGCGCTAGCGATGTTGCTGGGTGCAACCGCATGGGCGTCAGTCTGGGCGCGCGAAGGCGTGGAGGTGGGCGAGCGCTCGGTGTTTGTGGGCGCGGTCAGCGCCGACTCGGTGGAGCAGCAGGCATTGGTGCAGTACCGGCAAACCCTCAAGGCGGCCGCGGACCAGCATGCGCTGGGCCCG
>CAIYRQ010000254.1 GCA_903928635.1 uncultured beta proteobacterium | reverse complement strand
GGTTCGGCCCGCGCGAAGCAATGGAGTACGACGTGGTCGTGGTCGGCGCCGGCCCGGCCGGACTGTCTGCCGCCATCCGCCTCAAACAACTGGCCGCGGAGAACGGCAAGGTGGCGACGTCATCGTTTTTGCGAAGCGTGAAACTGGTTGCCTGGTCATTCTTGGGTATCCGCAGCCGTGCAGGGTATGAAGACGATCTGGCCAAGGTCAATCCCATGCACGTCGTTGCAGTGGGGCTGATTGGTGGTCTGCTGTTCGTATTGGGATTGATTGGTTTGGCCACATGGGTCGTTGGAAAATAAGGCGCTGCGCCTGCGGTGCTGCGAAAGTTTAGAAACGTATTCGGAAAAATGGAGTTGAAATGAGTACAAGCGCACACGGAACAACACCGTACTATTTTGTCCCGGGACCTTCGCGTCATCCGGCGATGGCCGCTTTGGGCCTGTTGTTTGTGATCATGGGCGCGAGCCAGTGGATCAATGGTGCAGACTGGGGTAAATATGCCCTGGCCTTCGGCCTGGCCTTCTGGCTTGGTGTGCTTTACCAGTGGTTTGGTGACGCCATCGCCGAGAGCGAAGGCGGCCAATATGGTCGCAAGATCGATCTGTCCTTCCGCTGGAGCATGAGCTGGTTCATTTTCTCGGAAGTGATGTTCTTCGGCGCCTTTTTCAGCGCTCTGTGGTGGGCCCGATCGCACTCGGTTCCCGCACTCGGAAGCCTGGACAATGCGCTCTTGTGGCCTGACTTCAAGGCCGCATGGCCCAGCCTCGTGGCAGGTGCCACGGGTTCACCTGCTGGCATCGTGGAGCCTTTCACCACCATGGGCCCCTTCTGGTTGCCCACGATCAACACGGCCCTGTTGTTGACATCGGGCGTGACCTTGACCATTGCCCACCATGCCTTGTTGGACAACAAGCGCAGCAAAACCGTCGCATTCATGTGGCTCACTGTGCTCTTGGGTGTGACCTTCCTGTGCGTGCAGGGTTATGAGTACTACCATGCATACACCGAGTACAACCTGAAACTGAGCTCCGGCATCTACGGCTCGACCTTTTTCATGTTGACGGGTTTTCACGGCTTTCACGTGTTCGTGGGCATGTTGATGCTCTTGGCAACCACCTTGCGTTTGCAAAAAGGACACTTCTCAGCCGACCGTCATTTCGGCTTTGAAGGCGCCGCCTGGTACTGGCACTTTGTGGACGTGGTGTGGTTGGGCTTGTACATCTTGGTGTACTGGCTGTAAACAGCCTCTTTCCAACAACTAAGGCACCGTGAGGTGCCTTTTTGTTTCCTGAGATGATGGGAAGTGCGGGCCTTATGTCCCTGAAGGTATGCCGGTCGGGTGAATGAGCCCTAATTTCCACGACAGCAGAATCCCGGCAAACAGCAATATGGAGACGCCCACGCGCAGCGCGAGCGCCCGCGCCATGCGCCGCGACTGGCGCGGCCCGGTGTTGGAGCCACGCAGCATGAAGAACAAGGCAGTGGCCAGACTGGCGAGAATGGCGAAGAAGGCAAGGCTTACAAGGTAGGTCATAACTCGGATTATCTTTTGAACTTCACGCGAAAGTTTTATTTCATTACCTTGGCAGCCGTGTTTTTCACAGGGTTGGGCATCGTGCTGGGGTTTTGGCAGCTGGGTCGGGCAGCGCAAAAAGAGGCTCTGCAGGCGCAGATACAAGCCCAGGGTGCTCAGGTACCACTCACGGCCCTGGAGTTGCAGGCAATGGCACCCGGAGCAGTGCCCTTGTACCGCCCGGCGAGGCTTTCCGGCACCTGGGAGCAGGCCCACACGGTGTACCTGGACAACCGGCAAATGAATGACAAGGTGGGCTTCTTTGTACTGACGCCTTTGCGCTTGCAAGGTACGGGGCAGGTCGTCCTGGTGCAACGTGGCTGGGTGGGGCGCAACTTCGAGGTGCGCACCCAGATTGCGCAGGTGGAAACTCCACAAGGCCTGGTGTGGGTGGAGGGCTTGATTGCCCCAGCGCCGTCTAAGCTTTTCGAGCTCGGGGCAGCAGCAAGCGGGCCCCTGCGGCAAAATCTGGACCTGCGGCAATTCAGCCAAGAAACGGGCCTGATGCTGGCGGACTTTACGATTCGCCAAACGGGCGCGGCCAGCGACGGCTTGCTTCGTGATTGGCCCCCGGTGGCATTGGGTGTAGAAAAGCACTACGGCTATGCCTTTCAATGGTTCGCGCTGGCGGTGTTGATCATC
>CAIYRQ010000253.1 GCA_903928635.1 uncultured beta proteobacterium | reverse complement strand
GGTTTTGTGTTCCAGAGCTTTCAGCTGCTGGGCAACCTGACGGCCTTGGAAAACGTGATGCTGCCGCTGGAGCTCGATGGACGCAAAGACGCACGCAAAGCTGCCGCCGAGATGCTGGAGCGTGTTGGATTGTCTACCCGGCTGAGCGCCTACCCCAAAGTGCTCAGTGGGGGTGAACAGCAGCGCGTGGCACTGGCCCGGGCGTTTGTGGTGAAGCCTGCGGTATTGCTGGCCGACGAGCCCACCGGTAGCCTCGATTTTGCGACCGGCGAGACCATCATGTCGCTGATGTTCGATCTCAACCGCGAACAAGGCACCACGCTGGTACTGGTGACGCACGATTCGGCTATCGCCGCACGTTGCGAACGTCGAATCACCATCGAAGCCGGGCGCATTGCTTCGAACGTCGTGCGTGCCGCCAGCTGAGCGTCACGGGCGATAATCGAGGCATGTCATCCCAAGTACTGTTCGGCTTTCACGCCGTGGGCGTCCGCCTGAAAACCGCTCCGCGTTCCATCGTCGAAATTTATTTCGAACCCACACGCCGCGATGCGCGCATGCGCCAATTTCTCGACAAAGTGCAGGAAGCCGGCGTCCGGCTGATCGAAGCCGACGGCATGCGCCTGGCCAAACTCTGTGGCGGCCATGGCCACCAGGGCGTGGTAGCCCGCGTCCAGGCGCTGACTCAAGTGCATTCGCTTGACGAACTGCTGGAAGGTTTGGAGGCGTCTCAACTTGCGCTGCCTATCGAGCAGCGCGTGAACCCACTGATTTTGGTGCTCGATGGGGTGACTGATCCGCACAACCTGGGCGCTTGCCTGCGCGTGGCCGACGGTGCCGGCGCGCACGCGGTGATCGCCCCCAAAGACCACGCTGCAGGTATCAACGCCACAGTGGCCAAAGTGGCCAGCGGTGCGGCTGAAACCGTGCCCTACTTCATGGTGACCAACCTGGCGCGCACATTGACTGAGCTCAAAGAGCGCAATATTTGGGTCATCGGCACCAGCGACATGGCGACCGAGACTTTGTTCCAGGTGGATTTGAAGGGCCCGGTGGCATTGGTGCTGGGTGCCGAGGGCGACGGCATGCGCCAACTCACCGCCAAGACCTGCGACCAACTGGTGCGTATTCCCATGATGGGTGCGGTGGAAAGCCTGAACGTGTCGGTGGCCAGCGGCGTTTGCCTGTACGAGGCAGTGCGTCAGCGCAGCCTGAAATAAGGCCCTACACCCAGCCCAAGGCACCTGCGATGGCACCAGCGCCCAGGATCCACAGCAGATGGATGCGCCCTTGCCACACAATGAATGCGCTGGCCGCAGTCAGCAGATAGGCACCAGGTGCTTGCGCCACGGTGCCAGATGCCGTGCCCAAGATCCATCCGGTCGATACCAGCAAGCCTACGACGACGGGCGCCATGCCCATTTTGAACGCGCGCACCGTCGGCCGGTTGCGGTTTTTCTGCCCCCAACGCGCGGCAAAAAATGTCAGGGTGGTGCTGGGCAGCAAGATGCCCAGCATCGCCACAAAAACACAGGCGCTGGCCAGCCACCACGCCCAGGGTCCAGCAGCTGGACCGCCGGCAGCGTTCATGCCTACCGTCCATCCGAGGACAGCCACAAACAACAAGTTTGGTCCCGGCGCCGCCTGTGCCAGCGCGATGGAGCTGCTGAACTGGCTCTCGCTGAGCCAGGCTTCCTGATTGACCAGAATCCGGTGCATCTCCGGCACGGTGGTGATGGCACCTCCCACCGACATGAGCGAAAGTGCCACAAAGTGCAAAAACAATGTGCCCAGCTCAGGCCAGCCCCACGGACTCATGGCTTGGGCTCCTGTGCTTGTTTCATGAGACAAAAATAGGCCCAAAACGTAGCGGGCAGGCCCAGCCCCAACAGCACCGCAATGAGCGGAATACGCAGCATGGCAATAGCGATAAACGTGGCGATGCCAAATACTGCACAGGCAGTGACGCCCATGGCATTGGTCCGCAATGCCGCGACGAGCTTGAAGCCGGTGCCCGCGATCAGGCCTGCAGACACAGCGCTCATGCCTCTGAGCGCTCCTTGAACCATTCCATGGTCTGCGACCCCCGACAGCGTTACGGTGAGTGCCAGGACGACCGCCAATGGGAACGCCAACATGCCCGCCAGGGCCGCCAGTGCGCCGCGCCAGCCAAAGTAGCGATCGCCTACGATGAGTGACAGGTTCACCACATTGGCGCCCGGCATGATTTGCGCAACCGCCCAGTCTTCGACGAACTCCTGCCGCGTCAGCCACTGTTTTTTATCGACCAGCTCGCGCTGAACCACGGCCAGCACACCGCCAAAGCCCTGTAAGGCCAGCCAGGTAAACGCCCAGAAAAGCGCGCGGACCGAGGCTGGTCGAGGCCTAGCCGGGACGGTCATGAGGCGCGCCTCAGGCGGGAGCGCACTGCAGCGTGCGGCGCGCAGGCTCCACGACGGCCTTTTCTGCCTGGTAGTCGGACGTCAGGACCCGCATCAGCAAAAAGCCGGTGCTTGACGGGCTCACCACCACTTCGGCGCTGGCTGGTGGGGGCTTGTGCTGCGGATCACCGCCTGCTGCGACCAGCCACAGGTCCACGGGTCGGCCCTGGGCTTGGCGGTCATTGCGCACAAAGAAGTTGTCGCTGTTGGCGGCGTACAAGGCGATTGACCAGTAGTTCTTGAGCTGCGGCGCCGCCTGCACGTGCACAGGCCCTTGCCGCAAATCATAGGCACAGACCGAATACAGCATGTCCGGGCTGGGCATCACGACCGAGCGCGACTTGGCCGTGACGGAATCGGGAAACGCTGCCTGGTTGTGCATATTCATGTTCTGCGCCACGGGCCCGTGCATGAGTATTTGCATGATGACGCGCGGCGCTGCCCATATGGTCAGCAGGTGCGCAAGGATCACTGTGACCGCGAGGGTGAGTACGCGGTAGAACCAGAGCCGCTGGTGTTCGCTGAAGTTTTTCATGCGCAGTCCCCGATTTTTTGCACCGACGGTGCCGTCAATGTCTGCGGCGCAGCCTGCAGGGCGGGGTCGGGGTTGTAAAGGCGAAGCGTCAGCACGACCGGGCGCTTGCCGGGCGTGGGCAGCCAGTAAGTCCCTGCCTGTTCGTCGGGGCCAATGGTCAGTGCGAATGCACCTGACGCGTCGAGTTTTGCGGTGCTGCCGTTCAGGCTGTAGTGCGCGTTGGTCGCGTCAAACAAAAACAGGTCGTCCGCATACGCGGTAATGCTCCACCAGCGCGCCTGCGGCGGCACGCCGCTGATGCGGTAGTTGCACTGCGAGCGCAATGCATGGCCCGCATCGTCGCGGGTCGCAACAAAGTACATGGTTTCATCCCGCCCCAATGCCAGCAGTGCGTTCAGGGCAATGGTCGCGCGGGTGTACATGCCCGCGTCCTGGCTACCGGCTTGCAGGTTGGTACTCCAAACTCCCACTTCGACCGAGGGGTTGAGCCAGGGGGCTTTTTTCAGCACGGCAACGGCAGAGCCCATGCCAATCAGTACTGCACCAAGATACAGCAGGGCGCCAATTGCAATGCGCTTGGCCCGCACGCTCCAATGGTTTTTGGCGCTCATGGTGCGGTGTGCTCCGAATGGGCTTGGCGGGCCGCACGGGCCAGAGGCATCCAGTGCAGCAAACCAAACAACAAGGACAACACAATGCTTTTCGCCAGCGAACCGGAATAGGTCTTGACGTATTTGAAAGCCAGCGCGCACTCTACGACGTGGATACCCAGCAGGGCCAAGGCCAGTCTTTGAATCACCGGCCCGGCTTCCATGGGCAAGGTCACGAAAACGCTGGCCAGCGCCAGCAGATAAGTGAGGCTCAAAAGCGCTCGGGACAGGGTGTTGATCATGGGGTGGGACAGATTAAAAGTGAGCGCAAGCGTAACGGATCTGCCTTACATCAGGCGCTTTTTTTCAATGGCGCTGGACAGTGCCGGAAGGCTGAACAGCATGCCGTCTTCGCCGACGGTAATGGGACCTGAAAAATTCTTGGCCGCATCGCCCACAAACGCCGGATAGGCAAAACGAATGGGCAAGGGTGGCACGATGTGGTTGAAGACCAACTGTTTGACCTTGGCTTCCTGCGCTTGGGTGGCGGCTTGTTCCGGTGTGGTGTGGTAGGTCAGGATGTCACGCATCACATGCGCCAGATTGCCCATGTTCTTGGTGTCAAACTCGTTCTCCAGCACCTTCACCAGTTTGGGTTGAAGCGCTTCGTGGACCAGCAAGTCGGCGCCTTGTGCCGCTGCGACCAAGGAGGGGGTGGGCGTGGTGTCGCCACTGATGACCACCGATCGGCCTTGGTAGTCAAAGCGGTAGCCTACTGCAGGCTCCACAGGGGAATGGTTCACCCGAAACGCCGTGATCTTCAGCCCCTTGTCGTCCAGCACCACCACCGTGTCGCCCTGGCCCGCGGCGGGCAGCGCAAACGGCATGCCTTTGCCACCGCTGCCGCCCGACGGCATGATTTTTTCGGTGTGATGGGAAACGCGGTAGCCATAGTCGAGCACATAGGCGGCCCGGAATCCGTCTACGACTTTTTCGACACCGGTGGGGCCATAAACGGGCAAGGGCGTTGTGGCGGTTCCCAGGCCCCAGTGCTGGAGCATGAAGGGGCCAAGGCCATCGATGTGGTCGGAATGGAAATGCGTGAGCAGCAGCGCTTCCATCTTGCCCAGTGGCAGCCCCATGTAGCCCATGTTGCGCGCGGCGCCTTCACCCGCATCCACGACAAACAAGCGGTCACCGGCGATGACTGCGGTGCAAGGGCCTGCGCGGGTGGGGTCCGGAAATGGTGAGCCGGTGCCGCACAGCGCCACATGCAGCCCATCGGGCAGGGTGGGGATGATGTTTCGCCCGACATTGGCATGCGCTACGCGCTGCAGCAATGCGGTGCCGGCTTCTTTTTGAAACAGCCACAGCAAGGCCGCGACGATGAGCGCCAGCCCGGCCAGCACCGTAAGTACCTTCTTGATAGTTCGCATCGTCGGACTCCCCTGATAAAGAAAAATTGATTCTCGCATACACAGGTGTATGGAGGGACCTATTTTCAATAGACAGGCTCGAACTTGCGAATCGTGGCCTTTATTGCGTCAGACAAGGCAAAACCAGCGCCATAGTGCGACGCCAAATCGGCGCAACGCGCTTCGAAGGCGTCCATGCCCATGCCGTAGATGAACTGCATCGCGCCGCCGGTCCACGCGGGAAAGCCGATGGCAAAGATCGATCCAATATTGGCGTCGTGCACTGTGGTCAATACGTTTTCGCTCAGGCAGCGCGCTGTTTCCACCGCCTGGCGGTACAGCAGGCGGTCTTTCAGGTCGGTGATGGACCAGGTCACATCGGGCTTTTCATACAGCGGCTTGAGTTGTGGCCAGAGCCGCTTCTTGGCGCCTTTTTCTGTGGGGTACTCGTAGAAGCCACCGCCACCTGCGCGTCCGGGGCGGTTGTGCTGCTTGACCATCTGCGCCACCACCGCTTCGCCTGGCGTTGGAACATAGGTCTTGCCGTCTGCCGCAAAGTCGGCCATGGTCTGCTCCATGACGTGCACGCTCAGCGTGAGCGCAGTCTCATCGAGCACCGCCAAAGGGCCTACGGGCATGCCGCATTGAACACCCGCGTTTTCAATGGCGGCTGCTGGAATGCCTTCGCCCAGCATGGCCGCGCCTTCCATCACGAAGGTGCCAAATACCCGGCTGGTGAAAAAGCCGCGCGAGTCGTTCACCACGATCGGAATCTTGCCAATGGACTGCACATAGTCAAAAGCACGGGCTACCGTTTCGTCATCGGTTTGTTTGCCGCGAATGATTTCCACCAGCTTCATCTTGTCCACAGGACTGAAGAAGTGGATGCCGACAAATTTTTCCGGTGCTACCGAGGCCCTGGCCAGGCCGCTGATCGGCAGGGTAGAGGTGTTGGAAGCAAAGAATCCACCGGCTTTGAGCAAGGGCTCAGCCTCTTGGGTCACACGGGCCTTGAGCTCGCGGTTCTCAAACACAGCCTCGATAATCAGGTCGCAGTCCTGCAGGTCATTGATGTCTGCCGTGGGGTGAATCAGGCCCAGCATCGCCTCTTGTGCGGCGGGCGTCATGCGGCCTTTTTCGACCAAAGCTTGGCTGATTTTGGCACTGTAGGCTTTGCCCGCGTCGGCCTTGTCCTGGCTCACATCTTTGAGCACCGATTGAATGCCCTTGGCCGCTTGCACATAGGCAATGCCTGCACCCATCATGCCCGCGCCCAGCAGGCCCACCTTGCTGGGCTTGAAGCGTGCCGCCGTGCCAGGGCGCGACTGGCCGCTCTTGATGGCGTTCATGTTGAAGAAGAAGGTGTTGATCATGGAGCGTGCATTCACCCCCGTCATCAATCCCGCCAGGTAGCGGCTCTCGATGCGGTAGGCGGTGGTCAGGTCCACCTGCAGGCCT
>CAIYRQ010000252.1 GCA_903928635.1 uncultured beta proteobacterium | reverse complement strand
TGGCGCAGCGTGGAGCCGGGTGGCAACTCCAGGTAAATCTGGGTTTGCGAGTTGTCGTCCGGCGGAATAAATCCGGTGGGCAACAAAGGGATGAGCATGATGGAGCCTACAAAAAACGCGGCCGCTGCGCCCAGCGTGATCCATCGGTGTGCCAGTGCCCAGCTACTGGCGCGCAGGTAGGTCGCCATCCAAAACGGCTCTTTGTGTGGCTTGGGGCTGCGCCGCATCACGTAGGCGGCCATCATGGGTGTGAGCACCCGAGCAACCACAAGCGAGGCAAACACGGTCAGCGCGGCCGTCCAGCCAAATTGCTTGAAAAATTTGCCGGGAATGCCGGACATAAATGCGGTCGGCAAAAACACCGCAATCAGCGTGAAGGTGGTAGCAATCACCGCCAGGCCGATTTCGTCGGCCGCCTCCATGGCGGCCTGAAACGGTGTTTTGCCCATGTTGAGGTGGCGCTCGATGTTTTCCACCTCCACGATGGCATCGTCCACCAGCACGCCAATCACCAAAGACAGTGCCAGCAAGGTCACGGTGTTGATGGAGAAACCCAGATAGGCAATGCCAATAAACGCCGGAATCACCGACAAAGGCAGCGCCACGGCAGAGACAATCGTGGAGCGCCAATTGCCCAAAAACAACCACACCACAATCACGGCGAGCAGAGCACCCTCAAACAACATGGTCATGGAGGACTCAAACTCTTCAGCCACGGGTTTTACAAAGTCAAAGGCCTGGGTAATTTCAAGATCCGGGTGCTGGGTTTTGAGCTCTTGCAGCGCCGCTTGCACAGCCGCACCCACCTCGATCTCGCTGGCACCTTTGCTGCGGGTGATCTCAAAACCCACCACCGGCACGCCATTGAGCAAAGCCAAAGCGCGCGGCTCGGCCACGGTGTCCATGACCGCGGCGACGTCGCTCAGACGCACCCGCCCGCCTTTGGCCAGGCCGAGCTCCAAATCTGCCAAGGCCGCAGCGCTGGTGACAGTGGCCACCGTGCGCATGGGCTGCTCGCTGCTGGCCAGATCGGTCCGACCGCCTGCGCTTTCGGTTTGCACCTGTCGCAGCTGGCGAGAAATTTCCGAGGCCGTGGTGCCCAGGCTTTCAAGTTTGAGTGGATCCAGCGCCACATCAATCTGGCGGGTCACGCCGCCCACGCGGCTCACCGATCCCACGCCTTTGACGCCCAGCAGTCGGCGCGCCACTGTGTTGTCCACAAACCAGCTCAGCGCCTCGTCGTCCATGCTGGGGGCACGCACGGTAAATGCCAATATCGGCGCGCCGGAGAGATTGACCTTGCTAATAACCGGGTCGCGCACGTCTGCGGGCAAGTCCGATCGCACACCCTGCACCGCAGAGCGCACATCGTCCACGGCTTCCTGGGTGGCCTTTTCCAGGCGAAATTCGGCTGTCACGGTCACGCCGCCGTCCTGCACCTTGGTGTAAATGTTTTTCAAGCCCTGCAAGGGAGCAATCGCGTTCTCAATCTTGCGCGCCACCTCGGTCTCGAGCTGCGCGGGCGCCGCGCCGGGCAGCGAGGCAGAAACCACCACGGTGGGCAATTCCAGGTCCGGGAACTGCTGCACCTTCATGGACTTGAAAGCCAACATGCCCGCAAAGCTGAGCATCACAAACAGCATCACCGCCGGAATGGGGTTTTTGATGGACCAGGCTGAAACGTTCATAGCGCTGACCCTTATTTGCTGGCGGCAGATGCCGGGGCGCTTGCCGGCGCAGCAGTCGACACGACCTTGACCAGGTCACCGTCGCTCAAGAAGCTTCCACCACTGGCCACAATCTGGTCTTCGGGTTTGAGGCCGGAGAGGATTTCAAGCGTGTTGTCCCCCACCCGTCCGGTTTGCACCTTGGTCTGGCTCACCCGCTTGTCGGCACCCACGCGGTACACATAGCTGAAACCGTCGCGCACCACCACCGCCGTTTGCGGCACCAAAAGTGCGCTGGAGTTCCCCAGAGAAAACTCCCCACGCGCATACATACCGGGCTTGAATGCAGCGGCCGCACCTTTGCCCATCGGCGCAAGCAGGTCCACGTAGACCAAGCCATTGCGGGTTTGGGCGTCTACCGTGGGCGCCACCACGCGCACGCGGCCCGGGGCCTGGGCCCCACCAGGAGCGGTGAGCACAACCTGCGTCCCGGGGGCAATGCGCCCCATCTCGGCTGCAGTCACCTCGCCGCGCCACTCCAGGCGCCCTTGGCGAATGAGCTTGAACAGCTCGGTACCCGCACCCACCACCGCACCCACCGTCGCACTGCGCGCCGAGACCACGCCTGCGTCGGGCGCCAGCACCTGGCTGTGCTTCAGACGCAGCAACTGCGCGTCGAGCTGTGCTTTGGCCGAATCTACGCGCGCTTTGGCCACTTGCTCCTGCGTCAGGTACTGGTTGACCTGCTGCGCACTCAAGGCGCCGCTGCCGTCCACGGCGCGCGCGCGCGCGGCGTTGGCTGCGGCGTCGAGGGCAGTGGCCTGGGCCTCGGCCAGAGCCGCGCGGGCCAGTGCCACGTCGGCCTGCACGCTCTCGGCATCAAAAGTAAGGAGCAACTGCCCTTTTTGCACGCTGTCGCCCACGGCCGCATGCAGCTCGGCAATGCGCAAGCCGTTGGCCTCCGCGCCCACACTGGCCTCTTGCCAAGCGGCCAAGCCGCCGTTGGCGGCGAGCTTGACCGCCGCAGTGCTGCGCGCAGCGTGCACCACCGACACAGTGAGTGCCGCTTTGGTTGCGGGCGCGGGTACGTCGGCCGCGTGGATGGCACCCGCCCACAGGCATGCAATGCACAAAGCAAACAGGATGGGGGACGTCAGGGGGTGGGCTTGAGGGCTTTTCATGGTCGGTCTAAGCGTCACAAAAATTGAACAAATGGGAAAGAGAAATATCAGGGTTTGGCGGGCTCAAAACCGCCGCCTAGCGCGCGGTACAGCGTGACCCACGCCAGCTTGCGCTGCAACTGCAGCCCGAGCACCGCGCCATCGGCAGTCCAGGCTGCACGGCGCGCCTCCTGCAACTCCAAGCCGCTGGCCAGGCCTTGCTTGAAACGCGCTTGCGCCCCCGCCAACGCCGCTTTGAAGCTCTGCTGTACCAGCAAGGCATCTTGTTCGCGGGCTTGCAAACTTTGCAGCTGCACCAAGGTTTCTTCCACCTCGCGCACCGCTTGGCGCACCGTGGCCTGGTAGGACAGCACGGCAGTTTGGTAGGCCGCCTGGGATGCGGCCTGCGCCGCCTCGCGCTGCCCTGCGTCGTAGATTGGCATGCTGAGCGCCAAGGGCCCAAAAGACCAGGTGCTCAGGTCCTGGTCCAGGCCGCCGCTGCTCACGCGCATGGCGCCAATCGACCCATTGAGGCTCAAGCGCGGCAAGCGCTGCGCCATGGCGTTGCCAACAGCCGCAGCGGCGACGTGCACATTTTTTTCTGCAGCAAATACATCGGGACGCTGCGCCAGGGTGTCTGCGGGCACACGAGCCACGGCAGGAGGCATGAGCGCATCTGCCGTCTTTGCAGCACTTTGTAATTGTTTGCGCAGGTCCTCTTCACCCATGGCAGTGAGTGCCACCAAAGCTTTGATGTTCACATCGCACTGCGCCGCCTGTTGCGACAAATGCGAGCGGCTCTCGGCGGCTGCGGCGCGGGCGAGACCCGCTTGGGATGGGCTGGTGAATCCTGCACTTGCGCTCAAGTCAGTGAGTCGTACCGTTTCTTGCTGCGAGTCGGCATCGTACCGAGCAAGGGTGTGCAATTGCCGGCATTGGAGCCAACTGAAGTACAGATTGGCCGCCTCTGCGGCCACCGACACCCGTGCGTCGTGCCACTGTGCCTGCGTACTTTGAATTTGTGCGGAAGCAGCGTCACTCACAGCGCGATTGGCACCCACCAGATCCAACTCCCACGACGCCATCAGACCGGCTTGCACCGTCGTGGCACTGGGAATACTGGGCTGGCTCACCCCCCGTCCGGCACTGGCCTGCGCACTGATGCCAGGGAAAAGCGCTGCGTTGGCTTGGGCTTGGGTGGCGCGCGCCTGAGAAATGCGCTGCAAGGCCTGCGAGACACCAGGGCTTGCGATTTGTGCTGCTTCAATGAGTGACAGCAACAGCGGATCACCCTGCTTTTGCCACCACTGCGACAACTCGGCCACCCCGCCCTGCTGCGGCAGCGGCGATTGCCAGGCACTGGGCACGGCGGCGGCGACTCTGGAAGCTGGCAACATGGATTGCAAGCCTGTGCAGCCAGTCAGGACGCCAGCGCAGGCCGCTATCAGGATTCGAGTAAGAGTTCTGTTCATCAGGGCACACACCGGATGTAAAAAATGCAAAAAGCCCAAGCAACGATATTGCTTGGGCTTTTATTCTGGCGGAGAAGGCGGGATTCGAACCCGCGGAGGGTTTTACCCCTCGCACGCTTTCCAGGCGTGTGACTTAAACCGCTCATCCACCTCTCCAGAGCCTCTGATTTTAACCTGCAAATGGCCTGTTTTTAGACCAATGCCCATTTGCTTGGACATTTTGAGGAATACGCAGACGAAAAAAAGCCCGCTTGCGCGGGCTTTTTCCGGATCCAACGGATCGAAGAAATTCGCTAATTAGCGGATCACAGCGATAGTAGTCAGAGCGCCGCCTTTGATGGTCTTCAGAGTCAAGGCACCGTTCAAGATGTCGCCCTTTTCGTCAAAGGAGATGGGGCCAGTCACGCCCTTGTAGTCTTTGGTCGCAGCCAGAACCGGCAGGTACTTGGCTGGATCGGAAGACTTCGCAGCAACCATGGCAGCAACCATGATCTTGACCGAGTCATAAACATAGGGTGCGTAGACTTGAACGTCAGCACCGAACTTGGTTTTGAACTTGGCTTTGAAGTCGTCCATGCCGACTTTGGCTTCGCCTTCAACACCACCGGCTTCAGCGCAGAACACTTGGTCGTCGGTCACAGAGTCGCCAGCGAGTTTCACCAACTCGGTGGAGCAGATGCCGTCGCCGCCCATGAACTTGGCCTTGATGCCCAAAGATTTCATTTGCTTGAGCATAGGGCCTGCAACAGCGTCCATACCGCCGAAGAACACGACGTCAGGCTTTTTGCCCTTGATGGTGGTCAGGATGGAGTTGAAGTCAGTAGCCTTGTCGGTAGTGAACTCTTTAGCCACCACTTTGCCGCCAGCAGCTTCCACAGCTTTGGTGAACTCTTCAGCCACGCCTTGGCCATAAGCGGTACGGTCATCGATCACGGCGATAGCCTTGCCTTTGAGCGTGCCCACAGCGTACTTGCCCAGGGTGCTGCCGAGTTGAACGTCGTCAGCCACCACGCGGAAGGTGGTCTTGAAACCTTGGCGGGTGTACTTGGGGTTGGTCGCGGAAGGCGAAATCTGGGGGATGCCAGCGTCGCTGTAAATCTTCGATGCAGGGATGGAGGTACCGGAATTCAAGTGACCGACCACACCAGCAACTTTGGCGTCAGCCAATTTTTGGGCAACTGCAGTGCCTTGCTTGGGATCAGCAGCGTCGTCTTCGGCCATCAGCTCGAGTTTGACTTTCTTGCCGTCGATCATCACGCCGGCAGCGTTCAGTTCTTCGATGGCCATGATGGCGCCGTTTTCGTTGTCCTTGCCCAAGTGAGCGATGGCACCGCTGGTGGGGCCAACGTGACCGATCTTGACGACAGGATCAGCGGAAGCCGCTGCAGGTGCAGCTGCTTCTTCTTTTTTACCGCAAGCGACGAGCAAAGCGGCCGCTGCCAATACGGTCAGAGCGGTCTTGAATTTGAATTGCATAAAAACTCCAAGGGATAAATAAACGGAAAATGTGGTGAACCGAAGTTCAACGGGCGTAACCATACCCTAAATTGGCACCGTTTGGGAGCGGGTAGTTACCAAGATGCGCTGTATTTTTGCGCCCAAATGGCGTACGCCGGCCCGGTTTGCTTGCCTGCAGGCCCGTCAACTGCGCAAATTCAGGTTTTTGCTGTCTGGCGAATAGCCCTGTGCCGCATAGTTTTTCCACCTTTGGCGGGCCAACAAACGCTCTTCCTCCTGCGTGCTGACCACTTCAATCACCCGTGCGTGCCGCTCAAAAGCGCCGGGCATCCCGTCGCCCAAATTCACCAGCACGTCCAGAGCTGGGCTGGACGCCAAGCCTTCGTAGTCGGACAAGACGACTGGACTCAAGGCCACTGCCTGCTGAGATGCGTCGGCAAAGCAGTGCACCGCAAAGTCGGTGGCTGCCGAGCCCCACAACGCAGCGTCAAGCCGCGCCAACTGCTCACCGTCAGCGACGACCAACACACGGGCGCCAGTGCCCACCGCCTTGCGAAGCAACCGTACGGCATAGGCCACCTTGTCAGGCGCGCCGAAATGAAAGGCGACGTCGGTCACCGCAGCACTCACTTTTGCGCGGCCTGGGCCAGCAAAAACTCAACCAGCAAGCCCACCGGGCGACCCGTGGCGCCTTTGGCCGGGCCACTCTTCCATGCGCTGCCTGCAATATCAAGGTGCGCCCAGGAGAATTTTTCGGTAAACCGTTGCAAAAACTTTGCAGCCGTAATTGCGCCACCTGAACGACCACCGATATTTGCAACATCTGCGAAGTGGGACTTCAATCCTTCAGCGTACTCATCATCCAGCGGCAAACGCCAGCACAGGTCTTGTGCGCGGTCACCGGCCGCGGCCAGGCTCGCGGCCAGCGCGTCGTTGGACGAGAACATGCCGCTGCGCACCGCACCGAGCGCTACCACACAGGCACCGGTGAGCGTGGCAATGTCCACCACGGCAGCGGGCTTGAAACGTTCGGCATAAGTGAGCGCGTCGCACAACACCAGGCGGCCTTCGGCGTCGGTGTTCAAGATTTCGATGGTCTGCCCGCTCATGCTGGTGACCACGTCACCGGGTTTGACGGCACGGCCGTTGATCAGGTTTTCGCAGGCCGGTATCAGGCCCACCACATTCACGGCAGGCTTGAGCAGAGACAAGGTCTTGAAGGTGCCCAGCACGCTGGCCGCGCCCGACATGTCGAACTTCATCTCGTCCATTTCAGCAGCGGGCTTGATACTGATACCGCCACTGTCAAACGTAATGCCTTTGCCCACAAGCACGCTGGGCGCCTTGCTTTTAGCAGCACCGTTGTAACGCAGCACAATGAAGCGAAGCGGCTGGTCGGAGCCTTGCGCCACGGCCATGAACGAGCCCATACCCAGCTTGGCGACCTCTTTGGGACCAAGCACTTCACAGCTGATCTTGGGGTGTTTTGCCAGTGCGATGGCGGCATCGCCCAAGTGCTGCGGCGTGGCGTGGTTGGCCGGGCGATTGGCCCACTCTTTGGCGTACTCCACGCCCGCCACGATGGCTACCGCCCGCTCGAAGGATTGGGACACCTCTGGCGCATTGACCACGCCAATGGTGGCTTTGGCCAGCGTGCGGTGCTGTGGTTTGGATTTGGTGGTGGTAAAGCTATAGGTCGCATCCGCCACGGCATGGACCGCCGCGCGCACCGCCTCATCCAGCGCAGGCGCGGCAAAACAGACGAGCAATTTTTTCAATTGAGGCGATTTGGCTGCGGCGACGGCAGCCACCACAGCAGAGCGGGTGCCGCGGGCACTGCCATCGGTCACAGCCAGCACCAATCGGGTGGCGGCCACTTGCAAGGGGCGGTACATGGCCAGGGTCTTGCCAGACGATGTTTCCAGGTCGCCGGATTTGAGTGCGGTGGCGATGAGCGTGGAGAGATCGTCCTTGCCACCCTTGTAGTCTTTGGGCAGGAGCAACACCAAAACGTCTGCTTTTTCGTCGGCCGCGCCGATCAGGTCCAGGTGTTTGAGTTCAAAGTTCATAATTCAGCCTTTCAATCCTTTCCATGTTATTCCATTCGTCCTTCCGCAAAGAACTGGCCCGCACCTTTGGCGCAACGCTGGTGGTGCTGGTGACGGTGGTAATGACGATGACCCTGATCCGCACCCTGAGCGAGGCCACCCGGGGCGTGTTCAACCCCGCCGACGTGCTGATGATCATGGGCTACACCGTGCTCTCGGATCTCCCGACCATCCTCACTTTGTGCCTGTTTATTGCGGTAGTCAGCGTGCTTACCCGCATGTACCGCGACAGCGAAATGGTGATTTGGCTGGTGAGCGGGCGCGGTTTGGCGTCGTTGTTGCGCCCCCTGATGCGCTTTTGCTGGCCTATCTTTGTGGTGATTTTTGTGTTGGCTTTCCTGGTGCTGCCCTGGGCGTTCGGACGAATCGAAGACCTGCGGGACCAATACCAAAAGCGCGGTGACCTCGCGCGGGTAGAAGCCGGTCAATTCCAAGAGTCCGCCAGCGGCGACCGTGTCTTCTTTATTGAACGCGACGAAAACGACAAACTCGCAGGCAGCCACGTGTTCATGGTCACGCGTTCCGGCAACCAGGAAACAATCACCTCTGCCGCGCGCGGAACGGTGCAAACCATGGGAACTGACCAGTTTTTGGTGCTGGAAAACGGACAGCGTTTGGAAAAGACGCACACCGATGCAGCGATGACGATGAGTACCTTTGCCCGCTACGGCGCTCGCATTGGCGCGGACAACCACTCAGCAAGGTCGTTCACCCCCCCCAACACCCTGTCGGCCATCGCCCTGATGCGGGATCCCTCCCCACGCAATGACGGCGAAATGGCATGGCGCTGCGGGCTGTTTTTCGCTGCCGTGAACCTGGTCGTAATCGCGCTGGCCGCCGCCGGAGCCAACCCGCGAAACGCACGTTCGACCACCTTGGTGTTCACCTTTTTGATTTTTGTGGTGTATTTCAACCTGTTGGTGTTGGGCAAAAACTGGGTAGAGACTGAGAAAATTTCGCTGCAGGGGTATCTGTTGGTATTGCATGGCGGCGCGTTGGCTTTGGGATCGCTGTGGCTCGCCATTCGCCATAACCAGTGGGCTCTGCCCCGCCTCTGGCTTGGACCCCCTGCTGCCTGATGAAAACCGTACGCAAGCTCCTGTTTCGCGAGGTGTTCTTGGCCGTGACGGCCGTCACGCTGGCCTTTGTCTCGCTCTTCTTCTTTTTTGATTTTGTCGACGAGTTGCAAGCAGTGGGCCGCGCCAACGTACTCGGCTACTCGGTAGCCCAGGCACTGGTCTATGTGGCCTTGATGGTGCCCAGCCATGTCTACGAGCTACTGCCCATCACCGTGCTGATTGGCACTATTTTTGTCATGGCACGGCTGGCCAACAGCTCCGAATTCACCATCCTGCGCACCAGCGGTCTGGGGCCATGGTCCGCCTTGCGCCTCTTGCTGGGCATGGGCCTGGTGTTTGTGGTGCTGACATTCGCCGTGGGCGACTACCTGGCACCCTTTGCCGACAAGACCGCGCAGTTGCTCAAGGCCAAGATCCAGGGCCGGATTACCGTGGGCAAGACGGGCGCCTGGATCAAAGAGCGCCAGCCTTACAGCAGCTTTTCGGTCAACGTCGCGTCTTTGGCAAGTGACGCCAGCATGCGCGGTGTGCGGATATTCGAGCTCAACAACCGGGGTGAAATCGTGTCGCTGACCGAAGCCGCCAGCGGCACCTTTGGCCCCGGCGACTCCTGGGCACTCAAAGACGTGCAGCGAACCGAATTTGAAGTACCCGACCAAGGTCCTGCGCGTGCAGTCACCACCCGCCAGGCCGAGTTTGCATGGCACAACAAACTCAGCGCCGAAATGGTCTCGGCCGCCGTGCTGCGCCCGGACCGCATGGGCACGATCGACCTTTTTCAGTACACGCGCCATTTGCGCAACAACGGGCAATCGGCGCAAAAGTACGAAATCCAGTTCTGGAAAAAACTGTTTTATCCCTTGAGCTGCCTGGTCATGGTCATGCTGGCCCTGCCTTTTGCTTATCTGCATTTCCGCTCCGGCAGCACCACCTCCATGGTATTCGGCGGCGTCATGGCGGGCATCAGTTTTGTGCTGTTAAACAATGTGCTGGGCGACGTGGGCTATTTGCAGGGTTGGCAACCCTGGCTCACGGCGGCGTTGCCGGGCTTGATTTATTCCTTTTTCTCACTGGCAGCCTTCGGTTGGCTGGTACTTCGACGATGACACGCGGTATTGTTCTTTTCGCCCACGGTTCGCGCGACCCGCTGTGGCACCGGCCCATGCAGGCCGTGGCAGCGCAACTGCTGCAAACCCATGCCGATGTGGCAGTCGAGTGCGCTTACCTGGAGCTCAGCATCCCGGACCTGGCCACTGTCTGCGCCAGCCTGGTCGAACGCGGTATCCGCACCATCACCATCGTTCCCATGTTTCTGGGCGTGGGCAAACATGCGCGCGAAGACTTGCCCCTGCTGGTGGCCGCCCTGCGCGAATCGCACCCGCAGATTGACTTCGAACTGCAAGGCGCTGTGGGTGAAAACTCCCGCTTGATTGCCTTGCTCGCGGAAATTGCCGCTGAGCGTCCGGCGCATCCCTGAGCAGAGGCTGCGCCGGACGGCGCTCAAACCACGAATAAAGCATAATGAAACGCTTCTATAGGCGTAGTTTGATATGAACCTGCACCAGTTTCGTTTTGTCCAAGAGGCGGTTCGCCGCAACCTCAACCTGACCGAGGCCGCCAAGGCGCTGCACACCTC
>CAIYRQ010000251.1 GCA_903928635.1 uncultured beta proteobacterium | reverse complement strand
GCCTTCGCGCTTAAAGGCAAAAGTACCTGCGGTGTAGGGGTAGCTGCCCGGCACGTTGTCCAGCATCAGCCATTTCAAAACTTCGCCGTGGTCTTCATAGGTGGGCAGCGCCACCTTGCGGATGGTGGTGCCGGACAAAGACTGGGTGGTGAGTGCGGTGCGGATTTCTTTGTCGCGGATCTTGACCACGTATTCGTCGCCTGCATAGGCTTTTTGCATTTCTGGCCACTGGTCGAGCAGCTTTTTGGCAGCAGCGTCTTGCACTTGCTGGCGCTCGCTGGCCAAGGCCAAGGCGGCCTCAGAAGCGCGGGCTTTGACCGGCCGGTCCACCTGCAGCATGGCAGCGGCGGCTTGCAGCTGTTGAATCTCGCGCGCCAGCTGAGCTTGGGCACGGGCGCGCTTTTTGTAGGCGCGCACGGTGTCGCTGATTTCGGCCAGGTAGCGGGTGCGCGATGCGGGCACCACAGGCGTCTGGTTGCTGCTGTGGCGCACACCCGCCGGGGGCAGCAGCCGTTGCGCAGGCACATTCAAGCCCAGCGCCTGCAGGCGCGGCAGCATGGCCTGGTAGAGCGCAGTCACGCCATCGTCGTTAAAGCGTGCAGCCATGGTGCCGAACACCGGCATGCTCTCGATGGGCGAGGTCCAAGCCTCGCGGTTGCGTTGCACTTGCTTGGCCACGTCGCGCAATGCGTCGCTGGCGCCTTTGCGGTCGAACTTGTTGATGGCCACGAACTCGGCAAAGTCCAGCATGTCGATTTTTTCCAGCTGGCTGGCCGCGCCGAACTCAGGCGTCATCACATACAAAGGCACGTCGACCAAAGGCACGATGGCGGCATCGCCCTGGCCGATGCCCGAGGTCTCCACCACGATCAAATCAAAGCCTGCGACCTTGCAGGCGGCAATCACGTCGGGCAGCGCCTGGCTGATCTCGCTGCCAAAGTCGCGCGTGGCCAGGCTGCGCATGAACACACGGGCGCCTGCGTCTTTGCCGGTGCTGGTCCAAGGCGAGATGGCGTTCATGCGGATGCGGTCGCCGAGCAATGCGCCACCGCTCTTGCGACGGGAGGGGTCGATGGAGATGACGGCAATGCGCAAGCTGTCGCCACAGTCCAGGCGCAGGCGACGAATCAGCTCGTCGGTGAGCGAGGACTTGCCCGCACCGCCGGTGCCGGTAATGCCGATGGCAGGAATGTGGGTGGCCGCTGCTTGAGTGCGCAGGGCTTGCAGCGTGGATGCGTCCACCTTGCCCGCTTCCACCACGGTCAGGAACTGGGCCAGGGCACGCCAATGCGCGTCGCTGTGGCCTTGCAGCGCGCTCAGATCGGTGGGGGCGTAGGGCGCCAGATCGCGGTCGCAGCGCATCACCATTTCACCAATCATGCCGGCTAGGCCCATTCTTTGTCCGTCTTCGGGGCTGTAGATGCGGGTCACGCCATAGGCCTGCAGCTCGGCAATCTCCGACGGCACGATCACCCCGCCACCACCGCCAAACACCTGGATATGCGCGCCACCGCGCTGCTTGAGCAGGTCCACCATGTACTTGAAGTACTCCACATGACCGCCCTGGTAGGAGCTCAGTGCAATGCCTTGCACGTCTTCCTGCAAGGCAGCGGTCACCACTTCTTCGACGCTGCGGTTGTGGCCCAAATGAATCACCTCGGCGCCCATGCCCTGCAAGATACGGCGCATGATGTTGATGGCCGCATCGTGCCCGTCAAACAAACTGGCCGCCGTGACGAAGCGCACTTTGTGCGTGGGGCGGTAGTTGGCCAGGGCTTTGAATTCAGCAGAAAGATCGGTCATGGTGGGCGCTCTCGGTGGGGTTGCCGGTGGTCTGAATGCAGTTGACGTTTACGTTAACGTCAACTTGAACCCCTGACTGTAAACCATTGTGTGGCCTTGGCGATAATGCGTGCAAACTCATTCGCCCTTATGACCTTCCTTGCATTGGACATCGGCAACACGCGCCTCAAATGGGCGCACTACGCGTCCCCCCTGCCCGGCGCAGAACTCCTGGCCCAAGGCGCGGAGTTTTTAGAAAACATCGACAAACTGGGCGAAGGAATTTGGTCCACTTTGCCACCGCCCACCCACATCCTGGGCTGTGTGGTGGCGGGCGACGCCATCAAGCGGCGCGTAGAGCAGCAACTCGAGTTGTGGGACGTGACGCCGCAATGGGTGGTCTCCAGCGACGCCGAAGCGGGAATGACCAACGGCTACGACCACCCCAGCCGCCTGGGCGCGGACCGCTGGGTGGCCATGATTGGCGCCTACCACCGCATGCAAGCCCAGGGCGCACCCCGGCCCATGGTGGTGGTGATGGTAGGCACGGCCGTGACGGTAGAGGCTGTGTCGCCGCAAGGCCGGTTCTTAGGCGGCTTCATTCTGCCCGGCCACGGCATCATGCTGCGCGCGCTGGAGTCGGGCACGGCGGGCTTGCATGTGCCCACCGGAGAGGTGTGCCCCTTCCCCACCAACACCAGCGATGCGCTGACCAGTGGCGGCACCTACGCCATTGCCGGGGCGGTGGAATGCATGGTGCAGCATGTGCGCGGGCATTGCGGTGAAGAGCCGCTGTGCATCATGACCGGCGGCGCGGGCTGGAAGATGGCGCCCAGCATGACGCGCCCTTTTGAACTGGTGGACAACCTGATTTTTGACGGCTTGCTCACGATTGCAGAGCGCCGTTTCGCGCCCCGCTAAGACGCCAACCAGGCCTCGGCCAAGCGCACCCAGTAGCTTGCGCCGAGCGGGATCAGGTGGTCGTTGAAGTCGTAGCTGGGGTTGTGCAGCATGCACGGTCCGCCGCCATGGCCTAGGCTGCGGTGGTCTCCATCGCCATTGCCTAAAAACACATAGCAACCCGGCTTGGCCATCAACATGTAGGCAAAGTCTTCCGCGCCCATGGTGGGCTCCTGGGCATGGACGCGTTCTGGTCCGACCAGCCGGGCCATGACCTTGCGGGCAAAGTCGGCTTCAGAGGTGCTATTGATGGTAGGCGGGTAATTGCGGCGGAATTCAAACTCGCAGGTCACGCCAAAGGCCGCGGCCGTGTGCTCGGCCACCTCGCGCATGCGCTGCTCCAGCAAGTCCAAAACTTCAAACGTGAAAGTGCGCACCGTGCCTTGCAGCTCACAGAAGTTCGGAATCACGTTCGTCGCCTCGCCTGCGTGGATCATGGTCACCGATATCACGCCCGCGTCGATCGGCTTTTTGTTGCGGCTGATGATGGTCTGAAAGGCCTGCACCATTTGGCAGGCGACCGGCACCGGGTCCAGCCCCAGGTGCGGCATGGCGCCGTGCGCGCCCTTGCCCCGGATGGTGATTTTGAATTCGTTGCTCGAAGCCATGACGGGGCCCGCGCTGACCGCGAAGTCGCCCTGGGCCATGCCGGGCCAGTTGTGCATGCCAAACACGGCGTCCATAGGGAACTGCTCAAACAAGCCTTCTTTGATCATTTCACGGGCGCCACCGCCTCCCTCTTCG
>CAIYRQ010000250.1 GCA_903928635.1 uncultured beta proteobacterium | reverse complement strand
GCAAAGTCCTCAGGCGCCAGCGTCAAGCGCACCTCGGCTTGCAGCGAAGCGCCCACTTGGCCCGCGGCGCGCAAGACCTCGATCTCTTTGTTCACCGCTTCGCGAACCTCGCGCACACGTGCCCACTTCGCCAGCAGTGCTTCGTCAGCGGCAGGCAGCGACACATAGGTGTCCATAAAGATGGATTCGCGCGTTGCGGCGGGCGTTTTGCCCTCGGCACCCAGCGTGGCCCAGGCTTCTTCGGCGGTAAAGCTCAAGAACGGTGCCATCCAATGCAGCATGGCCTGGGTGACGTGCCACAGCGCGGTTTGCGCCGAGCGGCGTGCGGCCGAGTGGGGCGCGGTGGTGTAAAGCCGGTCTTTGAGCACGTCCAAGTAAAAGGCGCCCAGGTCTTCGGAACAAAAAATTTGCAGCTTGGACACTACGGGGTGGAACTCGTAATCGGCGAAGTGCGCCAGGATGTCGGTTTGCAATTGCGCCGTGCGGCTCAGTGCATAGCGGTCAATCTCCAACATTTCTGCCAATGCGACGCTGTCTTTGGCAGGGTCAAAGTCGCTCACATTGGCCAGCAGGAACTTCAGGGTGTTGCGCACCCGTCGGTAGGTGTCCACGACACGCGCCAGAATTTTGGCGTCGATGTTCAGGTCGCCCGAATAGTCGGTCGACGCCACCCACAGGCGCACGATTTCGGCGCCCATTTTTTCGGTGATTTCTTGTGGTGCCACGGTGTTGCCCAGGCTTTTGCTCATTTTGCGGCCTTGGCCGTCGGTGGCAAAACCGTGGGTCAGCAAGCCTTTGTAGGGTGCGCGGTCGTACAAGGCGCAGCCCAGCAACAGCGAGCTGTGGAACCAGCCGCGGTGCTGGTCGTGGCCTTCGAGGTAGAGGTCGGTTTCCGGGCCTTGGTCATGAAAGGGCGCGCGATCATAGGCATCTTTGTGGCTGCCGCGCAGCACGTGCTCAAAGGTGGAACCGCTGTCGAACCAGACTTCCAAAATATCGGTGCTCTTGGTGTACGCCTGGGGCTCGTCACCCGGTTGGCACAAAATTTCCTCGACCGTGGCACGGCTCCAGGCTTCAATGCCGCCTTGTTGCACGATGTCGGCTGCCTGGTCCAGGATGGCCATGGTGCGGGGGTGCAATTCACCGCTGTCTTTGTGCAAGAAAAACGGCACCGGCACGCCCCAGCTGCGCTGGCGTGAGATGCACCAGTCGGGCCGGTTGGCAATCATGTCACGCAGTCGGGTTTTGCCGTTTTCGGGGTAGAAGCGCGTGTCTTCAATCGCATCCAAAGCCAGCTGGCGAAGGGTCTTAGGTGCTTTGTCTTTGGTGAAGACGCCCGGGCCTTCGTCCATGCGCACAAACCACTGGGCGGCTGCGCGGTAGATCACCGGCGTCTTGTGGCGCCAGCAGTGCGGGTAGCTGTGGGTAATGGCGTGGGTTGCCATCAGACGGTCGCTTTGGCCCAGAACTTCAATGATGCGGGGGCAGGCTTTCCAGATATTCATGCCGCCAAACAAGGGCAGGTCGTCGGCATAACTGCCATTGCCTTGCACCGGGTTCAAGATGTCGTCGTACTTCAGGCCATGGGCCACGCAGCTGTTGAAGTCGTCCACGCCATAGGCGGGTGACGAGTGCACCATGCCCGTGCCATCGCCTTCGCTCACGTAGTCAGCCAGGTACACGGGCGAGAGGCGGCGGTAGCCCTCGTGGACGTCGTGCAAGGGGTGTTTGAAGTTCAGGCCGCCAAGCTTTTCGCCCAATGCGGTGGCGACCACGGTGCCGGTTTGGCCGAAGCGTTCCAGGCATTTGTCCACCAGGGACGCGGCCAGCACCAGATAGCCACGCGGTGTGTCCACCAAGGCGTAGGTGATGGCGGGATTGGCATTGAGCGCCTGGTTGGCAGGAATGGTCCAGGCAGTGGTGGTCCAGATCACGGCAAAGGCAGTTTTGGTGGCCGAGGGCAGGGCGCTCAGGCCAAAGGCGGCCGCCAATGCAGCTTTGTCGGCCGACTCAAAAGCCACATCCAAGGTGTCGCTTTTCTTGTCG
>CAIYRQ010000249.1 GCA_903928635.1 uncultured beta proteobacterium | reverse complement strand
GCTTGACGATCGCAGACACCAACAGGGCTCCTAAACCACCCTGCTGCTGTTGCTCACCCTCGACACTGGAAGCCTGAGCGGCACCTTGCCACAGGGTTGCACCAGTTTTCAGGTCCACGAGTTTGCCTTGTACCTGAACCATCGTTTCGCTATTCACCACGGTGTACGACACTCCGAATTTGGTCACAATGATGTAGAGGGCTGCATCGGCTCCGAAGATCTGGCGCAACTTGTCCGGCGAAGTGGCGTGCATGTCAGACGGCTGCGTCAAACCGTTCTCTTTGAACGCCTCGGCCACCATGGCCACTGGCATCACGTAGTAGCCTGCTTCTGAGAGTGGCTTGGTCACGAAAGACATCACGCTGTAGGTGGCGGTGATGTCCGGAGAATTGTTGACTGGCGGAAGCACCAGGATGGAGCGGGGTTTGCTCGCCTTGTAGGCTGAATAGTCCCAGCCCGGCTTTTTGGTGGCGCAGCCCGCCATGAGAAGAACAGCGACGAACGCGATGGCGATCTTGGAAAAGGTCTGAATTTTCATAAACCGCTCACTTTTTGAATTTGCGCATCAAGAAGTCCATGAAGGTCTCGGACTCAGGGAACTTGCTCTTCTCTAGCGCAACCTGCTGCGCAAACTTGTCCACGTCACCCTGCTCTCCGTACAACAGCCCCAAGTGGGCGTGATAGCCCGGGGGTACGGCCAAGCCGGAGGCGCGGATCTTTTGAAGGTCTTGCTCCATCAATTGCGCTTGGGCGTCCGGGCTCAGGCTGCTGGCTCTGTTGATTGGCTTTAAAAACTGAGCCACTGGGGGTGCAGCTAAATTCTTGGACTGGTTTATGCCGTAAGTCCTAGGCTCTTTCGATATTGCAGGGGACTGAGTGACCCCAATGACACTTTGATTCGCTTCTCGTTATACCAGCGAATATAGGCGTCAACGCTCTGGATGAACTGCTCGAGGGTGATGCCCTGCCAGTCGCGTGGATAGAACAGCTCAGTCTTCAACCTCCCAAAAAACCCCTCACAGGCGGCGTTGTCTGGTGAACATCCTTTACGCGACATAGACCGAACCAGCTTTGCATGACTCATACGCGAGAGCCAGCCGGGCCAGCGATAGTGGGCGCCACGATCTGAATGAACAATAGGCCTGCTCTCACTGACAGTCACTGTTTCGATGGCCGTATCCAACATCGTATTGACCAACTCAGCATCAGGGCGGGTGCCAAGCGTCCAACTTACAACCAGACCGTCGAAACAATCAACTATTGGCGAGAGGTACACCTTGCCAGCAGGGATCTGAAACTCCGTGATGTCCGTCAGCCACTTTTCGTTTGGGATGGCAGCCTGGAAATCCCGATTGATGATATTTTCTGGAGCCGGGCTGATCTCACCAAGGTATGAACCATACCGTCGCTTTTTGTTGAGCGTCGCAGTCAAACTCTCTTGCCTCATCAGGCGTACTACGACCTTCTCAGAAATGTGCAATTGATGTTGAAGCAGGGCCGAACGGATCCGCCTATAACCATAGCAACGATAGTTGCTATGAAAGATATCGACCATGGCGACTCGGGCGGCTGCATATTTGTCCGGCATTCTCAGGCGTGAGCAATGGTAGAAGTAAGAGCTGCGTGCCAATTTCAGTTCGGCCAACAGTTCTGTGAGCGAGTAAATGTGTTTGAGGGCGTCAACCAGCATCGTCTTGTCCCGGTTCCCCAGGAGCTGAGGGGCGACGCCCAGATCTTTTTTTAGAAGTTCATTGGCCTTCTTCAATAGGTCATGCTCAAGCTGCAAGCGCCTGATGTTGCCCTCAAGTACGTCGACTTGCTGCTGCAGCTCGGTGACGCTTTGAGAGCGGGAATTCGGGTCGGGAGTGGATTCGTGATGACGTTTTATCAATGCGGGTGCCTCTGGTCCGAGTAGCTCGTTCTTCCAGTTGTACAGCGTCGGTCGGCATACCTTGACCTTCTTGGCAATTTCCTCGGCACTGGTGTCTCGGATGCACAACTCGAGGACGGCTGCCTTTTTGGTCTCCATGGGATGTTGCACATTGGGTGCGCGGCCCACCATTCGCATGCGAACATCAGGGTGCCATTCGTCAAGCCATTTTGAAAAAGTTGCGCGGCTCGGATAACCCAACACCCTCAAGGTAAACGCAATACAGCGGCCATGGTCCAGGTAGTGCTGAACAGCGTGCTGCTTTTGCACAACGGTGTACCTATCCCGTGCGCGGGTATATCCAGCTCGAAGGGATTGCTTGGCAATGAACTCCCGGTACCAGCCGATGAGAGTGTTCTTAGTCGGATAACCCAACTGGCGGATGGTGACTCCCAAGCGCTTGCCTAGCTTCAGATAAAGCCGGACAGCCTTGATTCGATCTTCGTATGAATACATGAACTACCTCCAGGTAGTCCAAGTTTTTAGCCGCATCCCCAACAGTGGAATTTTGGACATCACTTTCTGTGCCTGAATTTTGGCAAATTCGGCGAGCTCTAAGCGCTGTTGATCCGTCAATGGAAGCGACATAGGGAAG
>CAIYRQ010000248.1 GCA_903928635.1 uncultured beta proteobacterium | reverse complement strand
GGTTGCCCACAGTGGCCGGAGCAAACCCACCAAACTGCACGCTGAGCACCGCGTTATTCGGCCGCGCCATGAGCACTGCGCGGTTGCCCGCCAGCGCAGGGTAGGCACCTGGCTGGCCTTGGCCTTCTTTGCCATGGCAGGTGGCGCAGTGGTCTTCGTAGAGTTTGGCGGCACGGGAGTCGGCTTTGGCCGGGGCCAAGTCGGCTGCGGGTGGGTGGCTTTGCGCGGGCGCTGCAGGCACCAGGGTTTGCAGGTAGAGCGCCATGGACCGGGCATCGTTGTCGCGCAGGTATTGGCTGCCATGCAAGACCACTTCGGCCATCGGACCCTGTGCGACGCCTTGGGAGTTAGCGCTTTGCAGCCCGGTGGTGCCAGTCTGCAAGAGGCGCACCGTGTCGTCCATCGAAGTGGCTCCGGCCTCTGCGGTGTTGACCAGCGAGGGGGCGTACCACGGTGTTCCGGGCAGCACGGCACCCGCAAATTCTTTGCCGCTGCGCAGGCCACCCAGCGGGCTGCGCGCGCCATGGCATTCGGCGCAATGGCCAAGGCCTTGCACCAAATACTCGCCGCGCTGTGTGTCGGGCGGCACTGAGGCACTCGATTCTTTCGGGGCGTTGGATGCCGGCCAGAAATACAGGGCCCGCCACACAGCGAGCGCCGCTTGGGTATTGAACGGCCACATCAGCTTGGATGGCTCGTTGGCGCGGCGCGATGGCGGCAGGCTTTGCAAATAGGCAAACAGCGCATCGGAATCCGCGCGGCTTACATGGGTGTAGCTGGTGTACGGAAACGCGGGCGACAGGCGGTGGCCGTCGCGGCTCTTGCCAAAGTGCATTGCGCGCCAAAAGTCATCGGCGCTCCACTGCCCAATGCCGTGCTCCGGGTCGGGGGTGATGTTGCTCGACGGCACCGCACCAAACGGGGTGTCAATCTCGCGCCCACCGGCAAATGGCTCGCCGCCTTGGGTGGTGTGGCAGACCGCGCAGTTGCCAATGCGGGCCAGGTAGGCACCTTCTTGCACCTGGGCCTGCGGCGCCTTGGCCGTCGTGCCGCTTGCCAAGGCCGAGACGTTCCGCTCGTGCCAGGTATCGGCTCCCCAAAATGCCCACAACAGCGCTGCGATCAGTACGACGACCACGGTGCGCAGTGCGCGGGACTTCCAGTGATTTGCAGAGATTGCGGTCATGGCGCGCTCCCGCACACGATGGCTTTGCTACCTGCCGCCATGGCCGGACGGGCAGCCGCTGCTTTGGAGGGCTGGGGCACGGTTTGGCTGGCCAGCCAACTGGTCACAGCGTGCACATCGGCGTCACTCAGGCGGCGCGCGATGTCGGCCATGCAGTCTGGGGCCTGGGCTTTTCGCTGGCCGGTTTGCCAGCCGCCGAGCTGGGCATTCAGGTAGTCGCGTGGCAGGCCCAAAAGGGCGGGTGTGCTGGGTTGCACGCCCATCAAGGCGTTGCCGTGGCACTGGGTGCAGGCCGGCAATTGCAGGGCGGCATCGCCCTGGCGGGCCAGCGTTTGACCCCGCGCAATGACTTTGGGGTCGGCTACCGCCGCGCTGGGCGGGGGGTAGGCGATGTCCAAAGACGAAAAATAATCGGCAATCTCGTGCAAATAAGCGTCGCTCAAGGGTGCGAGCAAACCCACCATCAACGCATAGTGGCGTCGCCCGTCTTGAATGTTGCGCAGTTGGTTGTACAGATAGCCTGCGGGTTTGCCTGCCAGTCGGGGGTAGTAGCCGTCGGGTCCCGATTTGCCTTGGGGGCCATGGCAGCCGGTGCATGCCAGCGTGCGCTGGGCCATGGAGTCTTCAAACGCTGCTGCGGATGCGGCCAGGCTCGCCGCCCACAGCACCAACCCTGCTATTTTTTTCATCGTCGCATAGTGCATGCGACGAACTGTAACCCTTGGCCTATGCGGCGTCCGCCCAGACCACGCGTTGACCACTTTGCGCCCAGGGTTCAAAGTGGGCGCCATAGGCGGCTTCAATGCGGTCGCGTTTGACCTTGAACGTGGGTGTCACAAAGCCGTTTTCCGGGGTCCACAGCGTGCTCACCACCGCCAGGCATTCCAGCCGCTCGTGGTAATCCAGCCGGTTGTTGACGCTTTGCAGATGTTGCTCCAGCGATTGCAAGAGTGCCTGCTTGGCCTGCGGATCAGCACAGCGCTGGGCAGCATCTTGCGACAGCATGACCACCGCAAGTGGCTGGGCCAGGTTGGCGCCGGTAACCGCGCAGGCCTCGATGTCGGAGTGGGTGACGAGCAAGTCTTCGATGGGCGCAGGCGCCACGTACTTGCCCTTGCTGGTTTTGAAAATATCTTTGACCCGCCCGGTAATGCTCAAGCGGCCTTGGGCGTCGCAGCTCCCTTTGTCGCCGGTGCGCAGCCAGCCGTCGGCGGTCATGGTTTGGGCGGTTTGCTCCGGGTTTTTGTAGTAGCCCTGCATCAGCGCCGGGCAACGCATTTGAATCTCGCCGGTCTCGGGGTCAATGCGGCTCTCCACGCCCTCGTAAGGCAAGCCCACGGTTCCAATGCCCCGGTCGCCGGGCAGGGTGGCGTGCGACACGCCGCAGTTTTCTGTCATGCCGTAGACCTCGATCAAGTCCAAGCCCAGCGAGCGGAAAAAGCCCAGCACATCGGCTGGCATGGGCGCGGCGCCACCGGCCGCCAAACGGCAGTGGTCCAGCCCCAGGCCTTTGAGAATCTTGCGCCGCACCAAGCCGCCTAGCAGGGGGATGGACAGCAGGCGCTGGAGCTTGCGCTCGGGGATTTTGTCGAACACGCCCTGCGCAAACTTGACCCACAGGCGCGGCACCGAGAAAAAAATCGTAGGCCGCGCACGCTGCAAATCAGCCAGGAAAGTGTCC
>CAIYRQ010000247.1 GCA_903928635.1 uncultured beta proteobacterium | reverse complement strand
GTGTCTGCGGTAATCCAGCGCGCGCCGGTGTATTGGCAGCCTTCCAGGCGGATGTCGGCGTCGTACTCGCCTTTCAGACGGTGCTGCACCACTTCAAACTGCAATTGGCCCACGGCGCCCAGCAGCATATTGCCGCCCATCTCGGGCTTGAAGACTTGAATAGCACCTTCTTCGCCCAGCTGGGCCAGGCCTTGCTGCAACTGCTTGGTGCGCAGCGGATTGCGCAGCACCACGGTCATGAACAGCTCGGGTGCAAAAAATGGCAAGCCCGTGTACTGCAGGTTCACGCTGCCATCGGTAATCGTGTCGCCCAATTGCACGCCGCCGTGGGTGGTAAAGCCCACGATGTCGCCCGCATACGCCTCTTCCACCGCCTCGCGGCGCTGGCTCATAAAAGTCACCACGCTGGTGGGACGCAGCTCTTTGGCCGTGCGCATCACTTTGAGCTTCATGCCCGGCGTGTATTTGCCCGAGGCCATGCGCACAAAGGCAATGCGGTCGCGGTGGTTGGCGTCCATATTGGCCTGCACCTTGAACACCACACCGCTGAACTGCGGGTCGTCCGGTTGCATCACTTTCACGACCGGCGCTTTGTTGACCATGAGCGTGCTGGTGCGGCTTTGGGGCGCGGGGGCCAAGTCCACCAACGCGTCCAGCACTTCCATCACGCCAAAGTTGTTCACGCCGGATCCAAAGAACACCGGGGTTTGTTTGCCTGCCAAAAAGGCAGCGTGGTCCCAGGCGGGCGATGCGCCGGTGGCCAGCTCCATGCTTTCGACGGCGCTGGTCCATTCAAAGCCAAAGCGCTTTTCCAGCGTCTCGGGCGCACTCAAGGGAATCGCGTCAAAGTCTTGCGGCAGGCGTTCGCTACCGCTCTCAAACACGGTCATCGCCTGGGTGCGCAGGTTAATGATGCCGCCAAACAACTTGCCCTGCCCAACAGGCCAGGTCATGGGCACGCAGGGCATGCCCAGCTCGCGCTCAATCTCGTCCAAGATATCCAGCGGTTCGCGCACCTCGCGGTCCATCTTGTTCACAAAAGTGATGATGGGCGTGTTGCGCTGGCGGCACACCTCAATCAAGCGCCGTGTTTGCGCCTCCACACCGTTGGCTGCGTCAATCACCATCAGCGCGGCGTCTACGGCGGTGAGCACGCGGTAGGTGTCTTCGGAGAAGTCTTTGTGCCCAGGCGTGTCCAGCAGGTTGATCACATGGTCGCGGTACAGCATTTGCATCACGCTCGACGCCACCGAAATACCGCGCTGCTTTTCAATCTCCATCCAGTCGCTGGTGGCATGGCGCGAGGCCTTGCGCGCCTTCACCGAGCCGGCAATCTGAATCGCACCGGAGAACAGCAAGAGCTTTTCTGTGAGCGTGGTTTTGCCTGCGTCCGGGTGGGAAATGATGGCAAAGGTGCGGCGGCGGCGGGTTTCGGAGGCGAAGGACAAAGCGGGGATTTCCAGGGAAGCGGCGCTGCGAGAGCGAAAGGAGGGATTTTAAGGGGGCGGTGCGCTAGCATCGCGCTAAACTTTTCACGGCAAAACCATGCGTATTCTCATTCCCGACAACAAGAAACTCGTCTTCGAGATGGACCTGGCTATTCGCTGGGGTGACATGGACGCGATGGGCCACGTCAACAACACGGTGTATTTCCGTTACCTGGAATCGGCCCGCATCGAGTGGATGCGAAAGATTGGCGCCAATCCTGACCCGAAAGGCCAAGGCCCGGTGATCTTGAACGCGTTTTGCAACTTCTACAAACAGCTGGAATACCCCGGCGATGTGTGCGTCAAGATCTATGTCAGCGACCCTGCGCGCACCACCTTTGACACCTGGGGCACCATGGAACGAGCCGACCAGCCAGGCGTCGTGAGTGCGGCCGGGGGTGCCACCGTCGTGTGGGTGGATTTTCCGAGCCAAAAGGCGGTGGAGCTGCCGCAGTGGATGCGCGATATCGTATCTTAGGCCGACGTTCGCCGCTTTAAGCGGCAGATGCGGTCAAATCGCCCAACGAAGCCAGCAGATCGCCAAAACGCTCCCCCTGCACCACGATGTGACCGTGCAATGCGGCCGACGCGGCCTGGGGGTCGCCGGCGGTAATCGCCTGGACGATGGCGGCATGCTCGGTGTAAGAGCTTCCCATGCGGTCGCGCACACGGAGCTGCAGCCGCCGGTAAGGGCGCAGGCGGCGATGCAGTTGCTGCGCTTGTTCACTCAAGAACTGGTTGTGGCTGCCTGCATAAATGGCGGCGTGAAACTGCTCGTTGGCATAGAAGTAGGCGTCGGGGTCCTGGGCTGCACGGGCTTTTTCGCAGTCTTCATGGGCTTTGGCCAGAGTTTTGTGCTCGCCCACACTCATGCGCCGGGCGGCCAGTCGACCGCACATGGACTCCAGTTCTGCCATCACTTCGAACATTTCAATCAGGCGCCCGGGCCCAATGCTGGTGACCACGGCACCATGGCGAGGCCGCATCTCAATCAACCCCTCTGCTGCCAGTTGAATCAGCGCTTCGCGAACGGGCGTGCGGGACACGCCATGGGCCTCCACGAGCGCGGCTTCGTCCAAAGTGCTGCCTGGCGGAAGGTCGCCGGTGGCGATTTGCTCCTCGATTTTTTCACGCAACAAGTCAGAAATTTTCATGGCGTAAGTATAGCTAAGGGTATTCGCTGAGTAAACTAAGGGTATTCACTAGTAGCCATAAAAAATACGCTAAATAGAATTTTCGTATACATGAAGGATGCCTCAGAGCGTCTTCTGCCTCCCGCAACCTGACCCGCGATGTGGTGGCGTTGCGATTTTTGTTCGACAGACCTGAGGAGATCATTCCATGAAAAGACGCAATCTGCTGCAAGCCGCCGGTGTCCTGACCTTGGCTTCCCTGCCTTTCACGGCCGCATGGGCCCAAACCGCCACCCTGAAAATTTCCCACCAATTTCCCGGTGGCACCTTGACGGAGGGAGATTTCCGTGACCGCTTGGTGCGCAAGTTCGCCGCCGAGGTGGAAAAGCGCACCAAGGGTGCCTTGAAGTTCGAGATTTACCCTGGCTCGTCGCTCATGAAAACGAATGCCCAGTTTTCGTCCATGCGCAAGGGGGCGCTTGATTTGGCGCTGATTCCCTTGTCCTACGCCGGCGGTGAAATTCCGGAAGTCAATATTGGCCTGATGCCTGGATTGGTGACCTCGTATGCACAGGCCTACGGCTGGAAAACCAAACCCGTGGGCGCTGAACTCAGCCGTGTGCTGTTGGAGAAAGGCATTGTGTTGATCAGCTGGGTCTGGCAGGCCGGTGGTGTCGCCTCGCGCACCAAGCCCATCGTCAATCCCGAAGACGCTAAAGGCATGAAAGTGCGGGGCGGTTCCCGCGAGGTGGACATGATTCTCAAAGAAGCGGGTGCCTCGGTGGTCAGCCTGCCGTCCAACGAAATTTATGCAGCCATGCAAACCGGCGCCATGGACGCCGCAATGACCTCGAGCACCTCCTTTATCTCCTTCCGCCTCGAAGAAGTGGCCAAAGCATTGACCACGGGTCGTGCGGGCGCCTATTGGTTCATGTTTGAGCCGCTGATGATGTCCAAACAGATTTTTGATGCGCTGCCGCAAGCCCAGCGCGACGCCATCATGGCCGTGGGCGCGGAAATGGAAAAATTTGCCCAGGAAGAAGCCAAGAAAGACGACGTGGAAGTGGCCAACGTCTACAAAAAAGCCGGCGCTACCGTGGTGGACCTGAACCCCGCTGCCATCAAAAAATGGCAAGACCTGGCGCGCGAAACGGCTTGGAAAGACTACGCCGCCAAAAACGCAGGCAGCGCGAAGCTGCTGGCACTGGCTGAGCAGACGCTGTGAGTCACGGTTTCGAACTCGAGGGCGCAGCCAAGCCTGGCGACCTGGTGCCACGCAATGCGGCACTGGCGTTTTTCAGCGCTGCGCTGGATGCGCTCAACCGCTTCGTGTTGCGTGTGTCCATGGTGGCTTTGTTGGTGACCGCGGCGGTTTTGACCTATTCGGTCGTGACCCGCTATTTCCTCAAGTCGTCAACCGACTGGCAGGACGAGGCTTCGGTGTTCATGCTGGTGGGCGCGACCTTTATGACGGCCGCCTATGTGCAGTCCTTGCGCGGCCATGTGGGCATCGAAGCGCTGGCCGGTTTGTTGCCCGCTGGTGTGAACCGGGTGCGGCTGGTGCTGGTGGACGTGGTGTCCGCCTTGTTTTGCAGCTTTTATTCCTGGAAATCGTGGACGCTGTTCCATGAGGCCTGGACAGAGGGCCAAACCACGTCCAGCAGCTTTGCGCCGCCCCTGTGGATTCCCTACTCTTTGATGTCGGCGGGCATGACACTGCTGGCCATCCAACTCATCCTTCAATCTGCCGTGCGCCTGAGCGGCGGCGAAGTTCAGAAAGCTGCAGCATGAGCGAACTTGCTATCGGTCTGTCGTATGGCGCGGCCACGCTCTTGGTAATGTTCTCCGGCATGCCCATCGCTTTTGCGCTGGGCACGGTGGCCGTCACCTTTATGTATTTCTTCATGCCTGCGTCGTCTTTGGACACCGTGGCACAGAACGTGTACGAAGAAATGGCTTCCATCACACTGCTGTCGATTCCGCTCTTCATCATGAAGGGTGCGGCCATCGGCAAATCGCGCGCAGGTCAGGACTTGTATTCCGCCATCCACGCCTGGCTGCACAAAGTGCCAGGTGGCTTGGGCATTGCCAACGTGTTTGCTTGCGCGCTGTTTGCGGCCATGGCGGGGTCGAGCCCAGCCACCTGTTCGGCTATTGGCTCGGCCGGCATTCCGGAAATGCGCCGTCGTGGCTATTCGCCAGGATTCGCCGCCGGCATCATCGCCGCCGGTGGCACCTTGGGCATCCTGTTGCCACCGTCCATCGTGATGATTTTGTACGCCGTGGCCGCCGAGCAGTCGCTGGGGCGCTTGTTCCTGGCGGGTATCGGTCCTGGCTTGCTGCTGGTAGGGTTGTTTGCGGGCTACGCCGTGGCGCGCGCGCGCAAGGAATACCGGCAGGCTCTGGAGGTCTACCAGTCCGGTGGCGTGAAGTCCGCATACCTCGAAGAAGAGCATTTCACTCTGGCGCAGAAAGTGGAAATGCTGCCGCGCGTGCTGCCCTTTTTGGTTTTGCTGCTGGGCGTGATGGTTGCGCTGTATGGCGGCTACGCCACGCCGTCCGAGACTGCCGGTCTGGGCGGCTTGATGGCGTTGGGACTGGTGGCCGTGGTCTACGGCTTGTGGCGGCCGAAAGACGTGGCACCGCTTTTGTCGAGCACGCTCAAAGAGTCGACCATGCTGATGCTGATCATCGGCATGTCGCTGTTGTATAGCTATGTCATGAGCCACCTGCACATCAGCCAGGGCGCTGCGCAATGGATTGTGGGCATGCAGCTGTCCAAGTGGGTGCTGCTGGCGGTGATTTTGCTGATGGTGATCGTGCTGGGCTTTTTCCTGCCGCCGGTGTCCATCATCTTGATGACTGCGCCCATCATCCTGCCGCCGCTCAAAGCGGCGGGTTTTGACTTGATCTGGTTTGGCGTGGTCATGACCATTGTGATGGAAATGGGCCTGATCCACCCACCCGTGGGTCTGAACATCTTCGTGATCAAAAACGTCGCGCCCGACATCCCGCTCAAGGACGTGATCTGGGGTGTGATGCCCTTTGTGGGCCTGATGTTCCTGGCCGTGTTCCTGCTGTGTGCATTTCCAGGCATTGCCACGGGCCTGCCCAATATGGTGATGGGAGCCAAGTGAGATGAATGCACCGCTGGGTCTTTGGAATTTGCAGGCGCAGGGCCGCGCACGGCGCAAGGCCCGTGTGTTGGCCAGTCTGGGCCCGCAATTACGCGGTAAGCGGGTTGACACAGCAGGCGCAGTGCAATTGCTCAGCAGCGCGATCGAGTCCGGTGACCGGGTCTGTCTGGAAGGCAACAACCAAAAACAAGCGGACTTTTTGGCCCGCACCCTGACCCAACTCGATCCGCACCAGGTGCACGACCTGCACATGGTGCAGTCAGTCATTGCCTTGCCCGAACATCTGGACGTGTTCGAGAGCGGCATTGCCTCCAAACTCGACTTTTCCTTTTCAGGCCCGCAGAGCGCACGCCTGGCCAAAATGGTGTCGGCGGGGCACATTCAAATTGGCGCCATCCACACGTACCTGGAACTGTTCTCGCGCTATTTTGTGGATCTGACACCGCAGGTGTCGCTGGTGTGCGCGCAGGC
>CAIYRQ010000246.1 GCA_903928635.1 uncultured beta proteobacterium | reverse complement strand
TTGGGCGCCTCTGCCTTGGCGGGGCCCCTGGCGCGACTCAAAGCGCGGTTCAGGTCTTCGACGGATGAATTGTTGGGAGACTGATCCGGCTGCGCTGCCTTTGGCAGTGTGCGGCCAGTATCTTGGGCAGGGAACGCATCGCTCTTGGGGCGTGCGAGAACAGCCGCGTCAGAAGAGCCGTCTGCCCAAGGGGTCGCTGGTTGCGCTAACGCTGGCAAAGTGCCCAAGCCAAGCGCAAGGAAGAAAAGAGGAAGGAGAATTTTCAAGGTAAGGACTGTAGTTTTAATTTACACGTCTGGAAGGAGCAGTATAAGTAAAAAAATTTTCAGATTGGTGACATAAATGTCCGCTCTGAGGGAGAGGAATGCTCCAACGAAAAAGCCCTAGAACATTGCTGTTCTAGGGCTTGTCGTTTTGGTGCGGCTGGCAGGAATTGAACCCACGACCCCTTGGTTCGTAGCCAAGTACTCTATCCAACTGAGCTACAGCCGCGAAGCTGCGTAGTCTATCACAGGTTTAACAGCATTCTGGCTTCATTCGGGCTGGCAATTGCGCGTCCTGCCCGTTGGGCGCATTGCGCCAGTTCGGCGATCAGGGCGCCATTGCCACTGGCACGCTCGCCATCGGGCAGATAAAAGGTGTCTTCCAGTCCGGTGCGCAGCATGCCGCCCAGGTCTGCGGTCTTTTGGTGCACCGGCCAGATCTCGGCGCGGCCAATGAGGGTGCTTTGCCACACGCTGTCGGGCGCCATCCAACGCGGTAGCAGCTCCAGCAGGTCCGCGTCGCAGGGCATGCCGGAGGCCACGCCCATCACCAGGTTGTATTCGGCGCGGCCCATGCCCGGCTTGAGCATGCCCGCTTTGATGTACATGGTGACCGATCGGACGATGCCCACGTCAAAGCACTCAAATTCGGGGTGGGTGCCGCATTCCCCCATCACGTCCAGGAACTGCTGGACTTTGGACACCGGGTTGTCAAACACCATGGGCGGCCAGGCCCATTGGCCGTTGTCCTTGATCTTCAGGTAATTCAGACTGCCCGCATTGCATGCCGCTAATTCGGGCTTGATGCGGCGGATGCAGTCCAGCGGGCCGCTGATGTCTTTGCCCACCACGCCGGTCGTAAGGTTGATGATGACGCCCGGGCAGGCTTGCCGGATGGCGCCCACCACGTCTTCCATCACGTCCGGATCCCATGAAGGCAAGTGCCCCATGCCGGCACCCTGCTGGCGCACGTGCACATGCATCACGCTGGCGCCGGCGTTGAAGGCATCACGGGCCTCCGCTGCCATTTGCGCGGGCGTCACGGGCACGGGGTGTTGGGCGGGGTCGGTCAAGACGCCGGTCAGGGCACAGGTGAGAATTGCTTTGTCCATGGCGAGTACTTTCTTCAATGAAGGTTGTCGTTTATTGGGGGCTGTCAGACACGGCGATTTCTGCCAGCAGCGCGCCGGACTCCACCTGGTCGCCCGCCTGCACGTGGACCGCACTGACGGTGCCCGGCGCTTGCGCGCACAGCCACATCTCCATCTTCATGGCTTCCACGCAGAGCAGCTGCTGACCGGGCACCACTGCGTCGCCGGCAGCGACCAGTACACGGCTGACTTTGCCCGCCACAGGCGCGCGTGCCTTGCCCGGGTCCTGGGCCGCTTGCGAATTTGGGAACGCCGAGATTTCTTCCACCACCCAGCTGTCGCCATCCAGCGCCAAATGCACCGCATGGCCCTGTACCAGCGCGATAGCACTTTGCTCCACGCCATCTAGCGCAAAGCGAAGCTGCCCGGCGTCAAACCGCACCACAGCGGCTTGCACTTGCAGTGCCCCTGAAAGATCGTGATCGCCGTCTGCCAGCAAGGTAATGGCCACGCCGCCCTGGCGGTCCGGGTGCAGGCGCAACTGGCGCGCTTGATCGCCACACTGCAATCCCATGTCAAAAGCAGCCACGCTGTCACTGCGCCAGCTCGCGCCGTGCTGAGCGACCAACGCCAGCGCGGCCACCAGCCAAGCTTTGTCGCTGGGCTGAGGAGCCTGAAGAATGGCTGCACCCTGCTCTGCCCATTCGTCGATGCGGGTGGTGGTCATTTGCGCGTTGGCAAAGTCGGGGTGCGCCAGCAGCTCATTCAAAAAACGGGCGTTGTGGCGCAATCCCAGCAAGGGCGTGTTGCGCAGCGCCGCGCGCACGCGGCGAATGGCATCGCTCCGGTCGCGGCCATGGGCAATGACTTTGGCCACCATGGGGTCATAGTAGGGTGACACCGTGTCGCCCTCTTGCACACCATGGTCTATGCGTACACCCGCATGCATCGCGGACTCCGGCTTCCACCACAGTACCTGGCCGGTCTGCGGAGCGAAGCCCGCGTAAGGGTCTTCGACATAAAGACGGGCCTCGATGGCGTGACCACCAAACTCAATCTCTGCCTGTGTTTTGGGCAAGGGTTCACCGGCGGCAACCCGCAACTGCCACTCCACCAGGTCCAGGCCTGTGACCATTTCAGTGACCGGGTGCTCTACCTGCAAGCGGGTGTTCATCTCCAGAAAATAGTGCTTGCCCTGCGCGTCCACCATGAACTCCACCGTGCCCGCACCCTGGTAGCCCACAGCCAGCGCAGCGGCAACGGCATCAGCGCCCATGGACGCGCGCATGGCGGGGCTGACGATGGGAGACGGTGCTTCTTCCAACACCTTTTGACGGCGGCGCTGGGCCGTGCAATCGCGTTCACCCAGATGGACCGCATTGCCGTGCTGGTCAGCAAACACCTGAATTTCAATGTGGCGGCCGTGGTCAATAAGCCGCTCCAGCATCAAGCTGCCGTTGCCAAAGGCGCTCAGGGCCTCGCGCCGCGCGCCTTCGATGGCGGCAGGAAGCGCCTCGGCCGAGTCCGCGCGGCGCATGCCGCGCCCGCCACCCCCGGCGGTCGCTTTGACAAGCAGCGGGAAACCCAGCGCCACACCTTGGTTCAACAGATGGGCATCGCTATCGTCCGGCGCGCCCAAATAGCCCGGCGCACAAGGCACGCCCGCATCTTGCATGCGGCGCTTGGCCAAGGCCTTGTCGCCCATCGCACGCATAGCTTGGGGCGGCGGGCCGATAAACACCAGCCCGGCATCCAAACACGCTTGCGCAAAGTCGGGGTTTTCGCTCAAAAACCCGTAGCCAGGATGCACCGCATCCGCGCCGCTGCGCCGCGCGGCATCCAATAGGGCTTCGGTGCGCAAATAGGAATCTGCGGCGGCCGAGCCACCAATATGCACGGCGCTGTCGGCCTGACGCACATGCAGCGCGTTGCGGTCGGCGTCGCTGAACACTGCCACTGTGGCATAGCCCAGATTGCGCGCAGTGCGGATCACACGACAGGCGATTTCGCCCCGGTTGGCAATCAGAATTTTGGTGAATGTCATGGTGTCTGCTTTTCCGGGGCCTACATGCGCGCCACGCCAAAGGTGTTGGGTCGCAGGGTACGTTGCTCAGCCTCCAGCGCCATGGCCAAACACAGGCCGAGCACGCGGCGGGTGTCACGCGGGTCGATGATGCCGTCGTCCCACAAGCGGGCGGTGCCAAACAGCGCGGTGGACTCTTTGTCCAGGCGTTGGCGCAAACCGTCGGACATGGCTTGCAGCGCTTCTTCATTGGGCACCTCACCACTGCGCTCCAGCTTGCTGCGGTTGACGATGTCCATCACCTTGGCCGCTTGTGCGCCACCCATCACCGCGGTGCGCGCCGTGGGCCAGGCAAAGATAAAGCGGGGATCGAAGCCCCGCCCGCACATGCCGTAATTGCCCGCGCCAAAGGAGCCCCCCAGCACAAAAGTGAACTTGGCCACCCGCGCGTTGGCCACCGCCTGGATCATTTTGGAGCCGTGTTTGATGGCCCCCGCGCGCTCTGCCACCGATCCCACCATGTAGCCCGTGGTGTTTTGCAAGAACACCAAAGGCGTACCACTCTGGTCGCAGAGCTGGATGAATTGCGCCGCTTTGGTCGAACCGGCGGGCTGGATGGGGCCGTTGTTACCCAGGATGCCGACCAGCTGGCCATGGACCCGGGCGTGGCCACACATCATCTCAGGGGCGTAGCTGACCTTGAACTCCAGGAAATCAGACGCATCCACCAAACGGGCAATCACCTCGCGCACATCGTAGGGTTCGCGCTCATCGGCCGGAACAATGCCCATGAGCTCTTGCTCGTCATACAGCGGCTCTTGCCAGTCCGCGGCCGTAGCCACCGTGTCCCAGCGCAGTTTGTCCATTACTTCGCGTGCCATGGCGATAGCGTGGGCATCGTCTTCACAGAGGTACTCCCCCAGGCCAGTGACCTGCGCATGGGTTTCTGCACCGCCCAGTTCGTCCTCCGTACAGTCCTCGCCAACAGCGGCCTTGACCAGTGGCGGGCCTGCCAAAAAGATGTTGGATCGCCCTCGCACCAAAATCACGTAGTCCGAAAGGCCTGGCAAATAGGCGCCGCCGGCAGTGGACGATCCATGCACTACCGAAATTTGCGGCAAGCCCGCAGCCGACATGCGTGCCTGGTTGGCAAAGCTGCGGCCGCCATCGACAAAAATTTCTGCCTGGTACAGCAAATTGGCGCCACCACTCTCCACCAGGTTGACCATGGGGAGCTTGTTCTCTTGGGCAATTTGCTGCGCCCGCAGGGCCTTGCGCAAGCCCATGGGCGCCACCGTTCCGCCCTTGACAGCGCTGTCGTTCACCGACACCAGACAGCGCTTGCCCGCCACCACGCCAATGCCCACGATCGAGCCGCCACCGAGCACCGACTTTTTGCCATCGTCGTCGTGCATCTTCAGGCCCGCAAGGCGGCTGAGTTCCAAAAACGGCGTGCCCCTGTCCAAGAGCCGCGCCAAGCGTTCGCGCGGCAGCAACTGCTTGCGCTGGGCGAATTTGGCGCGCTTGGACTCGGATTCGGCAATCACCTGGGCTTGAAGGCGGTTGACCTCGTCCAACAGCGCCGTCATGCGCTCGGTGTTGGCGGCAAAGGCGGGCGAGCGGGGGTTGAGCTGGGAGCGCAGGGTGGTGGGACGGGACACTGGGGGCATGAACACTGATCCTTGCGGCACGCGGGGGTTTGGCCGTGCGATGGGTAGAGGGTGCGGTGGTGCGCTTGACAGGTATTCTGGGCGCAAGCTGCTGACCAGAACGACACCATGGAGACAGTACTGTATGGCGCCACCGAGGCCCTCATTACAATGATTCTGCCAATACCGGTCAACCCAAGGAAACCCCTATGAGCCTCGAATCCATCACCCAATCCATCCGCGCCAAAATGGGCGACGACAGCGGTCTGGGCGCCACCTTGAAATTCGATTGCGGCAGCGACGGCGTGATCGTGCTCGACGGCGCCTCCACCCCCAACAGCGTGTCCAACACGGACGTGGAAACCGACTGCACCGTCACCATCAGCCTGGAAAACCTGCAAGCCATGATGAACGGCGAACTCAACGCGGTGAGCGGCTTCATGAGTGGCAAGCTCAAAGTCGCAGGCGACATGAGCGTGGCCATGAAACTGCAAAGCGTGGTCTAAGCCGCCGGGCGTCCCGCGCGCAAGGCCAGCAAACCCGCCACCACGATCACCACTGCACCGGCCACGGTGGTGGTGCGTGGCACCTCGCTGAAAAACAAATAGCCCCACATCGGCGCCCACAGCATGCCGGTGTATTCAAAGGGCGTGACCGTGGCGGCGCGTGCCACCCGGTAGGCATTGGTCAGCAGCACCGTGCCTACTGCGGACACTACGCCGCAAACCGCCATAAGCCCCGCATCCCATGGCACCAAAGCCACCCAAGGACGCACCAAGAACACCACGCTGGGGTGGGTGGCCTGCCCAAAGTTCAGCGCATGGAACAGCAGTGCTGCAGCACCAGAGCCAAATAAAAAAACTGCGTTCTGAAAAAACGCCATCACCGCTGCAGACAAACTTTCGCCCCACTTGCGCGCCATCAGCATGGCCGAGCCATACAGCGTCGCCGACAAAAGTGACAAGAGCGCGGCGGGCTCAAACAAGCCACTGCCGGGCTGCAGCATCACCATGACCCCGGCAAAGCCGAGCAGCACGGCTGCCCATACCCGCCAACCTGAACGCTCGCCCAAGAACGGTCCAGCCAGCGCAGTCACAAAAAGCGGCACAGTGAAATACAGCGCCACGGCATCCGCCAGGGGAAGCGCGGGAAAGGCCATGTAGTACGCGGTATACGCCCCCAGCATGACGAGCGCTCGCACAGCCAATGGCGCTAAAGGTGACGCAAAAATTGCCCGCCAGCCCTCCTCGCGCTGAACCAGCCACAGCAGAATGGGCACAGACACGCAAGAGCGGATAAACACCACCTGGGTCAAGGGATAGGCGCCGCTGACTTGTTTAACGATGGCGTCCTGCAAAGAGAACACCAACACGCCCAGGCACAGGTAAAAAATGCCTCGGGCGGGGTGATGGTTCATGGACAAGTCGGGAGGGGGATTGACACCCGATATCCTAACGGCCGCCTCTCAGGCCTGCGTAAGCCGCTTGATTCGCAGCAGCCGGACGAAATTCCACGACACCAGCCATACCCCGAAGGCGCCCAGCACGATCACGCCTGTAGTGCCTACCAAGGTAATCAACTGGCCATTGATGCCGATGCCCACCGACTGGCCAATAAAGAAGCTGGACGCAAACGCCGCCACGGCAGCGCCCCGGCGCTCGGGCGCCATTTGGGTGGCGTTGATCTGCAAAGTGTTGTGCAGCATGTAAAAGCCCAGACCCGCCAGAAAACACGCGGGTACCGACCACCACCAGGCGTCAGCCAGGGCGACCACCAAAAACGCCGCCGTGACAAAAATTCCACCCCACTGGCACAAACCTACCTCGCCCAAACGGCGTACCAACAGGGGCGCAGCAAAAGCAAACAACAAGCCGCCCATGCCGTACAACATGACCACCTGCCCGGCCAATGAAAGTGACACTGCATGCAGCTGGTGCAAGTGCGACACCATGAAAGCAAAGGCACCATAGAGAAACGCGCCCTCGGCAAACACGGTGAACAAAATCACCCGTGCCCAGGGCAGAGAAAGCACCAGGCCAAACTCTGACACCATGCGCGCAAAGGCAGAGCCTTCGCCTTGGCGAAGTTGCTTGGCCCTTGCGGGCAGACGCCCGTTGAGCACCAGCAGCCACAGGGCAATGACGCCGAATACCAAGGCAATCAAAATAAATGGGGCGCGCCACTGCAAATGGTCCGCTGCGAAGCCGCCCAGGGCCACGCCGCCTGACAAGCCCAGAATTTGTCCAATCAAAAACCGGGCGAGTACGGGTTGGCGGTGTTCGTAATCAATCACATCGCCAATCCAGGCCATGGAAAGCGGAATGATGGACGCTGCCGTGGCACCGGCCAAAGTGCGGGCCAGCAGCAGAAATGCAAAGCTTGGCGCTACAGCGCAACTTGCGGTAGTGAGCGCGCAAGCCAGACAACCCAGCGCCACCACGCGGTATTTGCCAAAACGGTCACCCAACGGTCCAAACAACAATTGCGCCAGCCCATAGGCCACTGCAAACACGGTAATGACCAGCGCCGCAGCACCCAGGGTTAAATGAAATTCGTCCGCCAGGCGTGGCAGCATGGCGTCCATGACGCGCAGCGACATGCCGCTGCCAAAGGCTGCCAGAGACAGCCCAACAATGGCGCCGCGCGGCAAGTCCTCTGGTGGAGGTGCTTGCGGATTACTTCTCACCCATGGAGTCATTGACAGTTTTCGTCAATGGCTTGCTCAGGTACGACAGAACCGATCGCTTCCCAGTCTGAATGTCCACTGTCGCGGTCATGCCGGGACGGATTGGAATGTGTTGCGACTTGCCATTTTGATTCTCGGGCTCGGAAATTCCAATTTTTACGCGGTAATAGGCGCTAGGGCCCATCTTGGTGTCCTCGGTCAAGGAGTCTGCGCTGACGTAAATCACTTTGCCGCTCATGGCGCCAAAAATGGCATAGTCGTACGCATCGAACTTGATCTTGACTGGTAAACCCACCTCGATCGAGTTCATGTCAGAAGGCTTCAATTTCACCTCCAGGACCAGGGCACTTTCTGTGGGGAGAATTTGCAAGATCTCATCACCTTGCCTTAGAACCGCTCCGATCGTGGTCGTGCGTACATTTTTCACGACACCGTTTACGGGCGCTGCAATGTCAGTGTGTTCAAGCACCTGCCCGCGATCGGCCAAGCCTTGTTCCTGCGCATTCAAGTCTTCTTGGGCCTTGTTCAGTTCGGTGCTTGCATCTTGCAAGTATTTGCTCTTCACCGCCATCAGCTGGTTTTGGGCATCATTTACCGCTCGACGCATGCGAAGTATGTCAGCCTTGCTGATGTCACCCTTTGCCTCCAGGGGCAAATTCATTTCAAGTTCTTTTTCAGCCAACTCGACGTTGATGACAAGACCTTGCATTTGCCCTTCGATGGCATGCCGTCGCTGTTTATAAAGGTTGAGTTGGGATTCCACCAAGTCGGGGTAGGCGCGATAGATTTCCTTGCTAAAGACCAGTGGGGTTTCATTAACCTCTGCTTGCAAGCGCGAAACATTCATGCGCAGCGCAATGACTTTGCCCATACTTTCGTTATAAGCCGCAACGGCGCGCTCTTTGCTGAGCGAAGCAATGATCTGCCCGGTTTTAACTTCATCTCCCTCTTGCACATTCAACGCCTTCAAGACACCACCATCGGCCACCTGAACCACTTGGGTATGCGAACTGGCAATCACCTGGCCTTGGGCATGCACGATTTGATCGATAGAGAAATAATGCGACCAAGCAAAGAAGACAAGAATGAACGCAGAAAACGTCCACAGCAAAATGCGGGTGCTGCGCAAAGGATGGCGATCGCCGGATGCCACTTGCGACGCAGGTCGTGCATTCAAAGTTTTGGCCGACGATTTTGGAGTGGCGTTTTCAATGGTCATAGATAAGCTTTAATCACATCGACGGCAAGTCATGCGTTGGGGAGAGCTGAGGGTGGTGTCGACGCTGCTGCACCTTGCGCTTGTGCAGCCTGCTGGCGCATGGCATTCTCATTGAGTTTCGCAATCACCTGATCGCGGGGACCATCCATCACCACCTGGTGATTGGAGACCACAATCAACCGATCCACCAGAGCCAGCAATGTTGGCTTGTGGGTCACCACCACCATGGTGGATGTCGGGCGCACTGCTAGCTGCAGTACTTGCAGGCAACGTTGCTCGGTTTGCTCATCCATGCTGGCCGTGGGTTCATCCAATAACCAAACATCTGGCTGGCTGAGAAGCAGCCTGGTCAATGCAACCAGCTGCCGCTGGCCGCCAGACAGTCCCTTGCCTCCCTCGGAAATTTGCATTTCCAAACCTTTGGGGTGGTTGGTAATCACATTGATCAAACTTGTTTTAGCCGCAGCGCTCTTGATCACTTCATCGCCAGGGTCAGGGAGCCCGATCAACAAGTTTTGTCGCAGTGTGCCGCTGAAAAGCCGGTGATCTTGTTGCAAGTAACCAATTTTTTCAGCAAGAATTGGCTGGCTGATTTGTTGAATGTCCAGACCATCGAGGCTGATTCGTCCTTCGTTAGCGTGGTACATCCCTGTCAACAATCGCAAAAGAGTCGACTTGCCAGCGCCGATAGGCCCAATCACACCCACTTTTTCGCCGGGCTGAATATTCAACTGCGTAACGGACAAGGCCTGCGGCATGGATGGGTAGGAAAACCGAACACGCTCGAGCACATACTTCCCGTGAATCCGCTCGGGCACCAGTGGGCGCTCTACGTTATGGTTGTCGGTTTCAAGTGCATAGACTTTTTCCAACCCGTCGAGCGCGGCATTCGCCAACGCCCGCTGCGTCATCAAGCCCGGCAATTGGGTCATGGGCGCCATCGCTCGGCCGCTCAGAATGGAGCAAGCGATCAAAGCACCCATGGTGAGGCTGCCCTCGGCCGTGAAGTATGCGCCGGTTGCCACCAAAGCGGCGTAGCTGGCACCCTGCATCAGCGCGGCCAAATGGCCGGTCTTCTCATTGATGGTTCGGCTAGCACCTTCATGCTTCATGCTTTCTTCAACCACATGAATCCAACGCGACAAGGCGTGCCACCCGCCTCCACCGGCCTTGATAGTTTCAGCGCCTTCAATCACTTCGACCAACAGGCCTGTCTTCATATTTGCAGCGGCGGTCGACTGCTTTGCATGGAAATCGATCTTGTCCCTCATTACCGTACCGACGGCAATCGAGACGATCAGAAAAACGAGTGGGACGATGGTCATATACACGCCACCGAGCATGCCAATCAGCAATATAAAAGCCAAGCCAAAGGGAACATCAACCAGGGCATAGAAGGTCGTCGATGACAAAAATGCACGAATAGTTTCATGCCCTCGAATTTGCGAAGACAAAGACCCCACCGCGGTGGGCAACTGATCGAGACGAATATGCAGCAGTCGGCCAAAAATAGCGCGCGACAGGTAAGCATCCAGATCCACGACGGCGTGTTCTATCAGGTGCGTGCGAACCAGCTTTAAGATGAACTCAAACAGCATGGCAATCAAGACGCCTGCACTGAGAACAAACAAGGTCGCATAGCCTTGAGTCGGAATCACGCGATCGTAGACCTGCATGGAATAAAGCGATGACCCCAAGGCCAGAAGGTTGATCACAACGCCCGCGATCGCACCTTCGATGAAGATTTTTTTATGCTCAAGAAAAGCAGATTTAAAAAGTGACTTGACTTGAAAGTCACTGGGGTCATTGGACTTCTCACGCAGCTTTAAGCTGGCAACCTGCAACGCGGATGCAGCGGGGTGCACCTCCGTTTTTCCTTGGCAGTCCAGCAGCCAGTCACCGGTTGGCGATTGCGCTCTGACTGTCACCCAGCCCAGCTTCGGGAGCCAGCTGATAGCCGGGAGTCGCGCCGGATCCGGCGATTCAAAAAAAGACACCTTTTCGACGCCTGCATCCACCGCCGCCAACTTGAGGTGCTGAATCCAATTGTCCTCGTGGGTCACCTCTCCACGCGCCAGATATTTGCTGACCGCTTCATGCAAGCGCAACCGGTCCAGCGCTCTGCCCTGAATTTTCGACGAAAGATTTAAGGCTGCAGCAAGCCCCATGCTGGCGCGTGCTGCATCCACCGACGCCCCGCCACTGGGGACCTCTTCAACGGTGGGAGCGGAATTGCCTGCGAGATTGTTTTGCTGATTCATTTCATGTGACCCCTGTTCGGGGTCTTTATTGGCTTAAGCGTGAACTACTTGAACATCGACATCAAGGGAATCTCTGTGAAGTCTGGCGCAACATTTTCCTGGCCCAGTGCAACCGCAATCTTCCAGCTTGTGGTAATCAGGCTCACCTCGACGTCAGCCAACGTGAACTTGTTTTGTGCACGTTCACGAACCGTGTTCATCAAATCAAGCCAACTTTTGCGTCCAACCAAGAACTGTCGGTCATACGATTCACTGATTTCTTCTGCAAGATCAGCAGACTTTTGCAAGCTTTCAATCTTAATTTTTGAGAACTCGTACTCGTTGATCTCAGATGAAAGTCGATCATTAAGGTCTCGGTGCGCTGTTTGGATTTGCAACTCCGACGCGTTTGCCCGGTCGCCCGCAGATTTTGCATAGGCCACCGTGGAAAAACCATTGCCAGTAGCGTAATTGAGTGTCAACCCCAAGGTATTGTAGTTGGGTGCATTCGGCAACACGGCACTGCCAATTTGAACTTGTGCCTGCAGCGCAATCTGAGGCGACAACTGAGCCCGAATTTCTTTGGACTCCTCGCGCGTCACCTGGGCTTCTAGTGTCATACGCTGAATCGTTGGGCTGTTCAATCGCGCAATTTCTAAAATTTGGTCTCTGGCGGGAAGCGCCTTGGCGGTGGCACGTACATTCAACAAATCGGCGCGCTGAACAGGTTGGCCAACGAGTTGGCTTAGCGCGTTCAATGCGGATTTTTCAATAGAGAGCTGGGTCGTCAAATCCGCCTTGGCCGTCAGCAAGCGCGAGATGGCTAGATTCATATCAGCACGAGACGCCACCTCTTCTTTCACGCGACTGCTGATGAGCTCCACCAGCTTTTCATGCAGTTGCACGTTTTCTTGCTGCGCGAGTATTTTGGTGTAGGCCTTCAACCACTCGCCGTAATTGGTAATCACCCGTCGCGCTACGTCTTGCTTGACTTCTCGCAGCGCTTGGTAAGACACCAGCATTTTGGCGGACGCTTTGCTCTGACCCGCTTCCAGCGCGCCCCCTTGGTAGAGGGGCTGGGTAATGGTGAGGTTGGATGCGCCTTGGTTGCTCCCCGCCTGATCCGCTAATGCCAATGAAGAGAATGAGTTGCTGAAGGCAACATTCGGGAAAAACTTCAATCGGGCAGCGTTCACATCGTATTTGGCTGCTTGTATCAGTGACTCGTTGGAAAGAATGGCCGGATAGCTGACCAAGGCCTGCTCAATCAGCTTGTCCAGCGAGGTTTCTTGACCAGCAGGCACCGAGTTATTTGCCGCTTCCAGCGCGGGACGCGAAACAGCATCCGCGGTCGTTTGCGCTGAAACAGTCTGTGAAGACACCACAAGCGCGCACAACATGAACGCTGAATATTGATTGAGAGAAGTCATCGATTGGAACCGAGTCAGAGAAAAAGAAATATGCAGCGCAGCCCTGCAAATGGCAGGAGTTACAACGCTGACGTCAATTGGGTAAGCACATTTTCCCACTGTGCGACCCACAAAGCGGGATTGAACAATGCACTTGCCCGACCTTTGGTGAGCAGTTGCTCTCGCGCCGCGTGTACCAACATTGGTTTTTTACCAAATTGAATGGCCCTGTCCTTGTACTCTTCCCAGGTACCACAGACAAATTCGGCTTCCATTTCAAGTGCATGCAGCAAACTCGTCGCCATGCGAGACGCCAAAACGTTACCAGGGCAAGTCAATATAGGCAAGCCCATCCACAAACAATCGCTTGCGGTCAGACCTGCACCATAGGGGTACGAGTCCAGCATCAAGTCAGCACAGGCGTACCGCGCGAGGTAGTCTTGCGGTGACACCCGGGGTGCGAATACGAGCCTGTCACCACGTATGCCATACCGCGCCGCCTGCTGGCGAAGCTGTTCCGCATTGGACTCGTTGTCCGCCAGCAGCCACAACACACTGTCAGGCACCTCCGACAACACTTGCATCCAAAGAGAAAAAATTTCGGGCGTGATTTTGTAGCTATTGCTAAAAGCGCAATAAACGAATGCATTCTCCGGCAGCCCTTGGCTGGCGCGCGTCGGGGGTGCCGAAGCATCGCGAACTGCTTCATTGATTTGATAGCAACCAGGGTGCAGCAGCGCTTTTTCCGAGAAATGCGCGGTCATTTGGGGGGTCACAGCATGCTGGTCCACCAAAATGAAATCCACCGCATCCATCGCCATGGTCCCCATGAAGCCGATATAACTGACCGTCCGGGGGGCGGGTTTGCGGGCAAGAATACCAAGGCGTGCGCCCGCCGTCATGCCGGTCAAGTCCACCAAAACGTCAAGCTGGAGTGCCTGAATTTTTTCGGCCGCTTCCACTTCGGACAACGCTTGCAAGGGGACATGGTGTTCCACCGCCTTTAACAGTCGCTCGCGCACGGTGCCTTCATGGCCTACCGGCGTGTCGTCCAGCGCAAAGATCTCGTCATTAATGTCTTTTTAGGAAACGAAATTGATTTTATCGCCTAAATCATGAGTTCATTTGGAAAACATCCACAAAATCAAACGGTCATGCGTGGCATTTGGCCAGAGAGGCGTCGCGAAATTTCTCGCGCCCACCCTTCGAGCTGTGGAGTCTGGGGAGAATTGTCCGTGCAGTGAATCTGGCCGCGCCATTTCCGCCGGGAGACTTGCGATCGGCGCCAGACCCGCGGGCCCTAAAAGACAAAACCCCCGCCATTTCTGACGAGGGGTTTAGAAGGTGGTGGGCCCACCAGGACTTGAACCTGGGACCAAAGGATTATGCTTACCACTACAGCTTTCGCTGCCTGTTTCCAGTTTGTGGTCTGGACTGTCTCTTGTCATTACGACCTACCCGTACAGTCTCTACACCTTCCAAGTATTGCTACTTGGCTTGGCTCGGGATCACCACACTGCAAGCAGCACAGGCTTCCCCGAATTTGAGTAGTTCTACATGCCAGCAGAGTGAACTTGCCTGCATGCAACCCAACGGCACATAACCATGACATTTTTGGTGTTTTAGGTCACGTGCTCTTTAAGTCCTCTGCTCTAACCAACTGAGCTATAGGCCCGAAAAGTTGATTGTACTTTGCCAAATTTGGGTTGAGACCTGATTGACACTCAGTGAGCGCTGGATGAGGGCACCTGGGCCTCGTCATAAATCGAGCCGCCGAACTTCAGCGCACTGTGTTCGCGGTCGGATTGAAACAAGGGGTAAAACATTTGCCGGTACCAGCGTTCCTCGCCAAACAGCTGATCATCCCGCAGACCGACGGCCGGCGGGTAGTGACGGGTGATGTGGGCGGAGCCAAAGATCACGTCCCACAAAAACAGCAGGTTGCCGAAGTTGCCTTTGTAGTGACCCACGCCGTCGGCATTGGTAATCGCGTGGTGCGCCCAATGGGTGGCAGGTGTGGAAATGGTGCGTTCAACAACCCACATGACAGGACGCAGGACGGGAATGCGGTACAGCGGCGCGTCCCAGCGCCAGGCACAGTGGGCGCCCAGAATCACAAACAGCTTGACCACGATGTAAGTGGCGTAGACCCAGCCGCCCACACCCAGGTACAGCAGTGCGCCTGCAAACCACAGGCCGGGCATCATGAGGTAATAGAAGAAATTGTTGCGAAAGGTGACGCGGATGCTCATGTACTGCGCCGAATGGTGCGCGCGGTGCAAAGGCCACAACAGCGGGGAGTGCGAGGCGCGGTGCCACCAGTACTGCGTCATATCGTCAGCCACCAGCAAGATGCCCACCATAGCCCACCAGGGCCAGTCGGCCATCGCGCCTTTCATGCCGGGCGCCAGCCAAGCACCGAGTTTGGCGGTACTGAGAATAGCCAGGGGCTGGGTGATAGCGACCAGGCTGACGAACATAAGCAGCTCGAGCTTGGTGTCGTTTGCGGTGGCGGTCGTACGCACAGTGGTCTGGTAGCGGCGGCTGGCAAATTCCATCAGACAAAAACCAGCAAGCAAGACAAGTATCAACAGATTTTGAGCTTGGGTCGGGTTCATAGCGAGAAAGTCAAAGTTTTCGATGCAAGCAATGTTGCCCCAGCGGCTCCCAATACCCTAGCGGGTAAGCACCTAGGGCGAGTCACCTTGGCGTCGCGATTTAGCGGTCTGCCAAAAACAGGGCTTGCAAATCGCTCAAAAAGTCAAAGCCCCGCACTGTGGGCCGCACGCGGTGCAGGTCGCGCTCGATCAAACCTTTGCGCTCGGCGGCGTCGAGCGCAGCGGCGATAGCGGTGACCGGCAAGCCGGTGCGCTCGGTGAATTCGCGCAAACCAAAGCCGTGGCGCAGGCGCAAGGCGTTGAGCATGTATTCAAACGGCAGGTCAGCACGGGCCACGTCCTCACTTTGCGCAAGTGCATTTCCCGCAAGGGCGCGCTCTTGGTACAGCCGGGGCTCCCGCAAGCGAACCTGACGCACTACCCGGTGCGCAAAGCTGATCTTGCTGTGCGCGCCCGCGCCGATGCCCAGGTAATCACCAAACTGCCAGTAGTTGAGGTTGTGCGCGCAGCGGTGGCCGTCTTTGGCGTAGGCCGATACCTCGTAGCGCTGCAAGCCAGCGGCCTCGGTGAGCTCGGTGATGTGGTCCAGCATGGTGTAGGCCGTATCGTCTTCCGGCACGGTGGGCGGGAACTTGGCGAAATAGGTGTTGGGCTCAATCGTCAGGTGGTAGATCGAGATGTGCGGCGGCGCAAAACCAAGCGCGGTGCGAATGTCCTGCCCCACTTGCTCCAAAGACTGCCCCGGCAGCGCGTACATGATGTCCAGATTGAAGGTGGCAAAAGCCCGGGCCGCCTCCTCTACCGCGGCAAGTGCTTGTGCCCGGTCGTGCACACGCCCAAGCGCTTGGAGGTGCGCATCGTTGAAGCTTTGCACCCCAATTGACAGACGCGTCACGCCGGCCTGGGCAAAGGCGGCAAAGCGGTCTTTCTCGAAGGTCCCGGGGTTGGCTTCCAGCGTGATTTCGCAGTTTGCCTCTAACCTGAGGCGCGCCCGAATATCGCTGATGAGGCGGTCAATCGCCTCGGGCGAAAACAGGCTGGGCGTGCCGCCGCCAATAAAAATGCTGTGAATGCCACGCCCCCAAATCAAGGGCAGGGCTGCTTCCAGATCGGCTACCACGGCGTCGATGTAACGCTGCTCCTGCAAGGGCCCGGCGGGTTGCTCGTGGGAGTTGAAGTCGCAGTAGGGACATTTCTTGATGCACCACGGCAGGTGCACATACAGCGACAAGGGCGGCAAGGCGGACAGTTGCAGCGTACCAGGGCGCATGTAATACGCAATGTCGTGCTGAACCACAGCAGCCGTGGCGGTGTTGCTGCTGGAGATAGGAATCATTGGTGGAGCCAGCGCTCGCGCAGCAGCGCAACCATGGCTTGGGCGGCACGGCCGCGGTGGCTATTGGCGTTTTTCACCTCGACGGGCAACTGGGCAAAGGTTTTGCCGAACTCTGGAATCCACATGATCGGATCGAATCCAAAACCGTTGCTGCCCACCGGCGCGGGTGCGATCTGCCCCGCCACGCGGCCGACGGCAATCAGTGGTTCCGGGTCGTCTGGCGACCGCACGGCGACCAGCGTGCTGACCAAGGCAGCACCTCGGTTGCTCAGGCCTTGCATTTGCTCCAACAGAGCCCGCACATTGTTGTCATCGCCCTTGGCGTAGCCAAACTGGGTGGCGTAGTAGGCGGTGTCCACGCCGGGCAGTCCGCCAAACGCGTCAACACACAAGCCCGCGTCATCTGCAATCGCGGGCAGCCCGGTGTGAAGCGCGGCGTTGCGCGCCTTGGCCAGGGCGTTCTCCACAAAGGTACGGTAGGGCTCGGGCGACTCGGGCACACCCAGGTCGCTCTGGCGCACCAAGGCGCAGCCCAGCGGCGCAAACATGGCCTGCAGCTCGGCCAGTTTGCCAGCGTTGTTGGACGCTAAAACAATCTGCATGACCCGCTGCCCCGCGCTCAGTGGCCTGGCAGCGCTTGGGCCAGTGCCGCTTGCTGCAGGCGCATCAGCTCGCCAATACCGAGTTCAGCCAGGCTGAGCAATTGATCCATCTCGGTGCGCGAAAAGGCCTCCCCTTCGGCTGTGCCCTGCACTTCCACAAAATTTCCAGCACCGGTCATGACGACGTTCATGTCGGTGTCGCAGGCGGAGTCTTCGGTGTATTCCAGGTCGAGCAATGGCGTGCCTTCGACGATGCCCACCGAAATTGCCGCCACGCTGGCGATGATGGGGGACTCAGCGATCTTGCCGTGCGCGAGCAGCCAATTGACCGCGTCTTGCGCCGCCACAAAAGCGCCGGTGATGGCTGCCGTGCGGGTGCCGCCGTCGGCCTGGATCACGTCGCAGTCCAGGGAAATGGTGCGCTCACCCAGACGTTTGAGGTCAAACACTGCGCGCAGGGAACGTCCAATCAGTCGTTGAATCTCCTGCGTGCGGCCGCTTTGCTTGCCTTTGGCGGCTTCGCGGTCGCTGCGGGTGTGGGTGGCACGGGGCAGCATGCCGTATTCGGCGGTCACCCAGCCCTCGCCACTGCCACGCTTGTGCGGCGGCACGCGCTCTTCGACAGATGCGGTGCAAAGCACCTTGGTGCCGCCAAATTCAATCAACACCGACCCTTCGGCGTGCCGGGTGTAGCCCCGGGTGATACGTACCGGACGCAATGCATTGGCGGCACGTGCGCCGCTGCGGATATACAAAGTCATGATGGAATACCCGATAACGGGTGAAAGAAATTTACAGGCTAGCGTTTGCGACCCACACCGCGGGATCGCCCCTAGGCAAAGACCTGATTATCAGCCTTCTCCCAGGCCACCGCGATCAGGGTGACGTTGTCGCAATAGGGGCCACCTTGGCGCAAGGCCAGATCGGCAAGTTCCTGGGCTGCCTCGGTCACGGCGTTGGCGGTGAGGCAGAAGGTAATGTCGTCTTCCTCCACATTGCCCCACAAACCGTCTGAGCACAATAACAAGCGATCACCCATCTCCAAGGGAATCGGAGAAGACATCTCTATGACCGGCTGGCGTGATGCGCCCAAACAGCTGTACAACAAATGTTTGCTGACGGGCGCTGCACGATTGGCGACCAGCACACTGTCTTTCCACTCAGCTACCGAATGGTCGATGGTGCGACTGAGAATTTCCCCCGCACGCACCAGATAACGGCGCGAATCTCCACAATGAGCTGTGTAACACTGGTCATCCTGCAGTACCGAAATGACCAAGGTACTGCTGGGCGTTTGGTCCAACTCGTGCATCGCCGCATAACTTAGCAATTGTTCGTGGGCAGCAAGCATGGCGGCCTGAAGAAACTCAGGAACATCAACCAATCTGGGGGTGGCAAGCTTGTGGAACATGGAGGTCACTACCTGCAAGCAGAGCTGCGATGCGACGTCGCCATGGGGGTGGCCACCCAAGCCGTCAGCCACCAAAAATATGGCAGCGGCCTGTGTGTAGGTGTATCCCATGCGGTCTTCGTTGCGTTTGCGTCCGCCCATCCGACTGACTTGAAACACAGAAAACTTCATGACTGCGAGGCGCGACCAAGGCGCAGAGCGGCACTGGAATGCACGGCATCCGGAAAAAACTGCGTGGCTTGGTACGCATGGGGATCGGGCGCCCGCGACACCGTTTTAGGGGGTGTCGTGAGTATTTTTTGCACCGAAAGCACCGAATGCGGCCTTGCCTGGGGTTCGGTCTGCATGCAAGACAAGACCAGGTCAATCAGAATTTGGGAGTATTTCCCCTGCAGGTCGGCGACCATGTTTTCAAGCTTGGCGCGGCAGTCAGGCTTGGCGGCGTCGGGCGGCGGATAACCTTTCATGCAGGAGAACATACACGCCCCGATGGCATAGATATCGGTCCAAGGGCCAATCGCTTTGCCACGCTTGTACATTTCGGGCGCGGAAAATCCCGGCGTGAACATGGGCTGCAAAAACTTGCCGTCCTGATTAAGTACGTCCCGCGCGGCACCAAAGTCAATGAGCACCGCACGGTCATCGTCCGTGACCAAAATGTTTCCTGGCTTGATGTCCAAATGCAACATCTTGTGCTGATGAACCACACGCAATCCGTGCAGCACCTCATCAAACAAGGACCGGATGGTGCTCTCGCGAAAAACTTTGGTGTGATTCAGTGACGCCGAGGTCACAATGAACTGCTGCAGCGACGCGCCCTGCAAGTAGTTCATGACCAAATACACGGTGTCGTTTTCCTGGAAAAAGTTCAATACGCTGACCACATTGGGGTGAACAATCTGAGCGAGTGCCCGCCCCTCCTCCAGAAAACTGCGAAAGCCAATCCGGTACAGGGCGCGCTTGTCACGCGCGACCACCACAGGCGCTTCACCGCTGGCTCTGCTGGCAAGGGCGGCAGGCAGGTATTCCTTGAGCGCCACTTCTTGTCCGGTCGGGCTGACCGCGCGGTAGACAATGCCAAATCCACCAGCGCCGATTTTTTGGACGATGCGATACCCACCCACCCATTTACCTGGGGCAAGAGGCGCCGGAATTGACTTGGGTGCAGCCTGGGTCATGCCATGGGTATTTAGTTTTACCGCTCCCTGAATCGGTGATTACGCCTGTGCGACAGCGAACAGGGTTATTCTCAACCTAACCCCCAAGGGATTGAACGTTACAGAAGGAAATATTATGTCAGTTTACAGTATGACAGGGTATGCCAGTGCACAGCACCTCGCCCCTGGCAGCTCTGCCACTGCCGAGGCCGCAAGAACTTCGGCAGCCCAGCTGGGTTTGGAGATCAGGTCGGTCAACAGCCGTTTCCTGGATGTAAGTTTCCGCCTTCCCGAAGACCTTCGCCAATGGGAGCCCGCGTTGCGCGAAATGCTGGGCGCACGCTTGAAACGCGGCAAGGTGGAGGTTCGGGTTTCGATGGAAGCGCAAAGCGGCAACGTAAACGATCCCTCGCCTAAGCTGCTGCAGCGCCTTAACGGACTGCAAGACAACATAAAAATCTGGCTCCCCCAGGCGGCAGGTCTGACGGTGGCCGACGTCCTGAGACTGGCGTCATCAGACACCTCTGGCACGCCCGACTGGAGCGAGGCGCTCTTGCCTTTGGCGCACCAGGCTTTAGACGCACTCTTGGACGCTCGGGCCCGCGAAGGAAGCCGCCTCGCCACGATGCTGCTGGCGCATATTGCACAGCTGCGCTTGCTCGCGGCACAAGCGGGCCCATTGGTACCTCAGGTGGTTGCGCAGCAGCGCCAGCGCTTTATGGAACGGTGGGCCGAGGCCATGTCCCTGGTTGACAGCACCACGTTGCCCGAAAGCGCGCAAGACAGGGCTCAAACCGAGGCAACTGCTTTTGCCATCCGCATCGATGTGGCAGAGGAAATCACACGACTGAACTCCCACCTCGACGAATTGGAGCGTTTGATCAAAAAGGGGGGTGAAATCGGCAAACGCTTGGACTTTTTAATCCAGGAGTTGCACCGCGAGGCCAACACGATGGGCTCCAAATCAGCCGCACTCCCGCTCACCCATATTTCGGTGGACATGAAGGTCTTGATTGAGCAAATGCGCGAACAAGTGCAGAACATAGAATAAGAGTCCGCATTATTGGCCCCTTGCGCTATGGATTACCCCGGAAACCTTTTTGTTGTCGCAGCACCCAGTGGCGCAGGCAAGTCCAGCCTGGTCAACGCCCTGTTGGAGCTTGACTCCCATGTACAGCCTTCGGTGTCGCACACCACGCGCGCGCCCCGCGGGCAGGAAAAACACGGCCGCGAGTACTTTTTTGCCTCCGAGCAAGAGTTCGATGCGATGGTCGCAGCCAACGGTTTTGTGGAATGGGCGCACGTCCACAACAACCGCTACGGCACCTCTAAGAAAGCCATTGAAGAGCGCATGGCCACTGGAGCCGACGTGATTCTGGAAATTGATTTCCAGGGGGCGATCCAAATCAAAGAAACTTTTTCGAACGCGGTGTGCATTTTTATCTTGCCACCCAGCTGGGAAGAGCTTCGTGCCCGCTTGGAGCGCCGGGGCGAGGACGCGCCTGAGACGATCGAGTTGCGCATGAAAAATGCGGCCATCGAGGTGGCACAGGCGCAAAAATTTGACTTCGTTATAATTAACGAGTTGTTTGACCGCGCGCTTTTTGACTTAAAAGCAATCGTTCACTCCCAGCGGCTCAAGTTTGTGGCGCAGGCGCGCGCCAGAGCGGCAACGTTCCAGGCGCTCAACATCCCCTTGTAAATTCGGAGAATCCCATGGCCCGCATCACCGTCGAAGACTGCCTCGAGCAAATCCCCAACCGCTTCCAACTGGTACTGGCTGCCACCTACCGAGCACGCATGCTGAGCCAAGGCCACACGCCCAAAATAGAGAGCAAAAACAAGCCTGCCGTGACAGCACTGCGCGAAATTGCTGCCGGCAAGGTCGGAATCGAAATGCTGAAGAAGGTGCCTTTGTAAGGCACTGTTCTCATCGTGAAAAAGGCCCCTCAGGGGCCTTTTTTTATGGCCGCGAGCTGCCGCCCTCCTTGTATTTGGGGCACCTCTGGCCCACTCTGACAAGGCTGTAGGTCGGACATTTTTACAACTTTTTTTCAACTAAAAAGCTAGCATGCACAAGCTGGAAATCCTATGTTGACCACCATTACAAATTTATCCGTCCGCGCTGAAGGGCTGAGTACCTGGCAAAAAATAGCGCTGTCGGTTTTGATCTGCAGCCTCAGTGCCGCGCTCATGGATCCACTCATCGGACATCTGGATTTAGCCAACATCGTGATGGTTTTTTTGTTGGTCGTGCTTTTTATCTCGGTGACTTTGGGACGGGTGGGTGCCGTTGTCGCCGCCGTGGTTTCGGTACTGTTTTTCGATGTGCTATTCGTACCGCCACGCTTTTCGCTTGCCGTAGAAAACGCGCAGTATGTCGTGACCTTTGCAGTGATGCTGATTACCGGCTTGATCAGTGGGCAAATGGCCGTCGGACTCAGGGACAAGGAACGACAGGCTTTGCAACGCGAAATCCGTACGCGCGCACTCTATGACACCGCGCGCAAACTGGCAGGTGCCATTGCAATGGCCCAAGTCAGCGAAATTTGCCAAACCTTCTTTCGGGATGAGCTCGGCGTGGCGGCGGCGATTTTGATCGCCGACGATGGAGAGATTGATTTTGAGGCCCCCCGCAACCAGACGCCTTTTCCGCTCGAACGCCATTTGGCACAAAACGCGTTGCGAAGCGATAAGACGATCCACAACCAGGCAATGGCCAACACCCGCTATGCCTCCATTTATGTACCCCTGAAGGCGTCGGCAGCGATTCGAGGGGTCCTAGCGTTGTCCCAGTTTGAGCGCTCGACCGTCCTCAACGTCGACGAACTTTCCCTTGCTCAAGCGCTGGGCGCCCTGTTGGCAATCACGATAGAGCGCCTTCACTATGTGGAGGTGGCCAACCAGGCCGACATGGACCGCATCTCCGAGCGCCTGCGCGCCACCATCCTCTCAGCACTGTCCCATGACCTGAAAACCCCCTTAACCGTGATCATGGGCTTGGCCGAATCGCTGAGCAGAGCAGACGCCACGCTTTCCGAGCCGGTACTGGCCGTATCCGGTGACATCTACGCCAATGCGGTTCGCCTGAAAACCATGGTCAACAATTTGCTGGACATTGTTCGTTTGGAGCAAGGTCGCATGACACTGGGGCTGGAATGGCACTCTGTCGAAGAAGTCGTGGGCGCCAGCATCCAGTACCTGGGCCAATCTTTGGCACGGCACACCATTCGCGTTCGCATTGCAGCGGATCTGCCGTTGGTAGAGATGGATGCGATTTTGATGGAACGGGTTTTCTCCAATCTATTGGAGAACGCAGCCAAGTTCTCGCCACCGGGCTCGGTTATAGAAATCGAGGCCACGGCAAAGAACGGTAACGCCCTTATTCGCGTCTGCGACCGAGGTCCCGGTTTTTTACCGACTGACCTCGACACTGCGTTTGAACGTTACAACCGAGGTTCACTGGCCCATGTGCAAGAAGGGCTAGGCCTGGGCCTTTCCATTTGCCAAATGATCATCAAAGCCCACCATGGTGATATTGACCTGCACAATCTTCCTCAGGGCGGAGCCTGTGTGCAGATCGTCCTTCAGCTCGGCAATGCCCCCCAGGTGCCGCAAGAGACATGAGTACCAACCGTTTCCGCATTTTGGTGGTGGAAGACGCCCTGGACATTCAGCGCCTGCTGCGTTCGGCTTTCGAGTCAGAGGAGTTTGAGGTGCAGGAAGCGGGAACGCTGGCGCAAGCGCTGACCCGCGCAGCAACATTCCACCCCGACTTGATCGTCCTCGATCTGGGTTTGCCCGACGGCGACGGCTTGTCCTTTATTGACCAATTTCGCGCGTGGTCGCCAGCGCCAATTTTGATTCTGTCGGCGCGCATGAACGAAGCCGACAAGATCAACGCACTGGACCGCGGCGCTGACGACTATTTGTCCAAACCTTTCGGCCTGGGAGAGCTACTGGCACGAGTGCGTGTGCAACTGCGCCGGGGCTCCAAACTCGAAACCGGCAGCAACCCGAACCTGGACTTTGGGGACGTGGTAATCGACTTCGTACAGCGCAGCGTGACCAAGGCGGGAGTCAGCGTCAACATCACTCCTACGGAATATCGCCTACTCATCGCACTAACCCGTTCGCCAGGAAAAATGCTCACCCAAAGCGCATTGATGCGAGAGGTGTGGGGACCGCAATTCAAAGACAGCACCCACTACTTGCGAATTTATATCGGCCACTTGCGTCGCAAGCTGGAAAACGATCCTAGCCAACCTCGACATTTCATCACCGAAACCGGTGTCGGTTATCGCTTTTTGAAATGATTCCCCACTTGTCCTTTGTTTTTATTTGGCACGCACAGCTCTATGTCTATTAGCAATCCTGAATATTCTCATTCCAAATTTTTACGTCCTATCGAGTTTGACCAAGGCAACCACCATGTCAAGGGAAGCTTATTGGCATTGTCCGTTTTGGCCATTGGGATTGTTTTTGGCGACATCGGAACAAGTCCCTTGTACGCACTGAAATCCTGCTTTGATCCTGTCAGCGGCATACCGCTGAACAAGGACTCCGTCTATGGCGTGTTGTCCATGATTTTTTGGACGTTTGTGATCGTGGTGTCACTGAAATATGTGGCTTTTGTCATGCGTGCCAACAACCATGGTGAGGGGGGCATCTTGGCCTTGATGGCGCTGGCATTGCGCACCGCAAAACAAGGAAGCACCCAGGCTATGACCATCATGGTGATGGGTGTTTTGGGGGCCTGTTTGTTCTATGGGGATGCCGTGATCACGCCCGCCATCTCGGTGCTGTCCGCCATCGAAGGATTGACGGTGGTGTCTGAGGATTTCGGCCACATCGTGCTACCGCTGACGCTGGCTATTTTGATCTGTTTGTTTTTGTTTGAGAAAAAAGGAACGGAAGTCGTCGGCATCCTGTTTGGGCCGATTATGTTGATTTGGTTTCTGGCCATCGGTGCCATGGGCACCTACCAAATTGTCCAAAGCCCCGAGATCCTGTTGGCATTCTCGCCTTGGTATGCGCTGAGTTTCATGCTGAAGAATTCGGCAATTGCATTTGCCGTGACCGGGGCGGTGTTCTTGGTGGTGACGGGTGCCGAGGCCTTGTATGCTGACATGGGTCATTTTGGAATTCGACCGATCCGCTATGCCTGGTTTTTGCTGGTCATGCCGGCTTTGTTGCTGAATTACTTTGGCCAGGGCGCCTTGCTGCTGCGTGATGCGCAAACGGTCAGTAACCCTTTTTTCCTCATGGTGCCGCAATACCTGACGCTGCCGCTGGTGATACTTTCAGCGTTCGCGACCGTCATCGCGTCCCAAGCGTGTATTTCCGGCGCTTACTCCATGACCAGCGAAGCCATCCTGCTGGGCTTCGTACCGCGCATGAAAGTGGTGCACACCTCTGAGCGCGAAATCGGCCAGATCTATGTGCCTTTCATCAACTGGGTACTTTGCGTCGTGGTGGTAGTCGTGGTACTGGCATTTCGCAAGTCCGACAACCTGGCAACGGCCTACGGCATCGCGGTGTCATCGACCATGCTGATCACCTCCATGCTGTCGGCGGTGGTGATGCAAAAGAGTTGGAAATGGAACCGCGGGACGATCACCCTGATCGTTGGCTCCTTCCTCATCGTGGACGCCGGATTTTTCGCTGCGAACTTGTCCAAGATTTTGGAAGGTGGCTGGTTTCCACTGGTCATTGCAAGCGCATTGTTTTTGCTCATGATGACGTGGTACCAGGGTCGGCAATTGCTCCGCTCGCGGGCAATCAACAACGGTATCGGACTGGACGACTTCATCCCCTCCTTGCTTCAGCACCCCCCACACCGCATCGAGGGCACCTCGGTGTTTCTCACGGCCCACATTGATTTCGTGCCACCCGCTCTACTGCACAACCTTAAACACAATCGGGTGCTTCATCAGCAGGTGATTTTTTTGAAAATGAGCACCTGGGATGTTCCCTATGTGCAGTCAGAACGGCGGATTTCGGTACGCGAAATGAGCAAAGGTATTTACCTGGTGCGGGGCGTTTACGGGTTTAAAGAAACACCCGACGTGGGTCTGCTGATGGCTGCGTTAAAGAAAGATTTTGGAATTGATTGTCCACCGATGGAAACCTCTTTTTTCATGGCACGCGATTCTTTGGTCATGAAAGAGGTTCCACAAATGTCACTCTGGCGCGAGGCGATCTTTGTTTGGATGATGCAAAACGCTGCGCGTGCTTCGGATTTCTTCAAGGTGGATGCCAACCGTTTGATTGAAATCGGCACAAAAATTGAGCTCTAAGCGAATACGAATTTTTGTTCTGCAATGCGCTTCGTTCGTTACACCTGCACAGTTTGCAATCAAGGCCACCGCATCAGGCTCTTCAATGAGTACAAACGCTGTACCAAATGCAAGCAAGAGTTTGTACTGGTGCCAGAATTCCTCGTCAGTCAACGGATACAAATAGTTTTCGTAACCGGCGGATTCGGCATTGGCCTCCTGCTCGGACGGATGCGTTTGCTGTCTGGCAATGCAGCCTACGACTTGGCGCAATTTTTTCTAGATATGCTTTGTCTTTGGGTCTACGCTTGGATTTTCAGAATGGTGTATTTTCAATTTCAAGATGTAGTGACAACTACAAACGTCTCTGCATTAACGCCTCTCAAAGAGTAGCCCAGCAATACGTTCATCCGATCAGAAGTTGCCAAGGCGTCACATTCCTATGACAAATATTTCTGGCCCCATCCGGGCCGTCTTGTTACTGACATTGCTGCATCCAATGAGTCCTAGCGCGTATGGGTGCACCAATGATTTGGCACTCGTATGCGGCTACTGGACCCATACCCCCAAAACCGCTACATTTCAAAACGAATGCAAAATGCGTGAACAAGGCGCGCAATTGCGGCATACCGGCGCATGTGCTGACCAAGGTACAAAAAAGGCAACTCAGGCCCCGTCTTCCAAGACCAATAAATGATGATTTGTCACCATTTATTGACGGCTCAGGAAACAATGTAGGCCGCTGCGCCGGTAGATAGCAATTTTCCGTCTGCGCCCAGAAATTCCATGCGGGTATTGGCCACGCGAGAGCCCAGGCGCAGCACATGAGCGTGCAACTCAAAGTAGGGGCTGATGCCAGGACGCATGTAGTCAATGCGCAAGTCGATGGTGCCCAAGCGGCCGAAACGGTGCAGACGCTGGTTCGGCGTCTCGTCCATGTGGCGGGCGCCGATGGCAGCCATCACGGCCAACCCGCCCATGGCGTCCAGTCCGGCGCTGATTACACCGCCATGGATACGGTTGAAGGCATAGTGGCCCACCAACTCCGGACGCATGTCGATGCGCGCCACCACCCGCTCTGGCGTGACAGCAGTGATCTTCAAGCCCAAGACCTGGTTAAAGGCGATGCGCTCCTCAAAGATTTTCTTGAGTCCCGTGACGAACTCTTCTTCGAATACAACCGGGGAAGTTAAAGGCAGGATGTTGGTATCGGGCACGCTGGTCGCACCGGTAGTGTTCTTTGGGGTCATGCGCCTATTGTCACAGCCCCAGTTGACGCGAGGCCAACTCTTTCATGATCTCTTCGGCCCCACCGCCAATCATCATCACCTTGACCTCGCGGTAAATACGTTCACAGGCAGTGCCGCGCATAAAGCCCATAGCTCCGAGCAGCTGCACGCCCTGGTCGGCACAAAATTGCATGGTCTGGGTCGCATGGTTTTTGAGCAAACACACTTGCGACACCCACTCCGGACCCTCGTCGCCACCATCCAAACGCGCCGTGACCGCATCCACCCAGGCTCGCGTGGACTCCATGCGCATCTTCAT
>CAIYRQ010000245.1 GCA_903928635.1 uncultured beta proteobacterium | reverse complement strand
GGGCCGACGTGGTAATCCTCCAGGTAGACCTCAATAAAGGTTTTCCAGTTGTAGTTGCATTCGTGCATTTCCACCCGGTCCAGCACATAGCCTTCAAAGTTCAGGTCGGCGCGCGGCCCCAGTCCTGCCATGTGAGAGGCCACATCCACGCCACCCCCCTCAAACAGCAGGCCGTTCCATTCCTGCAGGGGGTAGTTGTTCAGGTTCAGACAGGGGTCAGCGGCGAAGTGGGGGGCACCTATGAGTTTGCCAATCGGGGGGGCGGATGCTCCACTTTGCGGCCCTTGGTAGGTCCAGCGGTGCAAGGGGCAGACGATGTTGCCGCTGGCGTTCTGGCCGTCGCTCAAAGAGCCCCGTCCTTGGAGAATCAGCGCTTGGCGGTGACGGCAGACGTTGGACACCAGCTCGATGCCGCTGCCGTTGTGCACCAGCACGCGTCCGCCTTGTTCCTGGGGCAGGGCGTAGTAGTCGCCCAATTGGGGCACGCTCAGCGAATGCCCGACGTATCGCGGCCCGGACTGGAAGATGGTTTTCATCTCCTGCGCATACAGCGCGGGGTCAAAGTAGCTTGAAACTGGTAGTTGGCTCAGAGCCTGCTGCAGTTGAAGACTTAAATCAGACATAGGAACCTGACCTAAAGACTCCCCACAGGGAGAATGCGCCCATGGCGCCCAAAAAAAAGCCCGGCCAACCTGTGCGGCTAACCGGAAGCGGAAGGCTTCTATTGTACTGTGCGCCGCAGGGGTATTGCGGGTGGTACGCTGGCATAAAATCCGCCCCACTTTGACACCCCGCTGCTTGCTGCCAAGCGGCATCGACCATGCCCAAGGCCAGTAATTCCCACTCCGCGCCCCCCACTGTCTTACCTGCCCAGTACGAGCAGGCCGTGCAAGAACTCGAAACCTTGGTGCAACGCATGGAATCTGGTGATTTGCCGTTGGACCAGCTGCTGGCCAGCTACGAGCGTGGAGCCGCATTGCTGCAGCTGTGCCGCGACAAGCTTCAGGCCGTGGAAAACCAAATCAAAGTCTTGGACAACGGTGTACTCAAACCCTGGAAAAACGGGTGACCAGGGTGTCTGAATGGTCCCTTGAGGTCTGGATGGCTGCAAACCTCACCAAGGTCGAGGCGGCGCTGGATGCATGGGTGACGGATACGCCGGTACCCTCACTCGGCTGGGGCGCACCCGCTGGACTGGTACAAGCCATGCGCTACGCGGTGTTGGACGGCGGCAAGCGCCTGCGCCCCTTGTTGGCATTGGCCGCTTTTGACGCGGTAGCGCCCGAGGCTGCGGCGACCGCCGATGTGGCAGCGTTGCGTGCAGCCTGCGCCGTTGAGCTCATACACGCGTACTCCCTGGTGCACGATGACATGCCGTGCATGGACAACGACGTGCTGCGCCGCGGCAAGCCCACGGTGCATGTGAAGTTTGGCGAGGCGGGCGCCTTGCTGGCAGGCGATGCCTTGCAAGCCTTGGCTTTTGAACTGCTTACCCCCGACGATGGCAGTGTGCCCCTGGCTGTGCAAGGGCGTTTGTGTGCAGTGCTGGCGCGCGCTGCGGGCAGCACTGGGATGGCCGGTGGCCAGGCGATTGACCTGGCGAGTGTGGGTCGGCCATTGGAGGAGCCCGCGCTACGCCACATGCACCAGCTCAAAACTGGCGCATTGCTGCAAGCCAGTGTGATGCTCGGCGCCGTGTGTGGACAGGCCTCTGAATCGGTACAACGCGCGCTGTCGGACTATGGTTGCGCCATCGGCTTGGCTTTCCAGGTGGTCGACGATGTGTTGGACGTCACCGCAGATACCGCTGCGTTGGGCAAAACGGCTGGCAAAGACGCCGACAACCACAAACCGACGTATGTATCTCTGTTGGGCCTAGCGGCTAGCCAGCGCCTGGCCAAAAACTTGCTCGCCCAGGCGCATGGTGCTTTAGCGGCCAGCGGCTTGGAGAACACGGCGGCCTTGGCGGGCCTGGCAAACTTGGTTGTTCAGCGCGGCCATTGAGACCTGTATCGTCGCCCAATGATTACACTGACAATGCCGCGTATCCATTGAAATTTCCTGCAGAGTTCGCACTTCCCATGCCCCAAACCAACTCCGCCCGCGCACCCTTGTTGCCGGGCATTCACAGCCCCGCGGACCTGCGGCGACTACCGCGGTCTGACTTGCGCGCACTCGCGGACGAGGTGCGTTCCTACGTGCTGCACAGTGTGGCAAAAACCGGTGGACACCTCAGTTCGAACCTGGGTACGGTGGAGCTCACAGTGGCTTTGCACTATGTTTTTGACACACCCAAAGACCGCGTGGTGTGGGACGTCGGCCACCAAACCTACCCCCACAAAATTCTGACGGGTCGGCGCGAGCGCATGGCAACGCTGCGCCAGTTGGGCGGCTTGAGTGGTTTTCCGCAAAGGACCGAAAGCGAATTCGACACCTTTGGCACGGCGCACTCCAGCACGTCCATCTCTGCAGCGTTGGGCATGGCCATGGCCGCCAAGATCCAAGGCAACGACCGCTACAGCGTGGCCGTGATTGGCGACGGCGCACTGACAGCAGGCATGGCGTTTGAGGCTTTGAACAATGCAGGCGTTGAAGACTGCAAACTGCTCGTGATCCTGAACGACAACGAAATGAGCATCAGCCCGCCTGTGGGCGCGCTCAACCGCTATTTGGCGCAGTTGATGAGCGGGCAGTTTTATGCCAAAGCCAAGAACATGGGCAAAAGCGTGCTCAAAGGCGCGCCCACGCTGTTTGAGTTGGCCAAACGCTTTGAAGAACATGCCAAGGGATTGGTCGTGCCCGCCACGCTGTTTGAACAGTTTGGCTTTAATTACATTGGCCCGATTGATGGCCACGATTTGGATTCCCTGATTCCGACGCTGGAAAACATTCGCCATTTGACGGGGCCTCAGTTTTTGCACGTCGTCACCAAAAAAGGGCAGGGTTACGCCCAGGCCGAGGCCGATCCAGTGGCCTACCACGGCCCTGGAAAGTTCGACCCTGCGGTGGGTTTGCAAAAGCCCGCAAGCGCTGGTGCGACCACCTTCACCCAGGTGTTTGGCCAGTGGCTCTGCGACACCGCCGCACAAGATGCACGCCTGGTGGCGATCACGCCCGCGATGCGCGAAGGCTCGGGTTTGGTGGAATTTGAGAAGCGCTTCCCCCAGCGCTACTTTGACGTAGGGATTGCCGAGCAGCACGCCGTAACCTTTGCAGCAGGGTTAGCCACGGAGGGCCTCAAGCCCGTGGTGGCAATTTATTCCACCTTTTTGCAGCGCGCCTACGACCAGTTGATCCATGATGTGGCCATTCAAGACTTGCCCGTGGTATTTGCACTCGATCGTGCCGGTTTGGTGGGAGCGGACGGCGCAACCCACGCGGGAGCCTATGACATCGCGTTTTTGCGCTGTATTCCCAACCTGGCCATTGCCTGTCCGGCGGATGAGGGCGAGTGCCGGCAACTGCTGAGCACTGCTTATGCGCAGAACCACCCGGTGGCGGTGCGCTACCCGCGCGGCAGCGGTGCAGGTGTTGCAACTCGGGCGGACCTGGAAGGCCTGCCCTACGGCAAGGGCGAAATCCGCCGCCAAGGCCAAGGCCTGGCTATTTTGGCGTTTGGAACCCTGCTTCAGAGCGCATTGGTCGTGGCACAAGCATTGGATGCGACGGTGGTGAATATGCGCTGGGCCAAGCCCTTGGACGTGGACCTGCTGCTGGAAATCGCCAAAACGCATGCTTGCCTTGTGACACTGGAAGATGGCGCCCGCATGGGCGGCGCTGGCAGTGCGGTCATGGAGGCCCTGCAGCAAGCCCACGTCACAGCCCCGGTGTTGCAGTTGGGGCTGCCTGACTTGTTCATCGAACATGGCGACCCGGTCAAGCTCATGGCGCTGCAAGGTCTGGATGCCGCTGGGATTGAGGCATCTATTCGCCTGCATTTCGGGTTGTAGACTGGACACCTGGCTCCAAGGGAAAACCCCCCTCTGGCGCCTGTGAGGTCCTTCCTACAATGGCAGGGCGCAAAGCCGATCAGGGTTGTCCCTGATGCGGTCAATAGACAGAAAATTTCACATTTAACGGAGTACTCCTATGGATCGTCGTTCAATTATCAAAAAAGCGGGTCTCGCGGGTGTTTTGGCCGCGGGCATGGCGCCTGCAGTGCACGCCCAGTCGACCCTGCGCTGGCGTCTGGCGTCAAGCTTCCCCAAGTCTTTGGACACACTGTTTGGTACTGCAGAAGTGTTTGCCAAAAAAGTGGGCGAGTTGAGCGCAGGCAAGTTCACCATCACCACCCATGCCGCTGGCGAATTGATGCCCGCGTTCGGCGTACTCGACGGCGTGTCCAATGCCACCGTTGAAATGGCCCACACCGCGCCGTATTACTTTTTCGGCAAAGACCCCACCTATGCGCTGGACTGTGCCGTGCCCTTCGGCCTGAACAGCCGGCAGATGACCGCGTGGATGTTCGAAGGCAACGGGCTCAAACTGCTGCGTGAACATTACGCCAAGGTCGGCATCATCAACTTCCCCATGGGTAACACTGGTGTGCAAATGGGCGGCTGGTTCCGCAAAGAAATCAACTCGGTGGCAGACCTCAAGGGTTTGAAATTCCGTTGTGGTGGCTTTGCGGGCAAGGTGCTGGAGCGTTTGGGGGTAGTGCCCTCCAACATTCCGGGTGGCGAAATTTACCAAGCCCTGGAAAAAGGCACGATTGATGCCGCTGAGTGGGTGGGCCCCTACGACGACCTGAAGCTGGGCTTTCACAAGGTGGCTCCGCACTACTATGCGCCTGGCTTCTGGGAAGTGGGTCCACAGCTCTCGCTGTATACCAACCACAAGGCCTTTGACGCGTTGCCCAATGAGTACAAGGCGATCATCGAGTCCGCGTCTGCCTTTGCGCACATCGACATGCAGGCCAAGTACGACGCGCGCAACATGGGTGCGCTCAAGACGCTTCTCAGCCAGGGTGCAAAGTTGCACACCTTCAACAAGGACATCTTGTCTGCGGCATTCAAGGCGTCCAATGAGGTGTATGCCGAGATGAATGACACCAACCCGGCCTGGAAGAAAATCTTCTCGGACTACGCGGCGTTCCGAAAAGAGACCAACCTCTGGTTCAGCATTGCGGAAGGTCCGATGGACGACTTCATGCAAGTTCAGAAGTTCTAATTACTTTTCGAACCAACAAAAAACCCCGCTTGGCGGGGTTTTTTGTTGCCTTTTGAAAGCTGCAAAGGTCAGGGTTTCTTGGCCTGGTCGTCCTTCATGGACTCCATCAAGCGTTTCATAGGGTCTTCTTTTTCTTCAGCACCACCAGGGGACGTTGCCTGTGTGGCCGCTTTGTCGTCGGAGCGTTGTTGGGCATCTAGCTGCATTTGCTCAAAAACTTTGTCCGCATCGATCGTTGCTTCTTTGCCTAAGCCGCTGGAAACCAGACCCGGGAAGGCGATGATCATGCCCACCATCAGCACCTGGATCAGAACAAACGGCACGGCGCCCCAGTAAATCTGCTCAATGGTGATTTTCTTGATCGGCTTTTTGGTCACTTTGTCGGTGTAGTCCTCGTGCGGGGCCACACTGCGCAAGTAGAACAATGCAAAGCCAAAAGGAGGGTGCATAAAAGATGTCTGCATATTGACCGCCAACAGCACACCAAACCACACCAGGTCAATGCCCAGCTTTTCCGCCACCGGACCGATCAAAGGAATGATGATGAAGGCCAACTCAAAGAAATCCAGGAAAAAGGCCAGCACAAAGACCAAAATATTCACGACGATCAAAAAGCCCATCTGGCCACCGGGGAGACCGGTGAGCAGGTGCTCCACCCATTTTGAGCCATCCACCCCCTGAAACGCCAAGCTGAACACCGTCGCGCCGAGCAAAATGGAGATCACAAAGCTAGAGAGCTTCATGGTCGAATCCATGGCCTGGCGGATCAACGGCAAGTCGATGCGCTTGCGCACCAGCGCCATGACCAACGCGCCGACCGCACCCATCGCGCCACCTTCGGTGGGCGTAGCAATGCCCAAAAAGATGGTTCCCAGCACCAGAAAAATCAGCGCGAGCGGCGGAATCATCACAAAGGTCACCCGCTGTGCCATGTTGGAGAGCAGGTTCAGACCGCTCAAGCGGTTGATGACGGCCAAGCCAAAGGCTACACCCACACCCACACACAAGGAAGTGACGATGAGCTCGTCAGTCGGCGTGGTGTCCGGGCGCAGGTGGGCAAACACCATGGCGCAGGCGGTGGCGCCGAGCACCAACATGGCGAGTGAACGCAGACCCGAGCTGCCATCGGCTTCGCGAATGGTGCGGGCTTCAGGGGGCAGGGCGGGCACCCAGTGAGGCCTCACGATGCTCAAGACCAGGATGTAGCCCACATACAAGCCTGTCAGCACAAAGCCGGGAATAAAGGCGCCCTTGTACAAATCCCCCACGCTTTTGCCCAATTGGTCAGCCAAGACGATCAGGACCAGCGAGGGCGGAATGATTTGCGCCAGCGTACCGGATGCAGCAATCACGCCACCGGCCACCCGCCGGTCGTAGCCGTAGCGAAGCATGATGGGCAACGAGATCAGACCCATCGAAATCACAGACGCCGCCACCACACCGGTCGTGGCTGCCAACATGGCACCCACAAAAATCACCGCGTAGGCCAGGCCGCCACGGATCGGGCCAAACAGCTGGCCAATGGTGTCCAGCAGGTCTTCCGCCATGCCGGAGCGCTCAAGAATCAACCCCATAAAGGTGAAAAACGGGATGGCCAGCAGCGTGTCGTTTTGCATGATGCCGAACATGCGCAGCGGCAGGCTTTGCAAAAACGCGGGCTGAATCATGCCGAGCTGAATCGCCACGAGACCAAAGAACAGCCCGCAGGCAGCCAAGGAAAACGCCACCGCATAACCGAAAAGCAAGAACAAGATCAGCGACGCGAACATGATGGGCGCCATGTTGGCGGTCAGGAATTCGGTCATTTTTGTGCTCCCAGTTGGGCGGCTTCGCGGGCGGCAACTTCCTTCTCGAGCAAAAACTCGGCAAATTCCTGTTCCGGCGTTTTGGCACCTAGCTTCTTGCTGGGGTCAGGCACCAGGCCCTGTAAAAACGCAATTCGTTTGATCAGCTCTGACACGGCCTGCAAGGCCAGCAGCAGCATTCCAGTGGGCAATAGTGCAAACACGGGCCAGCGGATGAGACCGCCCGCGTTGGACGAAACCTCTTGCGTCTCATAGGCGTTGATCACCAATGGCATCGCAAGCTTGGTGATCATGTAAGTAAAGGGCAGCAAGAACACGCAAATGCCGACAATATCAATCAAAATTTGGGTCCGTTTGGAAAACCGCCCCGAGACCACGTCGATCTTGACATGCTCCTGTCGCAGCAGCGTGTACCCCGAGGCCAACAGGAACACGGCAGCAAACAAGTACCACTGCACTTCGAGAAAGGCGTTGGAGCTCATATTGAACGCCTTTCGCATGATTGCGTTGCCGGTGCTAATGAGCACAGCAGCAAGAACCAGCCAGGCCACCCATCGGCCCACCCATTCGCTAAGTCGATCTATGCGTTTGGACAACGAAAGAAGAAAATTCATGGTTTCACCCACCTGGTCATTGAAATCAATATGTGTTTTTTCGAGGCTCAAGGGTAACCTCTAAACCGGCACATTTTGGCTGCGAAGCCTAGGAAATACCCAAGGTTAAAAGGCAATCAGTGCAGCCACCGGTATTGCGCCAGGTAGACCAGCGCTCCGGCAAGGTATCCGGCCAGGGCCAGTCCGCTGGTCTTTCGCAGGTAAGCCATAAAGTCAATGCGCTCCAGTCCCATGGCCGCGACACCGGATGCCGAACCGATGACCAAAATGGAGCCGCCGGTGCCTGCGCAGTAGGCCATGAACTCCCACAAAAAGTGGTCGGCAGGGTACTGTGCCAGGTCGTACATGCCCATGGAGGCGGCCACCAGGGGCACGTTGTCCACCACTGCACTGGCCAAGCCAATAACCAGCACGATCAGGTCCAAACGCCCCACCGTGGTGTCAAGCCATTGCGCCAGCGCGGCGAGCACATGGCTGTGCTCCAGGACCGCTACCGCCAACAAGATGCCGATGAAAAACACGATAGATCCCATGTCGATGCGTGCCAGGGCGCTGACCAGGGTCAGGTGGCGCTTTTGATCGTCGTCTTTGCGCCGGTGCATCAAGTCCGCCACCACCCATAGCACCCCCAAGCCCAGCAAAATGCCTAAAAACGGGGGCAGGTGGGTCAGTGCTTTAAACACCGGCACCAGTACCAGGCTCGCCAGGCCCATAACCAGCACCACCGAGCGCTCCATCGGAGTAGTCGGCAGCACATCACCTGAATCTGCCCTGGGTGGAGCCAAGACGCACCGTTCGCCAGCCATCCAAGCGGCAGCTGCAAGGGGCACCAGGAGGTTCACGAGGGACGCTAAAAACACCCCTTGCATGATGGCCAATGTGGTCACCTGACCTCCGATCCACAGCATGGTGGTGGTGACGTCACCGATCGGCGTCCAGGCACCACCGGCATTGGCTGCAATCACAATCAAACCGGCAAAGGTAAGCCGGTCCTGGCGCTCGGCCAAAAGGCGCTTCATGAGCGACAACATGACGATGGTGGTGGTCAGATTGTCCAGAATGGAGCTCAGAAAAAAGGTGAACAGGCCCACGAGCCACATCAGCGTCGAAAGCCGACGGGTTTGAATCGCCGTGGTCAGCACCTCAAAACCGTCGTGCGCGTCGATCACCTCGACGATAGCCATGGCGGCAATCAAGAAAAACACAATCTGTGCTGTTCCCACCAGAGAGTCGCTCAACTGTGCATTGACCTGTGTCGCGTCGCCCGCCAGCAGTGCATAGACCGTCCACAGCAGGCCGGCGCCCAGCAACGCCGTCGCAGATTTGTTGATTTTTAGCGGGCTTTCGAGCGCAATGGCCAGGTAAGCCAGCACGAACAGCAGGGTGAGTAGCAAGGGCATGGGCAGCTAGCGGGTGTGGGGACAGGGCGCTTTCTACCACGTTAGCCACGGCCCGGGACGGCCGGTTTACACAGAAACGCCTGACAAACGCTCAGTCGGTTTTCATTTTGAGTATCATCGCCAGGCGAGATGAATTTTTTATCGGCATTTGTTACGATGGATTGAATGAATTTGAACCCGGTTTGTACCATTCGCCAAGCACAGGTAAACATGCCCAAGGCCCCGTCACCCCTCAATAAACAGCGTGGTGTCGCCTTGCTCGAAGTGATGATCGCCTTTCTTCTGCTCTCGATAGGCTTGATTGGCTTCTCCGCCTTGCAGGTGCGAGCGGTCCGTGCCACCCAGAGCAGCCTGCAGCGCACCGACGCATCGAATTTAGCGGCTTACATGATGGAATCCATGCGGGCCAACAAGGCCGCGGCCATTGATCCGACGCTGCCCTATAACTTCTCTAAACAATGCGCCTATACCGGCTCGCCAACGACGTTAGCCCAAAACGATCTGAACAACTGGTTCGCAGCGCTCAAAAAAGCACTTGGTAATTTCGACACGACCTGCGCCGACATTACCTGCACCAGCTCCAGTAGCGCTGCGCCAGGTATGTGCACCATCAATATTTATTGGGACGACAGCCGTGCGTTGGGCGGCAGCAGCACCCAGTCGGTGCAATTGGTAGGGCGCTTATGAGGTCGTTCGCACGGAGCCGAGTGCCCACAGCGCGTCGCTGGCAGCAGGGCGTATCCATCGTCGAGGTGATGGTGGCACTGACCTTGGGGCTGGTGGCTGTCGCCGGGGCAGCAGCTGTTTATTTGGCAAACCGCCAGTCTTTTGCCACTGTGGAGTCGATTGCCCGCCTGGAGGAAAACGCACGGTTTGCGATGGACCTGCTTTCCCGCGAGATCCGAGAGGCAGGCAATTCGGTCTGTGGGGGGGCGATGATTTCCACGAACTTGGTCAGCGCCAGTCCAAATTGGGCCAGTTGGGACACGGGATTGTTGGGCGATGTGCTGGTCTCCACGGCAAGTGCAGGAAAAATTGTTGGTCCTGCGGGGGCAACAGCACAGCTTGCAGGAACCAACTCTTTGCTGGTCTGGAGTGGAAGTGTTAAAGGTACGTCGTTTCAAATTACCGGCCACAACCTTGCAGCCAAGACCATCACCACGAGCGACAACACGGGCTATAACGCGAATGACGTTATTGTCGCCTGCGATGGCTCGCAGTTGCTGACTTTCGAAGTAGCGAACAATGCTGTTAACAAGACACTGACCTACAGCGACCCCTCAGCCAAAAGCCCCCAACTGTCAGCAACAGGGGGCGCTTATCTGACGCCTCTGACTTCTCATATCTGGTACGTGGGCGGTAGCACTACGCAAACAGGTGCCACCTCCCTGCGCCGTCTCACAATCAAAAAAGATGGTACCTGGGGGGGCGCCGACAACGACGAGATGGTCACTGGGGTCACAGGGCTGCAAATTAGATACCTCCTCGCTGATACCGCGGGAGTGCCAATCGGGGCAGACTACCAAGACGCTGCGACCGTGGCGGGGCAGTGGGCGCTCGTCTCGGCAGTGAGACTAACTTTGACCATGCAGACTCTGGACAATGCGGGCTCTACTGGCAGTGCGTCTACGGTGATAACGCATGACGTTCCCCTGACTGTTAGCATCAAGGTGCGCATGCAATGAAGCCGTCTGCGCAGCAACACAGAGAGCAACAACGGGGCATAGCGTTGATCGTCGTGCTCATCATGGTGCTGTTGGTCACCGTGCTCGGCATCGCTGGCGTGCGCACCCTGGTTATGCAAGAACGCATGTCAGCCAACAGCCTGGATCGCACCTTGGCGATGCAGTCCGCAGAGCGCGTACTGCGCAACGCCGAGGCCATCGCCCAGGCGCAGGCTGCATCTTCGCCGGTGAATCCCGGGTTTCCCACGAGGGTGCCGGCCACCACATGCGCAAGTCCATCGGTCAGCGATGGCTCTCCGTGCAATGCAGCGGGTCTGTGCGCGCAGCCGTCGCCAGGTTGCCTTGACCGTTGGCTCGACACGGGGGTCACTTGGAAGACCGTTTCATCGCAGGCGCCCGCGTCTGCCGCTTCGGCGGCATACGACACAGACGCCACGCTGTCCGCGGGCCTGAATCAGCAATATCTCATTGAATATCTCGGCAACAACTTCGCATGCACTGCAACTAAAAGTGCTGCATTCAATTGCAAGCTTTACCGTATAACTGTTCGCACACTGACGCCGAATACAGACCGTGCTTTGGTAATGCTGCAATCCACTTTTTTAACTCAATAAAATTATTGACCATGAAGGTGAATGTACCATGAAAAATAATTCGATGATTAATATTTACTTTTATTCTATTAGGCTGTCTGTGGGTTGCTTGTTGTTTCTGATGATTCAATTAGTGGCAGTCAATGCAAATTCTGCAGCCATTCTAGGGGCCTCTCCAGAAAATCAACAGCCGGTCCATTCGTCCCAAGCTGCATCACCATCGATACTGCTGACCGTGTCGCGTGATCACAGCATGTCTTTTCCGGCTTATAACGACATGACTGATCTAGACGGAGTTGGTACCATCGATATTATGTTTAAACCGAGTTTTACGTATCTTGGCTTATTCAATTCTAAGTATTGCTATTCGTATAACAATACAGGAAACCTAGCTACTTCATATTTTTTTCCCGCCGCCACCGCTAATCCATTGGATCGTGGATCCAATCGCGGGGGTTGCGTCTCTGGTCAGCAATATTGGAGTGGCAACTGGCTTAACTATGTCACTACCAGCCGAATGGACGCTATGCGGGTGGCCTTGTATGGCGGTATGCGTGAGATTGACCTAGACGCCACCCATGCTGAGCCACTCACGATCTTACGCAGAGCTTATATTCCGCAGGATGGACATGGATGGGCCAAAGATTATGCAAGCAGTGACCTGGGCACCTACGATATCCAATATTATGCACCATTAACAAATCCGGGGAATGATGCAGGAACCCCCTTGTACCATTTGTTTGGAAATCTAACAAGTACGGTGCGTAACGGTACTACCCACCAACTACAGACCTATTTGAAACCTGATGGAAGCTGGGTTCAGGCCTACGCGCCGGGCCCTTTTTCTGATACCCCGACCACGACGGTAGCTGATGTTGGGATCGAATGCTCTACCCTTAGTGACTGCAGTGGCTATCCTCCGCTGTTGCGTGTGATCAAAAAGTCGGGTAATCCGGCGCAACGGTGGGCGTCCTCTCAGCGGCCCGTGTTGGATGTACGGCCCTATCCGATTGGATACGTTGGTCAATTTACGAGTGCAAGCCACCCTAACGCCCGTGGCAATATGGTGGGGTATGGTAACCTGGGGGATACACCAGATGTGCTCACAAGCGCTGCACCTGTTTTGACGGACTATGCGGTGCGCGTTCAGGTTTGCAGCCCTGGATATACCGACGGCTGCCAGCCGTATACACACGTGGTTACTGGGGTAACTTATACGACCTACAAACCCACAGGGGTTCTGCAAGAGTATGGTGCTGACGGAAGTGTTAATTTTGGCTTGCTGACCGGAAGTTATGACAACAACCTGTCAGGGGGCAGACTTCGCACTCCAGTTGGTCCATTTTCTACCGAATTAAACACAAATGGAACGTTTGCGCGCCCAGCATACTCGCTCATAAGTCATTTAGATAGTATACGAATCAGCAACTATAACGTATCTACCTATACAGGTCTCAATCCGGGACGTAACCAATTAGTCGTCCCCAATTATTCAAATTATTATTTTGGAAATAATTTTATATACAAGGATACTTGGACCTATGGCCTAGGCGACCCTATTGCTAAAGATGGTGTATTGCCTGATGGAAAGGTAAACGATTGGGGCAATCCCTTGGCTGAAATGATGTATGAGGGACTTCGCTACTATGCAAATGCCGGGAAAACACCTGCTTTTAACACCGCAGATGATGAGGACTATCGTGTATTTGGAAATAGATATATAAACCAAAATTGGACTGACCCCTATCAGGATCCGGCAAAATGGTGTTCGAAACCGAATATTATGGTAGTTTCAGGCCCAAATCCTTCCTGGGATTCTGATCAATTGCCAGGAAGTCCATTCAATAGTGCATTTGCCGGAAGGCTCTCAAACGCTGCCGGTGCCCCACTCAATGTGGGCAGTGAAACGCTTTATATTGGTAATATAGAGGGTATCAATGGTACGTCGAAGTTCATTGGTGAAAACAACAATGTTGACAGTTGGCAAAACAAAGATCGCAACCCCACACTAAAAAACAATGTCAGCATGGAGAAAATCAGGGGCTTAGTGCCTGATCAGACTGACAACCAGGGCAGCTTTCTATCTGCGGGGGTGGCTTATTGGGCTAAAAAAGGCGCGTTGCGAACGGTGGGGGGGAACAACATTCCCACCGTCGATACCTACGTGATGCTTCTGAACGACCCGTTTCCGAGCATAAAAATACCATTTCCTGGTAAAAATACGACGGTAACCATTATGCCGTTTGGAAAAACCCAAGATACCACTGTCCCCACTACTTTGGCAGATCAAACAACAAATCGTCAGTACATGCCGACCAATCAACTGGTCGGGGTCTACCCCACATTGCTAACTGGACGTCACCCGCTTTCATAGACATAAATCAACTTCCGGTTTGAAGTTGCTCGAACGCAAGCGGGCTCATTTGGTCAAGATGACTGTGCCTGCGGACTCGATTGTAAAAACCTTC
>CAIYRQ010000244.1 GCA_903928635.1 uncultured beta proteobacterium | reverse complement strand
GCGCACTAAAGCACAAAAAGCGTTTGTTGGTGGCCCGTCCAATGGCGCACAAATTGAGCCGCTGCGCCACGGCATGGCCCATTTGGGTAATCCCACTGCGCGACACCACAATCGGGATGCCCATTTGTGCGGACTTGATGATCATCTCGCTGGTCAGGCGTCCGGTGGTGTAGAACACCTTGTCGTCGGCGCGCAGCCCCGTGCGCTGTACCGCGCTGTTGCCAGCCTCCGTGGGCTGCAAGGCCATCCAACCGGCGATGGCGTCAATGGCGTTGTGGCGCCCCACGTCTTCGACAAACATCAGCATGGTCTCGCCCTGAAACAGCGCACAGCCGTGCACCGACCCCGCTGCCTTGTAAACGCTGTCATGCAAACGAATGGCGTTCACGATGCCGTACAAGGCGCCTTGGGTCAGCGTGGCCTCTGGCAGTGCGATGGTGTCCACATCGGCCATCAGGTCACCAAACACACTGCCCTGGCCACAGCCGGTGGTCACCACCCGCTTGGCGGTTTTTTCAGTGAGGTTGGCAATGCCGTGTTGGGTTTTGACAGCCGCTGCACCCACTTCCCAGTCCACCGTGATGGATTCCACCTCGTGCGCAGCACGGATCAGCCGCTGGTTGAGCAAATAGCCCAGCACCAGCCACTCGGGCTGCGCACCCAGCGTCATGAGGGTGACGAGTTCGCGCTTGTCCACATAGACGGTGAGCGCGCGCTCGGCCGGAATATCCAGCGCCCGTGTTTCACCGAACTCGTTGACGACCGCAATCGACTCCGTGAGCGGCGCCTGGGCCTGCGTCAGGCGCGGCAGGCGCTGCAAATCAGAGGACAGCAAGGTCTCAGGCCGCCACCGGCGCGGGCCGGTTGGTGCCATAGCCTTCCACCGCAGAAGGCACGCCCCCCGCCCGAACGGCCACGGCGCAGTACTTGAACTCCGGAATTTTGCCGAAGGGGTCCAGCGCCGCGTTGGTCATCAGGTTGGCCGCTGCTTCGTAATAGGCAAAGGGCACAAACACCGCACCGTTGGGGGTACCGTCATCACGGCGTACGTGGATGGCCACCTCGCCCCGGCGCGACTGGATGGTGATGACGTCACCCGTCTCCAGACCCAGCTTCGCCAAATCCGCACCGCACATGGAGGCGGTCGCCATGGGCTCAATGGCGTCGAGCACGGTGGCGCGGCGCGTCATGCTGCCGGTATGCCAATGTTCCAACTGGCGCCCGGTAATGAGCACAAACGGGAAGTCGCCGTCCGGCCGCTCGTTGGCGGGAATGATGTCTGCGGGCACCAGGTGCACGCGGCCGTCGTCGGTGGCGAACTGGTCAATAAACACCGTGGGCGCGCCCGGATCGTCCGCGGTCAGGCACGGATACGTCACGCTGGACTCGCGCTGCAAACGCTCCCAGGTGATGCCGGAGATCGCGGTGTGCATGGCACGGCGCATTTCGTCGTACACCTCGGCCACGCCATCGAATTCGCCTTCATAGCCACAGGCCAAGGGGCGACCGCTGCCGTGGCTGCCAGCGCCCGATGTATGGGACTGCGGGGCATAACCGCCCACACGTTTTGCGATTTCTTGAATGATCCACAGGTCAGGCTTGGCCTGCCCCGGTGGGTTGATGGCTTGCTTGCCCAACTGCACCATGCGGTCGGTGTTGCTGACCGTGCCGTTCTTCTCGGGCCAGGCGGTGGCGGGTAGCACCACATCGGCCAGCCAGGCGGTCTCGGTCATGAAAATGTCCTGCACCACCAGATGGTCCAGTGACGCCAAAGCATGGCGGGCGTGGTTCAGGTCGGGGTCGCTCATGGCGGGGTTTTCGCCCATGATGTACATGCCACGCACTTTGTGCGCATCGGTGTCCGGCGCCAGGATTTTGTGCATGATTTCCACCACGGTGTAGCCGGGCTGGGCGTCGAGCTTGGTGCCCCAGAAATCCTCAAACCACGCATGGGCTGCACCATTGGTGACGCGCTGGTAGTTGGGGAACATCATGGGAATCAAACCGGCGTCAGACGCACCTTGCACATTGTTTTGACCGCGCAGCGGGTGCAGACCCGATCCGGGTTTGCCGATCTGTCCGGTGACGGTGACCAGCGCAATCAGGCAGCGTGCGTTGTCGGTGCCGTGCACGTGCTGGCTCACACCCATGCCCCACAAAATCATGGCGCCCTTGGCGCTGGCAAACGCGCGTGCCACCTCGCGCAGGGTTTGCGCCGGTATGCCACAAATCGGCTCCATCGCTTCGGGGCTGTAGCCTTTGACGTTGTCACGCAGCGCCTCGTAGTTGCTGGCGCGCTTGGCAATAAAGTCCTGATCAGCCAGGCCCTCTTCGATCACCACATGGATGAGCGCGTTGAGCATGGCCACGTCGGTGTCGGCCTTGAACTGCAGGGTGCGCCAGGCGTGCTTGCCGATGTCGGTAATCCGCGGGTCGGCCAAAACAATTTTTGCACCGCGCTGGGCCGCGTTTTTCATCCAAGTGGCCGCCACGGGGTGGTTTGCGGTGGGGTTGGAGCCGATCACAAAAATCAGTTCCGAATGCTCCACGTCGTTGACCTGGTTGCTCACGGCACCGGAGCCCACACCTTCTAGAAGTGCTGCCACGCTGGACGCATGGCACAGGCGGGTGCAGTGGTCCACGTTGTTGCTGCCAAAGCCGGTGCGCACCAGTTTTTGGAACAAATAGGCCTCTTCGTTGCTGCCTTTGGCCGAGCCAAAACCGGCCAAGGCTTTGGGGCCGAACTGGTCACGCAGGTCTTTGAGCTTGCCCGCACCCAGAGCCAGGGCCTCTTCCCAGGTCGCTTCGCGGAAGACCTCGGACCAGTCGGCGCTGTCGCGGTTCAAGCGGTTGAGCATTTCCGGGTCTTTGCCCACACCTTCCTTGCGGATCAAGGGCATGGTCAAGCGCTGGGGGCTGGCCGCGTAGTCAAAGCCGAAACGGCCCTTGACGCACAGGCGGTTGTGGTTCGCCGGGCCATCGCGTCCGTCCACGCTGACGATCACGTTGTCTTTGACGTTGTAGGTCAACAAGCATCCCACGCCGCAGAACGGGCACACCGAGTCGACCTTCTTGTCCACCACTTGGCTGCCGACCTGGGTCTTGGGCATGAGGGCGCCCGTGGGGCAGGCTTGCACGCATTCGCCACAGGCCACACAGGTGCTCAGGCCCATGGGGTCGTTCAGGTCGAACACGATTTCACTGTGCGCGCCGCGCAGCGCGTAGCCAATCACGTCGTTGACCTGCTCTTCTCGGCAGGCGCGCACGCAGCGGTTGCACTGAATGCAGGCATCCAAGTTCACCGCCATGGCGGGGTGCGACATGTCGGACTGCGGTTGCTCACGGCGCAGCGCCTTGAGCTCGGGGCGCACCGTCACGCCCAAGCGATCCGCCCACTGGCTGAGCTCGCCGTGCTGGCCTGCGGCACCGGCTTGGGCACCGTCGGCGTCATTCCATTTGTAGCCCACGTCCGGCATGTCGGAGAGCAGCATCTCCACCACCATCTTCTGGCTCTTGAGTGCGCGTTCGCTCTGGGCCTGCACTTCCATGCCAGCCGTCGCCGATCGGCAGCAGCTGGGTGCGAGTGTGCGTTCGCCCTTGATCTCGACCACACAAGCACGGCAGTTGCCGTCGGCACGGTAGCCATCTTTGTAGCAAAGGTGGGGAATGTCGATGCCATGGCGCTTGGCCGCTTTGAGGATGGTCTCCCCCTCAAAAGCATGGATGGTTTTCTGGTCGAGTTTGAACTCGACGGTGGCCGGGGTCACTTGATTGAGTTGGGTCGGTGCGTTCACAGCGAAACTCCAATTTCCTGGGGAAAGTATTTGTGGATGCAGCGGATCGGGTTGGGCGCCGCTTGGCCCAGGCCGCAAATCGAAGCGTCAGTCATCACCACATTGAGGTCTTCCAGCGTGGTCATGTCCCACACCGGCGCGTCCATCAGCGTGGCAGCTTTGGCAGTGCCCACGCGGCAGGGGGTG
>CAIYRQ010000243.1 GCA_903928635.1 uncultured beta proteobacterium | reverse complement strand
GTGAAGCGTTTCAGTACCGCAGCTTTCAGTTGTTGATGGCGGGCTACTTCGTCTGCGGTTTTCAGGTGGTGTTTATCGGCGTGCACATGCCCAGCTACCTCAAAGACCACGGCCTGTCGCCCCAGGTGGCAAGTTACGCGCTGGCCCTGATTGGCTTGTTCAATGTGTTTGGCACCTACACGGCAGGGGCTTTGGGCCAGCGCCTGCCCAAACGCCACATCCTGGCCTTCATTTACTTCGCCCGTGCAGTAGTCATCGCCCTCTTCATCTGGGCGCCACTCAGCCCGGTCAGTGTGTATGTGTTCTCGGCGGTGATGGGCTTTTTGTGGCTGTCCACCGTGCCACCAACCAATGCGTCGATTGCCCAAATTTTTGGTGTGGCGCACCTGTCCATGCTCAGCGGCTTTGTCTTCCTGAGCCACCAGGTGGGCTCCTTCATGGGCGTATGGCTGGGCGGTTATTTTTACGATCGCACGGGCAGCTACGACGTGGTCTGGTACATCGCGATTGCGCTGGGCGTATTCGCAGGTTTGGTGAATTTGCCAGTGAAAGAGTCTCCGATCGAGCGCACACCGCGTCTGGCTGCAGCGTCGGCTTGATAGCGCCATGAACATGCAAGAGCGTCCCGGCACCCCCAAAATTGCCAAGGCACTTGCGCTTGCGCTTGCCATGACGCTCTTGGCTGTCGTGTTCGGCCTCTATGCACGCCCCGACTTCATGGTGCAGCTGGCCAACCAAATGTGGGCGTGTTTCTAGGTGATGGCACACGATACGTTGAACGCGGCGTCTCCATGGGTGCAACGCTGGTCCCATCTCATTGAACCTGGCGCGACAGTGCTGGATGTGGCCTGCGGCATTGGCCGCCACCTCAGTTGGTTTGCCCAACGGGGACACCCGGTCACCGGCATCGACCGCGACATTGCGTTAGCAAGCGCCCGTTTTCCCAACGCCGAGTTGGTGTGCGCAGACATCGAAAATGGCGCTTGGCCCCTGACACAGCCCGGTGACCCTGGCGCATTGCGGCAGTTTGGCCTGGTGGTGGTCACCAACTACCTGTGGCGGCCTCTCTGGCCCACGATTTTGGGCAGCGTGGCGCCGGGTGGCCTGCTGATTTATGAAACCTTTGCTGCGGGAAATGAGACGGTTGGACGCCCCAGCCGACCTGACTTTCTGCTGCAAAGTGGCGAGCTGCTTCGGGTGTGCGCTGATTTACAGATCGTTGCCTACGAAAACGGTACCCTGACCGACCCAGCGCGCTTTGTGCAGCGCATTGCCGCCATTCGAAAAGTCAGCGTAAAGGCGCCCCAAGACGTTATTGCAAGTTACCCGCTCTAGGTAAAATCATCCTTTTAACCACGATCAAGCGCCCCATGACTTCTTCCTTTACTCCCATTCGGGGCAGCATCGTCGCGATGGTGACCCCCATGCTCGACGATGGCACCGTGGACTACCCGGCGCTGCGTCGCCTGATTGATTGGCATATCGCTGAGGGCACAGACTGCATCGGCGTGGTCGGCACGACCGGCGAGTCCCCCACGGTGAACGTGGACGAACACTGCGAAATCATCCGCGTGTCGGTGGAGCAAGCGGCAGGTCGCGTGCCCATCATGGCGGGATGCGGTGCCAACTCCACCAAAGAGGCGATTGAGCTGGCCCATTTCGCAAAGAAGGTCGGTGCGGATTGCCAGTTGCAAGTCGTTCCCTACTACAACAAGCCCACCCAAGAAGGCCAGTACCAGCACTTTAAGGCCATCGCTGAGTCGGTCGATTTGCCCCTGGTTCTGTACAACGTGCCCGGCCGCACGGTGGCCGATATGGCCCACGACACGGTAATCCGTCTAGCCCATGTGCCCGGCATCGTCGGCATCAAAGAGGCGACCGGAAACATTGAACGGGCCCAATGGCTCATCAAAGACGCCCCCAAAGGCTTCTCAATTTACTCGGGTGATGACCCCACCGCCGTTGCCCTCATGCTTTGTGGTGGCCATGGCAATGTGAGTGTGACAGCCAATGTGGCGCCCCGTTTGATGCATGAACTGTGCATGGCTGCCATTGCCGGCGATGTGCGCAAAGCCATGGACATCCAGTTCAAATTGCTGCCGCTGCACAAAGGCTTGTTTGTCGAAGCCAACCCCATCCCTGTGAAGTGGGCTGTGGCACGCATGGGTTTGTGCGGTCAAGCCATCCGTTTGCCACTGACGCCGTTCACCGAAGGCATGCGCCCCGCTCTAGAACAACTGCTTAAAAGCACTGGTTTAATTTAATCCCCCATGCAAAGGCATCTTGTGAATTTTTCTTTGAAATTAACGGTTCTGTCCGGTGTCATTGCGCTGAGCGCCTGTTCGGTGCTCGAAGGTGAAAAAGTCGACTACAAGTCCAGCACCAAAGCGCCACCGCTGGCAGTTCCGCCCGATTTGACGCAGCTTTCCAAGGACACACGGTATTCCATCGTGAATGGTGGCGTCTCGGCAGCAAGTGCGGCTAAAACGACGGTCCAAGCCGGTCCCGACAGCGTGGCCTTGACTGCTATCGCGGATATCCGGGTCGAACGCCTTGGCAACCAACGCTGGTTGGTCGTCAATCGCAGCCCAGCGAGCTTGTGGACTCCCTTGAAAAGTTTCTGGCAAGAAAGTGGCTTTACCCTGAGCATGGAACAGGCCGATGTCGGCATTATGGAAACCGAATGGAATGAAAACCGGGCCAACATTCCTCAGGACATTGTGCGGCGCTATTTGGGTAGCGTCTTAGACTCGTTTTACTCCACCTCTTTGCGTGACAAATACCGGACCCGGCTGGAAAGTCGCGCGGACGGCGGAACAGAAATTTACATTTCCCACCGCGGCATGCAAGAGGTGTATTCCAGTGAGGATCAAAAGCGCACCATTTGGCAACCAAGGGCATCGGACCCGGAGTTGGAAGCTGAATTCTTGCGTCGCCTGATGCTCAAGCTCGGTGGCAGCAAAGAGCAAACCGGCCAAGTTGCCGCGGCGCCTGCAGCAGCTCCCACATCGACAACCACATCCGTCAACGGGCAGCCCGTATTGGAGTTGGCAGATGGCTTTGACCGCGCTTGGAGGCGCGTGGGCCTGGCCCTGGACCGCACTGGTTTCACGGTAGAAGACCGTGACCGCACGCGAGGCCTTTACTTCGTGCGTTACAAAACGTCGGACGCCAACGCGAGTGAGGAAAGTTGGCTTAAGAAATTGTGGGGTGGATCGGCCAAAGCGACCGCGCCAGAGAAATACCAGATTGCCGTGCGCAGTTCAGGGAACAAAACCACGGTGTCGGTATTGAACGACTTGGGCGCCCCTGAGCTGTCAGACGCGGCGAAGACCATTTCGAAAGTTCTCGCCGACGATTTGAAGTAAGCGGCTGAACGGCAGACGAAAAAAAACCACCTTGCGGTGGTTTTTTTTGCATTCGAGAAATTACTTCGATGCTTCGGATGCAGCAGGTGCAGCGGCAGGAGCAGCGGATGCGTCAGCGGCAGGAGCAGCAGCAGCGGGTGCAGCAGCAGGAGCAGCGGCTTCTTCTTTTTTACCGCAAGCAGCCAGGGCAGCAGCAGCGATCACAGCTGCCAAAATGAGAGTTTTGTTCATGATTGAAAAATAGAGTGGGTTAACGAAACAACTTCCGGAAAATGTCTGGGCGGCGAACCCCCCAAACCCTGACAAAAAACTTTCAAAGCAAATTCGCCAGAGCCCCTAAGTATACAAGACAGTGCACCATGGTTGCGGGTTAACCCTCGTTTCCCGTCCTGCCAGCACCGAAAGCGTGCAAATATTCTTCGAATTTATCGATTTTTTCACTTTTGGGTGATGTTTACTCCCCCGGTTGCAACCAGCCATCCTCCAGCCACTGGGCCAACAATGCACGCGCACCAGAACTGAGTTTTTTCACCTGGGCAGCACCCATACATTGCTGGTCGGCCAATATGCGCATTAGTTTGGCATCTTGCCCCCGCGCAAGAAAGCTCTCACCGTTGATAAAAATGTGCGCCTCGTCGTACAACATTTGGGTGCGCCGATCCAAACGGACCCCCTGAGATGCGTCAAGTTCGCTATGGCCACCCTCAAACCACACCTGGGCCTTGGGCTCGCTGAGGTATTCGCCCAAAGCGCGATTGAAGGCAAAGGGGTCACGCAGTGCTTTATCTAATGCGTCACGTCCAAACTGGACTAAACCGGCGGGAATTTGCGCGCACCGTTCTTGTGCGATTTGACCTGGGTCACGGTACAGGGCCTCGCCCACCTCATCGCAAGATTGCTCGGCCAGACGTTGCAAAATTTCCTGCGCCAACTCACCCGCAGCAGGTGACCGAAAGCCAATGGAATAGGTCATGCACTCGCCCAATGCAACGCCGTCATGGGCGTAGCGCGGGGGCAGGTAGAGCATGTCACCAGCCTCCAGCACAAACTCCTGCTCGGGTTCAAAGTCGGACAAAATTTTGAGGGGCATGCCCGGCTGCAAATCGAGGTTTTTTTGCCGCCCGATGCGCCAACGCCGTTTTCCATGGGCTTGCAACAGGAAGACGTCGTAGCTGTCGAAGTGCGGGCCCACCCCACCACCGTCACTGGCGTAGCTCACCATGACATCGTCCAAGCGGGCATCCGGCACAAACCGGAATTGGTCGCGCAAAGCACGTACCCGCGCATCGTGCAAATCGACGCCTTGAACCAACAGTGTCCAGCCAGGCTGCTTAAGGGCAGGCAGGTTTTTGCGTCCAAATGGGCCTTGCTTGAGCCGCCACGGTTTTTGTGGTGTGGCTGGTGTTTGGATCACCAGGCGTGACTGCACATCGTCTTGCGCGGCCAAATCAAACAGCTCGGCACGCTCCAGCGGCGCCGTCATGCCGGGAATCGCCTGGCGAATGACCAGCGGTTTTTTTTGCCAATGGCGCCTCATGAACGTGGCAGGCGATAGCCCGCCAAGAAGTTGAAGTGGCTGGTCGATGTTCATTAGAGTGAGCGTCCTAGAGAGTGAATTGGCAATGAAAGATGGTGTTCAAAGTATTTGAACATGATCCCCATCGCATGGCCGCCTACCAATAAAACTCTGTCGGACTCAGGGTTTTGTATATTTTTTAAAAGTCAAGGCCCCCTTGGCGTTGACGTCCTTAACGCGAACTTCAGAAGCTTTCTTTTGGTCATCCTCGTAGGCATAAATGACATGGTCAACCATGACCTCTCCAAACACTGGAATGTTGACAGTAATAGCCTCGTGATCCTTGGCCGTGAAAGGCTTGTTGTAAGTGGTGACAACACCGTCGACAGGTGCCTTCAAATCTTCCAGCGCTGCTTTGATCTTGGGGCCATCGGTGGAGTTGGCTTGCTTGATGGCAGCGGCCAGCAAGTAGATCGAGTCATAG
>CAIYRQ010000242.1 GCA_903928635.1 uncultured beta proteobacterium | reverse complement strand
GGTGCTCGACCAGTTCTCGCGCAATGTGTACCGCGACAGCCCCCAAGCCTTTGCGCAAGACACGCTGGCCTTGGCGCTGGCGCAAGAGCTGGTGGCCAGTGGTCAGGACCGCAGCCTGCCCCTGGCGCAGCGCAGCTTTGCTTATATGCCCTACATGCACAGCGAGTCCGCCCTGGTGCACACCCAAGCCGCCCTCCTGTTTGCGCAGCCGGGCCTGGAAGACAACCTGCGCTTCGAGCATCGCCACCAAGCCATCATCGAGCGCTTCGGCCGCTACCCTCACCGCAACGCAATCCTCAGCCGCCAGTCCACGCCCGAGGAGCTGGCGTTTCTGAGTGAGCCGGGGTCGGGGTTTTGAGCGAGCTGCCTTGAATGGGCAGCACTGGTCAATCGCTTTAAACTTCGTGCCATGCGACTGTCTCAAGCAATCAGCCAACACCGCGACGCAGCTTGCCAAGCCGCAGCCTGCTATCGCGCAGTCAACTTACGCGTGTTCGGCTCGGCTCATTTCTCGAGGTGTTTTGTCGATGGCCGTGCGCTCTGCTGGCGCAATGGCCTAGAACTTTCAGTAGCTCGACTGTATGAGCTTTCTCATGCGGTCAAAGCAGGCTTATGAACACAAGCGCCCCGCCCAAAAAGCCGACCGTGGTGGTCATTGCCGGCCCAAATGGCGCAGGCAAGTCGACCGCTGCACCGTTTTTGCTCAAGGGCGCTTTGGGCGTGCTTGAATTTGTGAACGCCGACCAGATCGCTGTGGGGCTCTCAGCCTATGCGGCTGAGACAGTGTCGTTCGAGGCAGGGCGCATCATGCTGCGGCGCTTGCACGAGTTGGCGCGGTCGGGAAGTAGTTTCGCGTTCGAGAGCACGCTGTCGAGCCGCAGCTTCGCGAAGTTCCTGCGTGACTGCAGGGCCACTGGCTATCAGGTGGTCTTGTTTTACGTCACGCTGCCCACTTCCGATCTGGCGGTTCAACGGGTAGCACTCCGGGTGAAGCAAGGCGGGCACAACATTCCGACAGACAATGTTCACCGCCGCTTCCAACGCAGCCTGAGAAACCTGTTCGAGTTGTATTTACCGCTTTCTGATCGCTGGGCGGTGCTGGATAATGCAGGCGGGCGCATCGAAACCATCGCCAACGGCAATCCCCGCCGCACATCAGTGAAAGATCCCGAAAAATGGCTTCAGCTTCAGTCCATCGCGTGTTAAAGACCACCCGGCCGACCCCGGCCATGAGTGAACAAGACCGCATTGACCTCGCGCTCAAGCAGGCCGCCGCGCACGCCCGCAAACAACTGGCAGTGCAAGGCCTGAAATTACCCACCCAGAGCTGGAAAACCGGAAAGATCAGCAACCCGGTGGTTTAACGCCACCAGCACCGACCGCAATTTGGGCCACGGGTCAACTCCCGCGGAGCGCATGGCTTCGGTCGATCAAGATGACATTTCGGTGGTGGCAGTGGCGTATTTGTACCGTCGCCCCGCCTATTGGCAAGGCCGGGTGAACTGAGACATGCAAGCCCGTTTTCAACCTGGCTGTGGGATTGAAGGACGGATTTGGGAAGTAAGCAGGATTTTTCTCAAGCCGCGATAATTCCCGTTGCGCCGACCAAGGGCTTGTGCCCATGCGCTGTCACTATTCGAAATAACCCTTCAACGAAAGTTTCCCATGTCTGATTTGCAATCCAAACTCCAATGGCGCTATGCCACCAAAAAAATGGACCCGTCTAAGGCGGTGCCCCAAGACAAGGTGGACCGTATTGTGGAAGCCATCCGCCTGGCACCCAGCTCCAGCGGCCTGCAGCCCTTCCAAGTGATTGTGGTGACCAACGCCGCCGTGCGTGAGCAAATCAAGGCCATCGCCTGGGGCCAGAGCCAGATCACCGACGGTTCGCACCTGCTGGTGTTCGCGGCCTGGGACAACTACACCGCCGACCGCATCAACCAAATTTTTGACTACACCAACGCCCAGCGTGGCGGCAGCACCGAAGCCGGTGACGCCTACCGCAAAAACCTGCTGGCCAGCTACACCGTGCGTGACCCTCAAGTCAACTTTGAACACGCGGCGCGCCAAGCCTATATCGGCCTGGGGCTGGGCCTGGTGGCTGCCGCCGAAGAAGGTGTGGACAGCACGCCCATGGAAGGCTTTGACCCCGCCGCCTTGGACGGCATCCTGGGCCTCAAGGCCCACGGTCTACGCAGCGTAGCCATCATGCCTTTGGGCTACCGCGAAGCCGACAAAGACTGGCTGGTCAACCTGCCCAAGGTTCGCCGCCCCGTCTCGGAGTTCGTGACCGAAGTCAAGTAAAGCACCCCCGACAATGCCAGCGCGACTGGCTTGTCACCCAAGCGGCAGTGCGAAGCGGCCGCTTGGGCCGGGCAAATTACACTGGTGCAAACCAACACCAGGAGTATTTGCACCATGATCACACTTTGCGGCTTCCCCATCTCGAACTACTACAACATCGTCAAGCATGCCTTGCTTGAAAAAGAGATCGCGTTTACCGAAGAACATGTGATGACCGGCAGCAAAGAAGAAGCGGTGCTGTCCGCCTCTCCGCTGGCCAAGATTCCTTTCATCCGCACGCCCCAAGGCGGGCTGTGTGAATCTGCCGTCATATTGGATTACATCGAAGCCCAGTATCCCGCGCATCCGCTGATGCCGCAGGACGCATTTGCTGCGGCCAAAGTGCGCGAGTTAATGACCTTCATCAATATGCACCTCGAACTCGTGGCGCGCGAGTTGTACGCCCAGGCCTTTTTTGGCGGTACGGTGAGTGACGAAACCAAAGCCGCTGTGCGCAAGAAGCTGGACAAAAACATTGCCGCATTCAAGCGCCTGGTGAAGTTCTCTCCTTTTGTCGCAGGCGACACATTTACCTTGGCGGACTGCGTGGCCTTTAGCAACCTGCCGCTGGTAGGCATGGCCACCCGCGCGATCTATGGCGAAGACCTGCTGCTCAGCGCGGGCGTGGACTATAAGGCTTACACAAAGCTCGTGGGCGAGCGCGCCAGCTCGCAAAAAGTGAACGCGGACCGCAAAGCGGCCGTCGCCAAACCGGCTTAAGCAAACCAATCATGTCTGCTCCAACAGGGAGCAACTCCCACGCCGATAGCCAAGAGACCGTCCATGCGGTCATCGTGGTCGGTGCTGGCTTTGCAGGCATTGGCGCGGCCGTCCGGCTGCGCCAAGCCGGGGTGGAATGTGTAGTGCTGGAAAAAAGCCACGAGATCGGTGGCGTCTGGCGCGACAACAGCTACCCCGACTGTGGCTGCGACGTTCCATCGGCGCTGTACTCGTACTCGTTTGCGCCCAACCCGCGCTGGAGCCGCCTATTCGCCAAACAGGAGGAGATCAAGAACTACACGCGCGATACGGCTGAAAAATTTGGCGTAATGGACAGTATTCGGCTTGGCCATGAACTGACCGAAGCGCGCTGGGATAACACAAAAAAACAGTGGCGATTGCAGACAAGTGCCGGTGTTTTTTGGACACGGTTTGTGGTCATGGCCTGTGGCCCTATGCATGTGCCAGTCGTGCCGAATGTGCCCGGCTTGGACACGTTTACCGGCGTGCATTTCCACTCCTCGCGTTGGGACCACAGTTTTGACATGCGTGGCAAACGCGTGGCGGTGATTGGCTCCGGTGCTTCAGCGATTCAGTTTGTTCCCAAGATTCAGCCGCTGGTCCAAAGTCTCGTGCTTTTTCAACGTACTGCGCCCTGGGTATTGCCCAAGCTGGATGCGCCAATCGCGCCGCACTGGCAGGTGCGCTTTGCAAAGCATCCATGGCTGCAGCGGCTGTTTCGTACCGCGCTGTATTTGCAGTTTGAGTTGCTCAATGCCAGCCTGAATTACCCTTGGATGCTGAAGCGCATTCAAGCCCAGGGCGTGAAAAACATCACCAGAGGCGTGGCCGATCCAGCGTTAAGGTCCAAGCTGATTCCCGACTACTCTGTGGGCTGCAAGCGTATCCTGTTGTCCAACAGCTGGTACCCCGCACTGAGCAAACCCAACGTCACGGTGGCACCCGATGTGATGAAAATTGAAGGAAACCAGGTCATTGCCAGCGATGGCAGCCGCTGCGAAGTCGATGCCATCATTTTTGCCACCGGCTTTGAGGTGGCCAACCCGCCGATTGCGAACTGCATCATCGGTCAAAGCGGTATGCCTTTGGCCGCGCTGTGGAAAGGTTCACCATCGGCCTACCTCGGCACCATGGCACAAGACTGCCCCAACCTTTTCTTGACCTTCGGTCCCAACCTGTACACCTTCACCTCGGCCTTCGTCATCATTGAAGCGCAGTTGCAATTTATCGTGTCTGCCGTCACCACAGCGCGTAAGCAAGGACTCACTCACATCTCCGTGAACCCGGAACGCATGGCGAAGTACAACGCGCAAGTACAAACTGCGCTCCAAAAGACGGTCTGGAACAGCGGTTGCACCAGCTATTTCCTGGACAAAAATGGCCGCAACAGCACCAACTGGCCATGGACCACCTTCACCATGCGCAAACACTTGGCGCGATTCCGGCCGCAAGACTTTGTGACCCGATAAGCCAGTACGACAACGAAAGAAACGACCATGAGTATTCAAAATTTTCTGATCAGCCGCTTTCTGAAGTCCCGCCTGAAGGCGAGTCTGAAAATCGCACCAGAGGTTCGACTGCACAAAGGACGTAAATTCCTCAACCAAGACCGCAGCAAACCCAACCCGCGCGTTGCGGTGCGCTCCGATGTGATCGCAGGCGTCAAAGTGGAGTGGGTGGAGCCCATAGCGTTGGTGGGCGATAAGTCAGCACCGGTGTGCATGTACACCCATGGCGGCGGCTATATCGCAGGCAGTTTGAACAGCCACCGCGACATGGCGCGGCACCTGGCATTGCTGGCCAGGGTGCGTATGCTGATGGTGGATTACCGGCTCGCGCCTGAACACCCGTTCCCAGCAGCCCGCGAAGATGCGTTCGCCGTCTACCAGGGACTGCTGGACTGCGGCATTGCCGGAAGCCAAATCGTCCTGGGTGGCGATAGCGCAGGTGGCAATCTCGCGCTTGTCACGGCCCAATCGATCCGCGACGCGGGACTCGCGTCCCCCTTGGCGTTGGTGCTTTTTTCACCATGGCTGGACATGACCCACCAAAGCGCCACCTACCAAAGCAATGCGGCCAGGGACGCCATGCTCGCACGCCCCTTGCTGGAAGATGCGGCTGCCATGTATGCCCCTGGCATGGCGCGGACCGACGCCCGTATATCTCCGCTGTTTGGAAACTTGGCGGCGCTGCCGCCTTGCCTCACCATCGTGAGTCAGACCGAAGTCTTGCTCGACGACTCGCGCGGTCTGCACCGCAAATTGCAGGCGCTGGGCCTGGACAGCACGTGTCTCGAATGGAAGAGCACGCCGCACGCGTTCGCGGTGATGCCCACGCTCCTACCCGAGGCCCGGGATGCGCTGCGCCAGACGGCGGACTTTATTGCCCGCGTGCGGCGCAGCTGACTCAGGGCTTTAGGCCCATTGCACCGGGCTCTTATTGGCGTACCAGCCGTCCACCCTGGGTTCCACCACAGTCTCAATGCGGCTGCGGCGGATCTTCATGGTGGGTGTGAGGCAACCGTTCTCGATCGACCAGGGATCTTTGGCCACCACAATCATTTGCAACTTTTCGTAGTCCGCCACCTGGGCATTCACTTCAACCAGCAGTTGCTCCAGTTGCGCTTGCGCATCAGCCCTGAACGCGGGGTCGTTTTGCTTGGGACGGAACTCCTCACCGAGAACTACCACCGCATAGGCGGCGGGTTGGCCCAAGCCTGAGACCATGCTGCTTTCCACCAAGGGGTGGTTGTTGAGCAAATTCTCAATCGGTGCGGGGGCGACGTATTTGCCTTTGGATGTTTTGAACAATTCCTTCAAGCGACCGGTTACCTTGAGCTGGCCGTCCGGCGCCATGGAGCCCAAATCGCCCGTATGGAAAAAGCCGTCGGCGGTAAAGCATTCGGCATCCAGGTCGGGACGCTTGTAGTAGCCCACCATCTGCCCGGGAGATTTCACCAAAATTTCGCCTTCCGGGCTGATGCGCGCTTGCACGCCGGGGTTGGCCACGCCCACATAACCGGGCTCGCTGAATTGAATGGTGGCCGTATGCGAATACGCAAAGTCTTCGGTCATCCCCAGGCCTTCGAGCAGTTGCAGACCCAGGCTGCGGTACCAGCGAATGAGGTCTGCCGGCAGCGGGGCCGAACCGCTGAAGGCCAATTGGACCTGGTCCAAGCCCAGATTGACCAGAATCTTTTTTGCCACCACTTTGCCAAGGAAAGGAATGCGCAGAAGAATCGACAATTTGCGCGCAGGCATCTTGGCAAACACGGCTTGTTGGAATTTGAGCCACAAGCGCGGTACCGACACGAACAGCGTGGGGCGGGCGCGCTGCAAGTCCGCCGCAAACGTGTCCAAAGACTCGGCAAAAAACACGTGCACGCGCCCCACGACCAAGGAGTTGCATTCAATGACCGCGCGCTCAAACACGTGGGCCAGGGGCAGGTAGGACAGCACGCGGTATTCCTGACCCGCGGAGGCATCGACACCACCCATGTTCAGGCCGACCGAGTATTCGCAGGCCGAAGTGATGCGCTCAAAGCTGTGCATCACACCCTTCGGCTGTCCGGTGGAGCCGGAGGTGTAAATCAACATGGCCAGGTCGGTGCCCGCACGCTTGGGGAAACCTGCGATGGGTGCCGTGCGCGCAGTGATGCCGTCCCAGGTCTCGTAAGAAGTGGCCGGAGCCAGTGGGAACGCAATGCGGGGCATGTGCTCTGGCACACCCGGCTCCTGCTCGGGCCAGGTGTCGAGCTTGCCGACAAACAGCAAGCTGGCTTCGCTGTGCTCCAGCACATAGCGAATCGTGCCGGCGGACTCGGTCGGGAAAATGGCGACGGTGGTGTAGCCCGCCATCCAAATCGCCAGTTCGGCCATAAAGAAATGCGCGCAGTTCTTGGACAAGATGCCAATGCGGGCACCCGGTGCGTAGCCCAAGCTTTGCAAGTGCGTGGCCATGCGACGGGACTGATCCAGCGTCTGGCTCCATGTGTAGTCGGCAACCTGGCCATTGCCCAGCGGCTGCGTCAAAAACACGGTGTTGGCGCGCTCTTTTTCGTGCTGGTAGATGTAGTCCAGAATCAATTTGCTGTGGGTCATGCTTGTCTCGTAGTGGTTTTATGGGTGCGGATGTTAATCGCCTTGCAAATCTGTTTTAGGCCGTGCCGACAACGCCCCCATCACAGGCAATGGTTTGGCCGACCACGAATTCGCCTGCGCGCGAGCACAAAAACGTGGCGAGGCCAGCGATGTCCTGGGGCGTACCCACACGTCCGCTGGGGTTGGCCTGGCCCACCTGGTCCCAGTTCACGCCCTCGGTCTCGCCGCCAAAGCCTACACCGGTACTGAGCATCCAAGTGGGGAAAGGGCCGGGCGCGATGGCATTGAACAAAATCCGCTCTTTGGTCAAATGCGTTGCCATGAACCGCGTGAGGTGATGCACCGCCGCTTTGGACGCGCCATACGAAAAGGCGTCAAACGACGAGCTCTTAAGGCCATCAATCGAACCGATGTTGATCACCCGCGCCGGGCTTGCGCCCTGCCCCGCTGCACGCAACAGAGGCAGCAGCTTTTGAGTCAAAAAGAACACGCCCTTGACATTGGTGTCCATCACCTTGTCCCAGCCCACTTCCGGAAACTGGTCCAGCGGCGCGCCCCAGGAAGCACCTGCGTTGTTGATCAAGATGTCCAGCTTGGATTCGTGTGCGCCCAATTGCGCCGCGAGGCTCTCCACACCCTGGAGTTTGGACAGGTCGGCTGGCAAAGCAATGCACTCGCCGCCGTAGGCCTGGCTCAGCCGCTCGGCGGTCGCCTGGCACACATCGGCTTTGCGGGAAGAGATATAGACCTTAGCGCCCTGGGCCAAGAAGCCAGCGGCAATCATTTCGCCAATGCCGCGCGAGCCGCCCGTCACCAACGCAGTTTTGCCTTGGATAGAAAAGAGGTTGTTGAAGTTGTCAGTCATGGTGGTACTCAGTCCTAAAAATAAACAGATCGGGAACCGGTCAAGCCGCTTTTTGAGCGCCCCAGCCCAGGGCCAACTCGGTGCCTTGCTTGATGGCGTGCTTGGCATCCAACTCGGCCGCTTTGAAGGCACCGCCAATCAGGTGCACCGTGCAACCGGCGGCCTGTAGTGCGTCTTGCAACTCGCGCTGGGGCTCCTGGCCCGCGCAGAGAACCACCGTGTCAGCAGGAATCGTGATGTCTTTGTCACCGACGGTAACGTGCAGGCCTTCGTCGTCCACCTTGCGGTAAGTGACGTTGTTGAGCATGTCCACCTCCCGGTTTTTCAGCGAGGTGCGGTGAATCCAGCCGGTGGTCTTGCCCAAGCCGTCGCCCACCTTGCTGGCCTTGCGTTGCAGCAGGTAGACCTTGCGGGGGCTTTTTTCGATGTGTGCAGCTTGAAGGCCGCCGGGGGTGGAATGCGTGGTGTCCACGCCCCACTCCGCAAAGAACTTGGCCTTGTCCTGGCTGGGGCTCACGCCCTCGTGCAGCAGGTATTCGGCCACGTCAAACCCAATGCCACCCGCGCCCACCACGGCTACCGTTTTTCCCACCGCGCATTTGTCGCGCAACACCTCCAGGTAGCCACGCACTTTGGGGTGGTCGATACCTTCGATGTCTGGCGTGCGGGGCGTGACCCCGGTGGCCAACACCACCTGGGTGAAGCCGTCATCCAGCAGCGACTGCGCGCTCACTTTGTGGCCTAACTTGAGCGTGACCCCGGTGAGGGAAATTTGCTTGCCAAAGTAGCGCAAGGTTTCGTAGAACTCTTCTTTGCCAGGAATCTGCTTGGCGATATTGAACTGCCCGCCTATCTCGCTGGCGGCGTCAAACAGTGTGACGTCCAGGCCACGACGGGCTGCGGTGGTGGCAAAGGCCAATCCAGCGGGTCCGGCACCTACCACAGCGATGCGCTCTTTGGTATGAAGCGGTGTTTCAATCATCAAAGTCTCATGGCAGGCACGGGGGTTCACCAGGCACGAGGTGATCTTTCCACCAAAGGTGTGGTCCAGGCAGGCCTGGTTGCAGCCAATGCAGGTGTTGATCTCATCGGCTTTTCCGGCTGCGGCCTTGTTCACAAAGTCAGGGTCAGCCAGAAACGGCCGCGCCATGGAGACCATGTCCGCCATGCCGTCGGCCAGCACCTGTTCGGCCACCTCGGGCGTGTTGATGCGGTTGGTAGCAACCAGAGGAATACGCACCTTGCCTTTGATTTGCTGGGTGACCCAGGCAAAGGCGGCGCGCGGCACTTTGGTCGCGATGGTAGGAACACGCGCTTCGTGCCAGCCGATGCCGGTATTCAAAATCGTGACGCCTGCGGCCTCCAGCGCCTGGGCCAGTTGCACCACCTCGTCCAGGGTCGAGCCCCCTTCAACCAAATCGAGCATGGACAGGCGGAAGATCAGGATGAAATTGGGGCCTACGCGGGCGCGGGTGCGCCGCACAATTTCCAGTGGAAAACGGATACGGTTTGCGTAGCTTCCACCCCAGGCATCGTCGCGGTGGTTGGTGTGGGCGGCGATGAACTCGTTGATCAAATAGCCTTCGGAGCCCATGATCTCCACGCCGTCGTAGCCAGCGCTTTGCGCCAAAGATGCCGCGCGCACGAAATCTTCAATGGTCTGCTCCACCTCTTCCGTTGTCAACGCATGGGGGCGAAAGGGGTTGATAGGCGCCTTGATGGCGCTGGGGGCCACCAATTCCGGATGGTAGGCATAGCGGCCGAAGTGCAGGATTTGCATGCAAATTTTTCCGCCTGCCGCATGCACCGCATCAGTGACCACCTTGTGTTGATCGGCCTCCTGCTGGGTGGTCATGCGCGCGCCACCGGGCATGGGGCGGGCGCGGTCATTGGGCGCAATGCCGCCTGTCACCATCAGCGCAACACCTCCTCGGGCGCGCTCCGCGTAAAAAGCAGCCATGCGCTCAAAGCCATTTTTGGCTTCTTCCAGGCCCACATGCATGGAGCCCATGAGCACACGGTTCTTAAGGGTGGTAAAGCCCAGATCGAGGGGGCTCAACATCAAAGGATAGGCTGACATTCAATAGTCTCCGCGTGGCGCGATTAAACAAGTTCCAACTGGTTGGACGCAGGGAGTTTAGGCAACTTCGGCTCACCCCACATTGCTTTGAGCGACACCAAAAAAAAACGGCCCCTTGGGGCCGTTTTTGGCAATGCCTTGCCACCGCTCTGGGCGTGGTCAGGCAGCCTCGGGCCCTTTTTTCGCCTGGCGGAAAAAGGAAACGATTTGCCACACCATGAACACAGCAATCAGCGCGAGCAAACTGCCGCTGATGGGTCGCGTGAGAAACGAGCTGAAATCGCCACGGCTGATGAGCAACTGGCGGCGGAAATATTCTTCAAGCATAGGGCCCAAGATAAAGCCCAGCATCAAGGGCGCGGCCTCCAACCCCAGACGCATGAACATGTATCCGATAAAGCCAAACATCGCAGTAATGTAGACATCGTCCAAATTGTTGTTGATGCTGTAAGTGCCTATGCAGCAGAAAAACAGAATCGCAGGAAACAATACGCTGAACGGGATCTTGAAGACCGAAAGCCAGTAGCGCACCAGCGGTACATTCAAAATCACCAAGAAGCAGTTGCCCACCCACATGCTGGCGACCAGGCCCCAGAACAGGTCGGGGTGGTTGGCAATCATGTTCGGGCCGGGTTGCACGCCTTTGACGATGAAGGCTGCCATCATTAACGCCATCACGGCGTTTTCAGGAATGCCAATGCTCATGAGCGGAATGAAGCTGGTGCGCGCAGCGGCCTCGTCGGCCGCGGCTTGACCAGCCACACCTTCGATAGCGCCGTCGCCCATTTCGTGTTTGTACTTGCTAAAACGTTTGTCCACCGCGTAGGCAGCAAACTGGGCAATCACCGGTCCACCACCAGGCAGCAGTCCCAACACGGAGCCAATCACACTGCCGCGCAGTGCGCTGGGAATAATCCGTTTGAATTCGGGCCAGGTCGGCATGAGTTTGATCGCGCCGTTGAAAGGAGTTTGCTCGCCGCCACCGTCCAAGTTCTTAACGATTTCGGCAATACCAAAACAACCTAAGGCCACGCTGATCAGGCCCACTCCATCGGCCAGAAACGGCAGATCGAGCGTAAAACGCAGAGCGCCGCTATTGACGTCGGTGCCCACCAATCCCAGCAACACACCGATCAAGGTCATCGCCAGGCCGTTGAGCATGCTGCCAGTGGTGACAAAGCTGACGCACACAAAGCCGAGCAACATGAGCGCGCAGTAGTCCGCTGGCCCAAATAGCAACGCCACTTCACCTAGCGTAGGCGCCAAGGTTGCAAGCACCAAAATGGCCACCGTACCACCGATAAAACTGGAAATACCTGCCGTGAAGAGTGCCAAGCCCGTCTTGCCCTTGAGCGTCATTTGATAGCCGTCAATACAGGCCACGATACTGCTGGCGTGCGGAATCTTCATGGTGATGGCACTGACGCTGTCACCGTACTGGGCACCGTAGTAAATACCCGCCAGCATGATGATGGAGCCGTCCGTCGGAATGCTGTACGTCAAAGGCAGCAACAAACTGATGGTCGACAAAGGCCCCAGGCCCGGCAGCAATCCCACAAGGGTGCCCACCACGCACCCAATGGCGCAGTACATCAGGTTTTGCCATGTCAACGCATGTTCAAAACCAAAAGAGAGGTTGTGTAGTAAGTCCATTAGATGAGGGGCAGATTAAGGCCAAGAAGATATTTGAAGGCAAAGGCGATAGCAATCAATACTGCCGAGATTTTCAGATTGCGACCCACGGTGAACGACTTGGCCGCATAAGCCGTAGAAAAAACCAAAAAGATGATCGCCAAAATCATATTCAGGTAGTGCGAAATGACGGCAAATCCGCACAAGCCCAACAACACCACGGCAATATTTTTAAAGTTGTAATTGACAGGCTCCGGCGGCTTGTAGCGCGAACCGATGATGGTGGCCACGCCGATCATGAAAAGCATGCCGCTGACGATCAGCGGAAACATGCCTGGGCCGGCTTTGCCCAATTTGCCAATGGAATAGGTCATGGACGTGAGTCCAAACATCAGCGATATCAGCGTCAGGAAAAGCCCCCGGATGAGGTTCAAATTATTCATAAGGCGAAATTGAAATATGCAATGCAGTGGGCGGAAAGTGAGCTTATCAGAAGATTCACAGACAAGGGGAAACCCGCGATTCAAACAACTTGAGGCGCGTGCGCTCAATCCGCTGGCTCGCCGTGCGCCGCATCGCGCTCGGCGCGAGTCGCTGGACGGGGGATTTTTTTGAGCCGGACCAAACGCTTGTGTTCGATCTCGTCTTTTTTGAGCTGACGTTCCGCATCCAATTGGTTGCCTTCGGCCAACCAATGTGAAAACTCGGCAGGCGTTTCCAGGGTGACGCGCCCCAGGCTGGCGCTGCGAAAGTCGTAGATGGCAATTTCGGCCGCTTTTTGCAGATTGATGCGGCCACCGGACTGCAGGGCGCCACGCTTCTTGCCGATCGCAGCCAGTATCTCTTCATCGCGCATCTCAGCGACGCCTTCCAGCTTGTAGCGGCCTTCAATTTCTGATGCGTAGTGCTGGCGCAGGTAATCCAGCAGTTCCAGCGCCACTTCTTCTTCATTGAAGGCATTGCGCCCGATCGCGCCGCTGGCGGCCAGGTTGTAGCCGCTCTTGGCCACGATGATGCGCGGCCACAAGACGCCAGGCGTGTCATACAGATAAAAGTCATCCGCAATTGTGATGCGCTGCTCAATTTTCGTGACCCCGGCTTCATCTCCGGTCTTGGCGGAACGCTTGCCCTTGAGGGTGTTGATCAGCGTGGATTTGCCCACGTTGGGGATGCCGCAGATCAGCACCCGCATCGGCTTGGCCATGCCGCCCCGGTTGGGCGCCAGCGCATGGCAGGCCGCCACCAAGGCACGTGCCGGGGTGGTCATGCTGGCGTCCAGCCCCAGTGCGCGCACACCTGGCATGGCGTTGTAGTGCGCCAGCCACTCCTGCGTGCGCTGAGGGTCGGCCAGGTCTTGTTTGTTCAGGACTTTGAGCGCCGGTTTGCCGCTGGTGATGTCGGCCAACATGGGATTGGCGCTGGAGCCAGGCAGACGGGCGTCGAGCAACTCGATCACCACGTCAATGTCTTTGATGCGCTCACCAATGGCCTTGCGCGTCAGGTGCATGTGGCCGGGAAACCATTGGATCGCCATATCTTGTTGTTCTCTCAATCGGGGTCAGTACCCCTGATTGTCGGGCACTTTGCCCGCGCGCCGTTCAGGCGCTGCGACCCAAGCGCTCCGGCTGGAGGTACTGCGCCAGGTACTGCGCAAACGGCAAGCTGTCGCCTTCTTCGATGGTGCGTTGCTGGGCCCGCGAATCGTCGGCAAGTTGCTCAAAATGCGCCACGGCATGGGCTTCTAGGGGCGTGTCGAGTTCCTGCGTCTTGGTCTGCAAGGAGTGCGCCTTGGCAAAGGCTGCAAACGAGCCACCAAATTCCCCCTCCATCGCCTGCAGCACCCGGGCCGAAGGCAAAGTCTCTGGATGGTGCAAGCGCTGTTCAGCATGCGCCACGGCCGCGCTGTAGTCGCTGGTGCCATGCGCAGCGTCCAAGGCTTTGGCAATCGGCGCAAATTCACGCACCAACTCCAGGCCCCAGTCTTTGAGCGCCACCGTGGCCTCACCCCGCTGCAGCTGCAGGCCCGGTTCGCGCCCGCGCTCGGCCACGCACTGCTGGTTGCGCGACATGGCCGCAATCTCTTGGGGCGAATCCTTGGGACTGGGTTGGGACAGGCAATGCAGCAAAAACACATCCAAAAACCTCAGGGTATCCGCGTTGATTCCCACCGGCTCGAAGGGGTCGAGGTCCATGAGGCGCACTTCGACGTATTCCACGCCGCGCTCACGCAACGCATGCAGTGGCCTCTCGCCCTGAAAAATAACCCGCTTGGGTCGGATCGTGCCGTAAAACTCATTCTCAATTTGCAGCAAGGTGCTGGCCAGCTGGCGGAAGTGGCCATCCGGCGCTTGCACGCCCATGGCCTGGTACGGCGCGTAGGGCACGGTCAAGGCCTGGTGCAGAGAAGCCGCGTAGCCCTCCAGGCTGTTGTAACTCACCGCCAGCGCGCTTTGTGCGTCGCTTTGGTAGCCCAATCGTCCCATGCGCAAGGAGGTGGCAAAGGGCAAGCCCATGGTGCCGGGCCCCATGCCCTGCAGGGAATGGGTGCGGCCCGCCACAAAGGACTCACACACGGCAGGCGACGCGCCAAACAGGTAAAGCAACAAAAAAGCGTGGCGGCGGAAGTTGCGAATCAAGCCGAAATAGGCTTCGCTGGACACATCAGGCAATGACCAGTTGTAGTGGATGCCTGAAATGGTTTGCATGCGCCGCCCATAGCGGTAGCCCAAGCCGCTGCGGTACACCGTCTTGGCCTGGCCGACGTTGGAGCTGCCATATTGGCCCAGAGGGATCGCATCGTCCCCGGGTAACTCGCAGGGCATGCTCGACACCCACAGCGCCTCCTCACCCATGGCATGCAGCGTGAACTTTTGTACCTGGCGCAGTTCATCCAAGCAAGTCTCCACCCCGGCATGGACGCCGGTGATCAGCTCAATTTGCGATTCACTGAAGTCTGTAGTGATGTGCGGATGGGTCAGTGCAGAACCCAGTGGCGCGGGGTGCGGGCTTTGCGCCAACGCACCGTCTGGCGCAAAGCGCAGGCTCTCTTTTTCAATGCCACGGCGAATGCCACGCAGGCGCTGCGCGTCCATGCCTTCCAGGGCGATATTGCTTTTCGTCATGCCAATAGGCCCTCTCTGTCCATCCAAGGGCTGTGAAGGTATCACAGCCCCATGGAAATGGGGTGTCAGCAGGCAATTACAAGGCCTGCCCCAAGGGGAATATCAGGCCAGGTGCAGGTGGGCACGGCCCAATTCATGGGCGCCTTGTGCGGCGCCGCTGGCGGGCACTTGAGCGTTGGCACCATCCACAACCTGCGCCAATTGGGCCTGCAAATGCCCAGGCGCGTCCGAGCCCAAGCCGACCCACACACCTTGCGTAAGCGTGATGTGAGCTGCCTCCACGCTACCGGCACCTGCGCACAAAATGGTGCGGGTGGGAGCGTCCTGCGCCACCAGCACCAGCATGGCGGGTACCACGGCTTCAGGCTTGAGCGCCTCCAGAACCTGGGGCGGCATCAGGTCTTCGGTCATGCGGGTGGCGGCCGTGGGCGCCAGGCAATTGACATGGATGTTGTTCTTGGCGCCTTCGATCGACAGGGTCTGCATCAAGCCGACCAGCGCCATCTTGGCAGCGCCATAGTTGCTCTGGCCAAAGTTGCCGTACAAGCCGCTGCTGGAGGTGGTCATCAAAATGCGGCCGTATTTTTGCGCCACCATGTGCGGCCACACTGCCTTGGTGCAGTGCACCGCACCCATCAAATGCACGTCCATCACCAGCCGGAAGTCATCGAGTTCCATCTTGGCAAAACTCTTGTCGCGCAAGATGCCTGCGTTGTTCACCAAAATATCCACCCGACCCCAGGCGTCCACCGCCTGTTGCACCATGGCCTGCACCGCTGCGGCATCGGTCACCGACGCGCCATTGGCCAAGGCCACGCCACCGGCAGCCTCAATCTCCGCCACCACCGCTTGCGCGGCTGACACCGATCCGCCAGAGCCGTCGCGGGCACCGCCCAGGTCGTTCACCAGCACTTTGGCGCCGCGCTTGGCCAATGCCAAGGCATGCAGGCGGCCCAAACCGCCACCGGCACCGGTCACAATGGCTACACGGTCTTTGAAATCCAGGGCCATAAAATTCTCCAATCAAGTTGCACGGGGCAGACACAGCCGCCCATCAAAAGGCTGACTCTACTGCACACCGGCCACCGCCCACTCCACCCCCGCAACGAATGTGACACCCATGGAACTCAACTCTGACATCCCTGCCCTGCCCCCGCGCGATGCAGCCACCGTAGTCATGCTGCGCGATGGCGATCAAGGGCTGGAAGTCTTTTTGGTCAAGCGCCATGGCCTGTCGGACGTCCTGGGTGGCGCTTATGTGTTTCCAGGCGGGAAACTCGATGCGACGGACTGCGATGCAGCCCACCACGCCCACTTTGACCGCAAGCCGCAGGACCTGCGGGCCGCCTTGGCCGAACCCGACACCGAGGAAGGCATTGCCTGCGGCCTGTTCGTCGCGGCCTTGCGCGAGACCTTTGAGGAGTCCGGCGTCCTATTCGCCACCGGCGCGGCAGGCGTACACGCCGCCGACGCCGCGAGCCACGACTTTCACACCCGGCTCAGTGCGGGGCAATGGCGGCTGCACACCAGCGCCGTACAGCCTTGGACCCGCTGGATCACGCCACGCATGCCCTCCGTTTCCAGCAAGCGCTTTGACACGCGGTTTTTTATTGCCGCCATGCCAGAGGGCCAAATGGCAGTGCACGACGACGTGGAGGCCACCGAGAGCGCCTGGCTGCAGCCCCGCACCGCCTTGCAACAGTACTGGGACCGCCAGATTGAGCTGGCCCCGCCGCAAATCATGAGCCTGGCCCAGCTCTCGCGCCATGCGACCGTTGCCAGCGCGTTGGCTGAAGCGGCTTCACGGCCGCCACCGGTCATCCTGCCCGAGGCATTTAACGAGAACGGGGAACGCACCATTTGCTACCCGGGCGACGCGGGGCACCCTGTGAAGACCCGCGCCATGCCGGGGCCGCTGCGCCTTCACTGGCGCAACAAGCGCTTCGAACCTGAGGGTGGTTTCGAAGCCTTGTTTCGCTAAAGTGCCGCCTTAGGCCGCCACTGCCACGGGCGAGCGGATCAGGTGATCGAAGGCGCTGAGCGCCGCCTTGGAACCCTCGCCCGCCGCAATCACGATTTGCTTGTAGGGCACGGTGGTGCAGTCCCCGGCCGCAAACACGCCCGGCACATTGGTGTGGCCTTTGGCGTCCACCTCAATTTCGCCAAACTTGCTCAAGTCCACCACGCCCTTGAGCCACTCGGTATTGGGCACCAAGCCAATCTGCACAAAGACGCCTTCCAAAGCTTCGGCATGCTCCTGTCCGCTGGCCCGGTCTTTGAAGCGCAGACCGTTGACCTTGCCGTCCGCGCCGGTGATTTCGGTGGTTTGGGCATTGGCGTGGATGGTCACGTTGGGCAGGCTTTTGAGTTTGTTCACCAGCACCGCGTCGGCCTTGAGCTGGTCTGCAAACTCCACCAGCGTGACGTGCTGAACGATGCCTGCCAAGTCAATGGCCGCCTCCACGCCCGAGTTGCCGCCGCCAATCACCGCGGTGCGCTTGCCCTTGAACAGAGGGCCATCGCAGTGCGGGCAATAGGCCACGCCTTTGTTTTTGTACTGCGCCTCGCCCGGTACATTCACATTGCGCCAACGCGCGCCGGTGGAAAGTATCACCGTCTTGGCCTTCAAGCTACCGCCATTGGCGAGCACCACCTCGGTCAGGCCACCGGGCTGCGCGGCGGGAATCAGGCGGGTCGCCTGTTGCAGGTTCATGATGTCCACGCCGTAGGAGCGCGTCTGGGCTTCCAGTGCCGCCGCAAATTTGGGGCCGTCGGTTTCCATGACAGAGATGTAGTTTTCAATGGCCAAGGTGTCATTGGTCTGGCCGCCAAAGCGCTCAGCCACCACACCAACGCGAATGCCTTTGCGCGCCGCATACACCGCAGCTGCGGCACCGGCAGGGCCACCGCCTACGATGAGCACGTCAAACGGGACTTTGGCCGACAGCTTGGCTGCGTCTTTGTCGGCCGCGCCGGTATCGAGCTTGGCCACAATTTCTTCTACCAGCATGCGTCCGTTGCCAAACAACTGGCCGTTCAGATACACGCTGGGCACGGCCATGATTTCGCGGTCGGCAACCTCTTGCTGGAACGCCCCGCCTTCAATGACCGTGGTTTTGATGCGCGGGTTTTGGATCGCCATCAGGCTGAGCGCCTGCACCGCGTCCGGGCAGTTGTGGCAGGTCAGGCTCATGTAGACCTCGAAGCGATAGTCCTCCCCCTGAGGCGGCTGCAAGGCTTTAATCTGGTCGATCACGTCCTGCTCGACCTTGGGCGGATGACCGCCGGTCCACAGCAATGCGAGCACCAAGGACGTGAATTCATGCCCCAGGGGCAGTCCGGCAAAACGCAAGTCGGTGTCAGTGCCCACCCGCTTCAGCGAAAACGAGGGCTTGCGTGCGTCTTGGCCGTCGTAGCGCACGGTGATCTTGTCGCTGCGCAGGCTTTGAATAGTCTGAAGCAACTCCCTCATTTCGGTGGAGTTGTCATCGTCACCCAGGGACGCCACGATCTCCATGGGCAGGGTGACGCGCTCGAGGTAGGCGGCAAGCTGGGATTGGAGGGTGGCGTCAAGCATGGGAGTTCCTTTGAATATTTGGGCGTAAAAAAACCGGACAGCATGCCGCCCGCGCAGCAGTTCGCTGTCCGGCTGGCGGGCGCGGCATGCGCCCGGCCACGGATGCCAGCAGGCTTAGATCTTGCCGACCAGGTCCAGCGACGGAGTGATGGTCTTGGCGCCTTCATTCCACTTGGCGGGGCACACTTGACCGGGGTGGGCCGCGGTGTACTGAGCAGCCTTGAGCTTGCGCAGGGTTTCCTTCACATCGCGGGCGATTTCGTTGGAATGCACTTCCATGGTCTTGATGTGACCTTCGGGGTTGATGATGAAGGTGCCGCGCAGAGCCAGGCCTTCTTCGTCGATATGCACGTCAAACGCGCGGGTCAAGGCATGGGTAGGGTCGCCGATCAGTGCAAACTTGGCCTTGCCCACTGCGGGAGAGGTCTCGTGCCACACTTTGTGCGCGAAATGGGTGTCGGTGGTCACGATGTACACGTCGGCACCGGCTTTTTGGAATTCTGCGTAGTTGTCAGCCGCATCTTCCACTTCAGTGGGGCAATTGAAGGTGAACGCTGCGGGCATGAAAATGAACACGTTCCACTTGCCCTTGATGGACTCGTTGGTGACGGTGACAAATTTGCCGTTGTGGAATGCTTCGTTTTTGAAAGCGGCGACTGCAGTGTTGATCAAAGACATGGTGGGTTTCCTCTGAGGGTTGAAGTTCGACGATTGAACAGCCCAAATTCTAGGGCGCGCCCATGACATTTGGACTTAATTGATTCAATCAGGTCGATTGCAATAAGCTATTCAGCCCTTGCTTCCCATCAGCGCCTGTCGATATCCAAAGACGGTGTGGCGCTCAGTACTTCCTCCAGCACGGTGCGTCCTGCGGCCACATGCAGAGCGCCTGCCAGACGCAGGGGTTGCATGCCATCGGCCACTGCCTGACGACGCAGCGACTCGATGTGGGGGCGCTCGTTGACCAACTCTCGCAGCGGATCCGACACCACCATCAATTCATACAACCCCAGGCGCCCACGGAAACCCGACATGCGGCACTCGACGCATCCAACCGCCTTGTAGGGGCGGTAGTCGCCATTGAGCACCCAGGGTTTCACGGCGGCGGCGAGTTGGTCTCGACTGGCCTCGGGATCGGGGACACTGCAATTGGTGCACAAAGTGCGCACCAAGCGCTGGGCCAGCACCCCCAGCAGTGTGGCGTTGATGAGGTAGGGTGGAATGCCAAGCTCAATCAAGCGCGTCATGGCCGACGGGGCATCATTGGTATGCAGTGTTGAAAACACCAGGTGGCCAGTGAGTGCCGCTTGCACGGCCATTTCGGCGGTCTCCAGGTCGCGGATTTCCCCCACCATGATCACGTCCGGGTCCTGGCGCATGAGTGCCCGCACGCCCTGGGCGAAGCTGAAGTCGAGCTGTGGTTGCACCTGCGTCTGGTTGAAAGACGGCTCGATCATTTCGATCGGGTCTTCTACCGTGCTCACGTTGATCTCTTCGGTGGCCACGCGCTTCAGGGTGGAATACAACGTGGTGGTTTTACCCGACCCAGTGGGACCGGTGACCAGAATGATGCCATGGGGACGGGCAAGCAAATTTTCCCACCGCGCTGCATCGTGCGGGGCAAATCCCAGGGCGCTCAGGTCCTTCACCGTGTTCTCGGGGTCAAAAATGCGCATCACCATTTTTTCGCCGAACGCCGTAGGCAAAGTGGACAGCCGCATTTCAATTTCGTTGCCCTTGGCGTCACGGGTCTTGATGCGGCCGTCCTGCGGGCGGCGGCGCTCAATCACATCCATACGGGCCAATATCTTGATGCGCGATGTCATGGCCAGCATGACGCTAATGGGCAACTGATAGACCGGGTGAAGCACACCGTCGATACGGAAACGAATCACGCATTGTTCTCGTCGCGGTTCCAGGTGGATGTCGCTGGCGCGCATGTCGAAGGCGTACTGCCACAGCCAGTCCACCACCATCACCACACTTTGGTCGTTAGCGTCGAGCTGTTTGTTGGACTTGCCCAACTCCACCAACTGCTCAAAGCTCACCCGTGTCTGGCTGCCATTTTTCTGCGCCGTACGCACCGAATGCGCTAGCGCGTAAAACTCCGTGGTGTAGCGAGCTATGTCCTGCGGATTGCACAGCACCAGCCGCACCTGGCGCCGCGTCTGCCGCTCCACTTCCACGATCCAGTCTTGTGCAAAGGGCTCGCAGGTGGCCACCACAATTTCACTGGATGTCATTCCCACAGGCAGTACTTTGTGGCGCCGGGCATAGTCTGCGGTGAAGGCCTCCGCCACCTTGCTCACATCCACTTTGAGCGGATCAATGCGCAGGTACGTCAAGCCCGCACGTTGCGCCAGCCACGCCACCAAAGACTCAGCATCCATGACTTTATGGTCGGCGGCGCGTTCCGGTCCCAACCGGCCTAAGCGGATGATCGGGTGCTGCTCACTCTCGCCTTGCGCGCAACGGGCAATGAGCCGCTCAGCTTCTTGAATGGAAATCGTACCGTCGTCGCGCAGCCAGGCCACCAGACGCTGCCAGTCCAATAAGCCACGGTGACTAAGGGTCGCAAGCCCGCGCTGGGTAGGGGGTGTGGTCATGGGACGATGGGCTTAAATCCTCGGACCCATTTGCCTGCGGGCAGGCCCCAATGGGATTCGATGTACTGTACCCGCTCCAGTAACAATGCGCGACTGGGTCGGATGGGCGTTCGTTGGGCCAACACCACCGTGTTGCCCTCACGCGTGGCCTTGAAAGCCCAGATGGCATCGCGGCCAAATGCAGCGGCGATGCGATCCACACTGCGCTCAAAACTCGAGCTGCGGCCAAACAGATTGACGGTCATACACCCTTCGTCTGTGAGGACCTTGCGGCAATCGGCGTAAAAGTCCGGGCTGTCGAGCACCGGTGCGGCCGCCTCTTCGTCGTACAAATCCACTTGCAGCGCATCCACCGCACCCAGCCAGCGGGGTTTGGTAATTTCTTGCGCCGCGTCGCCCAGAATGACCTGCATGCGGGCGTTGTCGGCCGGTAGCTTGAACCAGCCCCGGCAGGCGTGCAAAACCTGGGGGTTGAGCTCAATCGCCGTCGTTTTCATGCGCACTTCTTTATGGCAAAACTTGGTCAAGGACCCCGCACCCAAGCCCAATTGCAGCGCTTGGCGCGCGGGCGCG
>CAIYRQ010000241.1 GCA_903928635.1 uncultured beta proteobacterium | reverse complement strand
GTATAGGTGTCGGTCATGAGGGTCCGTCGTTCAAGCCTTGGCGGCTCAGGTGGCTTGTGGCGCGGGTGCGTCGCGGCGCGGCCAGTCGATGAATTGGGGGGTGTGGCCGCGCGATGTCAGCCAATCGGCCAGCGCATAGCCGGTGCCCGCAGGCCAGCATTTCAGGTCTTGCGGGGCGTACATGCGGTAGTCCACCAACTCGGGCGATAAACGCACCTCGCCATGGCAGACCGCGTGGTAGGCGATGATGATCTGGTTCATGCGCTGAAAGTCATACACGCCCACCAGCGCGAGTGAATCGGTGAACAGGTTGGTTTCTTCAGCAATCTCGCGCGCAATGCCTTCTTGCGGTGTTTCACCGGCTTCCATAAAGCCGGTAATCAGCGCATACATCTTGCCGGGCCAGGCCGCGTTGCGGGCCAGCAGGATCTGCCCGTCCACTTCCACAATGCCTGCCAGCACCGGCGTGGGATTGTTCCAGTGGGTGAAGTCGCAGGCGGTGCAACGCAGGCGCACTTTGTCGCCGCCGTCCTCCTGCTGGCTGATGAGCGCCAAGGGCGTGGCGCAATGCGGGCAAAACTTGAAGGCGTGGCTCATAAATAGATGGGTGTTCAGGCAGGAAATACGCCGGTGGACAAATAGCGGTCGCCCCGGTCGCAGACGATAAAGACGATGGTGGCGTCGCGCACTTCGCTGGCAAGTTGCTGCGCCACCACGCAGGCGCCTGCGGCCGAGATACCGGCAAAGATGCCCTCTTCGCGCGCCATGCGCCGGCACATGTCTTCGGCGTCCGCCTGGCTCACGTAGCGCAGCTCATCCACATTGGCGGGGTCGTAAATCTTGGGCAAATAGGCCTCGGCCCACTTGCGAATGCCGGGGATGCGCGAGCCCTCAGACGGCTGCGCGCCGATGATGCGAATGGCGGGGTTCTTTTCTTTGAGGTAGCGCGCCACGCCGGTAATGGTGCCGGTGGTGCCCATGGCGCTCACAAAGTGGGTAATGCGGCCCTGCGTGTCGGCCCAAATTTCGGGGCCGGTGGTCTCGTAGTGGATGCGCGGGTTGTCACCGTTGGCAAACTGGTCGAGCACCCTGCCCTTGCCCTCGGCCTGCATTTTTTCCGCCAAATCTCGGGCGTATTCCATACCGCCGCTTTTGGGCGTGAGGATGAGCTCGGCGCCAAAGGCCTTCATGGTCTGCGCCCGCTCAATCGACAGATCCTCCGGCATGATGAGCACCATGCGGTAGCCCTTGATGGCCGCGGCCATGGCCAGCGCAATGCCGGTGTTGCCCGAGGTGGCCTCAATCAGCGTGTCGCCAGGCGCAATGTCGCCGCGCTCCTGCGCACGCCGGATCATGGACAGCGCGGGGCGGTCTTTCACCGAACCGGCGGGGTTGTTGCCTTCGAGTTTGCCTAAAACAATATTGCTGCGTGCCGCGTTGTCTGCCGCGCCAATGCGCTGCAGCGCAACCAGCGGGGTTTTGCCAACGACGTCTTCAAGTGTGGGGTACTGCATGGGCTTAAATGTGCCATAACTCGAGGGGTGGCTCAGAGCGTAAAAATCTTCCCCGGATTCATGATGTTGTGGGGGTCCAGCGCGGTTTTGATGGCGCGCATCATGTCGACCGCGCCGGTGCCTGTCTCGGCCACCAGGAAATCCATTTTGTGCAGGCCCACGCCGTGTTCGCCGGTGCAGGTGCCGTCCATGCGCAGGGCGCGTTCCACCAGCTTGTGGTTGAGTGCCTCGGCGGTGGCGCGCTCCCGGGCGCTGTGGGGGTCGATCAGGTAGCCAAAATGGAAGTTGCCGTCGCCCACATGGCCCACCAAAAAATACGGAATGTCCGTGGCCTCCACTTCGTCAATCGACTCCAGCAGGCAGTCCGCCAGGCGGCTGATGGGCACGCAGGTGTCGGTGCTGATGGCGCGGCAGCCCGGACGGCTTTGGATGGCGGCAAAGTAGGCGTTGTGGCGCGCGGTCCACAGGCGGGTGCGCTCTTCGGGCGTGCTGGCCCATTCAAAAGCCTGGCCGGCGTGGTCGCTGGCAATCTCTTGCACCGTCTCGGCTTGCTCTTTCACACTGGCGGGTGAGCCGTGAAACTCCATGAGCAGCAGCGCCTCTTCGCGCAGGCCCAGCTTGGCATGGGCGTTGACCATGCGCACGGTTTTGGCGTCCACCAGCTCCACGCGGGCAATCGGCACACCCATTTGGATGATGGCCATGGTGGTGCGAACTGCCGCCTCTATGCTGGGGAAAGAACACACAGCTGCTGACACCGCCTCGGGCAGGGGGTAGACCTTGAGCGTGATTTCGGTCATCACGCCCAGCGTGCCTTCGCTGCCCACCATCAGGCGCGTCAGGTCGTAGCCCGCAGACGACTTGCGGGCGCGGGTGCCGGTGCGGATCACCTCGCCCGCCGCCGTAACCACCTCCAAGCCCAGCACGTTGTCGCGCATGGTGCCGTAGCGCACCGCGTTGGTGCCGCTGGCGCGGGTGGCACACATGCCGCCAATCGACGCGTCCGCACCCGGGTCAATCGGAAAAAACAAACCACTGCTCTTGAGCGCCTCGTTGAGCTGCTTGCGCGTCACGCCTGCCTGCACCGTCACCGTCAAGTCGTCGGCATGGATAGCGACCACTTGGTTCATACGGCTCACGTCGACGCTTATGCCGCCTTGCACCGCCAGCAAATGCCCTTCCAGCGAAGAGCCCACACCAAAGGGAATCACCGGCACGCGGTACTGCGCGGCCAATCGCACCGCGTCGGCCACATCCAAGGTGGACTCGGCAAACACCACGGCGGCTGGAGGTGGCGCTTCAAACGCGGATTCATCACGGCCGTGCTGCTCGCGCACGGCCAAGCCGGTGGCGCAGCGGCTGCCAAAGCGCGCTTGCAGTGCGTCGATCAGTGCCTGCGGCACCTCGCGCAGGGCCAGGTGCGGCGTCAAACTGTGGTGCGGTGTGGGGGCGTTCATGGCGACCGTGCTCCTGCGGTGTGGGGTTGTCAAAGTGCTCAGCATACGCTGAGTCGGGGCACGGCTAAGATCGCCGCGTGCCTGTTTTGAGGCGCTCTATTTCACCGAAAGCCACTGCCATGACGATTTCCATGTACCAGGCCAGCGTTCCTCGCCTGGTCAACAGCCTGAACAACCTGATCAACATACTGGACAAAGCCCAGGCCCATGTAGAGGCCAAAAAGATCGACCCGGCCGCACTGATCGACTTTCGCCTCTACCCCGACATGCTGAGTTTTCGCCGCCAGGTGCAAATTGCCAGCGACAGCGCCAAGGGCGTGGTCGCCCGCCTGGCAGGTGTCGAAAGCCCTGTGTTTGAAGACAACGAGCGCACCTTTGAAGAACTCAAAGCCCGCGTTGCCAAGACGGTGGCCTATGTGCAAACCTTTACCCCCGCGCAGATCGACGGCACCGAGGACAAAGACATCGTGACCAAGCGCGGCGACAAAGAAACGCATTACAAAGGCATGCAGTTTTTGCTTGGCCACGCCCTGCCCAATGTGTATTTCCATGTGACAACCGCCTTCGCCATCCTGCGCCACAATGGTGTGGAAATTGGCAAACGCGACTACCTCGGTAACCCCTAAACCATGTTCCCCACCGCAATCGCTGGCAGCCTGCCCAAGCCCGCTTGGCTGGCCGAGACCCAAAAACTCTGGCCCAAGTGGAAGGCTGAAGGTGCCGACCTCATTGAGGCGAAGTCCGACGCAACCCTGCTCTGGGTCAAAACCCAAGAAGACCTTGGGATGGATGTGATTGGTGACGGCGAGCAGGCGCGCCAGCATTTTGTGCACGGCTTTCTGGAGCAGGTGGACGGCATTGACTTTGAAAACAAAGTCACCATGGGCATCCGCAACAACCGCTACGACGCACAGGTGCCGCAGGTGGTGGGGCCGCTCAGGCTCAAAGGCCGGGTCCACGCACTCGAAGCCCGCATTGCCCGCGCCCACACCCAGCGCACCCTCAAATTCACCCTGCCCGGCCCGATGACGATTGTCGACACGGTGGCGGACCGCTTTTATGGCGTGGGGCAGGAGGGCAAAATCAAAATGGCGTTTGCCTTTGCCGAACTGCTCAACCAAGAGGCGCTGGCCTTGCAGGCCGACGGCGTGGACATCATCCAGTTTGACGAACCGGCCTTCAACGTCTACATGGAAGATGCCGCCGACTGGGGCGTGCAGGCGCTGGAGCGCGCCGTCCAGGGACTGACCTGCAAAACCGCGGTGCACATTTGCTACGGCTATGGCATTGCCGCCAATATGGACTGGAAAAACACGCTGGGCCACGAGTGGCGCCAGTACGAAAAAGTGTTTCCCGCCTTGGCCAAGAGCAGCATTCAGCAAGTGAGCCTGGAGTGTTTTCACTCCCACGTGCCCATGGACTTGATGGCCCTGCTGGTGGGCAAGGAAGTGATGGTGGGTGTGATTGACGTGGCGTCCGACGTGGTGGAAACCGC
>CAIYRQ010000240.1 GCA_903928635.1 uncultured beta proteobacterium | reverse complement strand
GCCTGCGGCATGATTTCGTGCAGCTTCATGGCGTCGTGACCGGCGCCGCTTGCCATGCGGTGCAGTGGCACGCTCAAGGCCTGCAGCGCCAACTGCCAGCGTTGTTGCATGGCCAGATCGCTGGGGGCGGCGGCGGCGCGCATGGTTTCTTCAAGCGTGAAGTGCAGCCCACGGCGCGCGCAAATCGCAGCCAGTTCGGTGCGGATGTCGTCGGCGCAGGCGTCGCGAACCTCATTCGTCGTGGCACGCACATCCAAGCTGAAGCGGCAGCGTCCCGGCACCACGTTGATGGAGCCACTGGGCACTTCCAGCATGCCCATGGTGGCGACCACGTGGGGCACGCTGGCGGCACGTTTCTCGGCAAACAGCGCGAGTTCCGCCACCGCGGTGGCCGCGTCGCGTCGCTGGTCCATGGGGGTGGTGCCGGCGTGGCTGGCCATGCCCACCACTTCGCCCAAGTAACGCACGCTGCCGTTGATACTGGTCACGATGCCCAAGGGCATGTCCAAGGCATTGAGCACCGGGCCTTGCTCGATGTGTACTTCCACAAAGCCCTGGTACTGCGACGGGTCGCGCTGGAGGGCGGCAATGTCTGCCACGTTCAGGCCCGCGTGCGCCATCGCATCGCGCATGGCGATTCCGTCGGCATCGCGCTGGTCCAGCCAATCGGCGTTGAACTGGCCGGTGAGCGCACCGGAGCCCAAAAACACGGCTTTGTAGCGTTGGCCCTCTTCTTCTGAAAAACCCACCATTTCCAAACCAAACGGCAGTCTCCGCCCGGCGCGGTGCAGCGCTTGCACGCAGGCCATGGGCACCAGGATGCCCAGGCGGCCGTCGTATTTGCCACCGTTGCGCACCGTATCAAAATGGCTGCCGGTCAAGAGTCGTGGCGCGCTTCGATCTTGGCCGTGGTAGATGCCCACCACGTTGCCCACGGCGTCTTGGGTCACTTCATCAAAGCCGCACTCGCGCATCCACGTTTGCAGGTCCCGGGCAACCGCGCGGTGGGCGTCGGTGAGATAGGTGACGGTGAGCTCACCGCGCTCCAGGTAGCCCGGCTCACTGTGCACCGCCAGTTGCTCAGCCCAGTCCCACACCATGTTGCCTTGCTCTGGCACATGTCCCAGTTTGTCGTTCAAACGGATTTCGGCGATGCGGTGAATATTGCGCAAACATTCGGCGCGCTCAAAGTCGGGGTGATTGCCCAAGCGGCGGGCCATGGTGGCAATGATCTCGTGCTTGCCAAAACCCAGGCCACGCGGACCGCGCACCGCCAGAATGAAAGGGAAGCCAAAGCGCGCGTTGTAGTCGGCGTTGAGCTGCTGGATGCGCGCAAATTCGTCGGGTGTGCAATCGGTCAAGCCCGCCTTGCTTTGTTCCCGGGTGGACTCTGCGGTCAGTGTTTTGCTGACCATGGCTTTGCCAGCCAGCTCGGGGTGGGCGCGAATGAGTACGAGTTGGGCGTCCAGCCCGGCCTCCCGCACCATTTGGGCCAAGACCGATTTAAGGTGTACCAGGCTGGCAAAAGGCCGATGCGCGGCGGCTGCACGCGCAATCCAGGGCGAGTGCTCGTAGGTGCCGTCCAGCAGCGCGACACATTCGTCCACAGTGGCGGCGTTGAGTTGCGCAAGGGTCAGCATGTGGACTTACTCCCAGACAAAGGCAGTGTCGGCGTCAAACGGATGGGTCGCCTTCCAGTGCCGGGCAATGTCGACGCGGCGTGCCACCCAGACCCGGTCGTGGGATTGCACATAGTCCAAAAAGCGTTGCAGCGCACGCATGCGCCCTGGCCGGCCCAGCAGACGGCAGTGCATGCCGATGCTCATCATGGACGGGCTGTGTTCGCCTTCGGCATAGTGCACGTCAAAAGCATCGCGCAGGTACTGAAAAAACGGGTCGCCGTGCGAATAGCCCTGCGGCAGGGCAAAGCGCATATCGTTGCAGTCCAGCGTGTAGGGAACGACCAAATGGGGCACCCGCGCGCCATCGCTCTTTTGCACCTGCAGCCAAAACGGCAGATCGTCGCCGTAGTAGTCGCTGTCGTACTCCAGGCCGCCGTGGTCCACCAAAAGACGCCGTGTGTGGGGGCTGTCGCGTCCGGTGTACCAGCCGGCGGGCAAGGCACCGGTCAGGCGTTCAATGGCTTGCAAGCCCAGCGCCATGTGCTCGGCCTCGACGGTGGGGTCTATGGTTTGGTAATTGATCCAGCGCCAGCCGTGGCAGGCAATTTCATGGCCCAGTTCCACAAAGGCGGCAGCGACTTCGGGGCAGCGCTCCAGCGCCATGCCCACGCCAAACACGGTCAGCGGCAGGCTGCGCTGCTCAAACTCGCGCAGGATCCGCCACACGCCCACGCGCGAGCCGTATTCGTAAATACCTTCCATGGTCAGGTGCCGGTCCGGGAAGGCCGGGGGGCTGAACATCTCTGACAAAAACTGCTCGCTGCCCGCATCGCCATGCAGCACCGAGTTTTCGCCACCCTCCTCGTAGTTCAGGACAAACTGCACCGCGACACGTGCCTGGCCCGGCCATTGGGCGTGCGGTGGGGTGCGGCCATAGCCCCGCAGGTCACGCGGGTAGCGGGCGGTGGATTCGAAAGTGCTCATGGTGGTCTTTGAAAGCCTGGGGGTTGCAGCAACACGCTAGTATGACGGACGAAAAGCAGCATTATTGTGCCCCGCGGCACCCCATATGAGACCAAGCAATGACCCCAGTGACTGCCGATCCCCATTTTTCCAAACCCCTCTGGCTGCGCCTGCTGCTGGCCAGACCCCGCTTGATCAGCAGTGTGCTGCTTGGACTTGCCACCGGGTATTGGCTTCCGTTGGCGTTGGCCCAGCATGGGGTGACCCGCGCGATCGTGGGGTGGAACGTAGGCGTTCTGGCCTACCTGCTGATGGCTCTCAAAATGATGTTTGGCTCCAGCCATGAGCGCATGCGCGTGCGTGCGCTGCGCCATGACGAAGGGAACTTCGTTGTCCTCGTGCTGGTTGTGTTGTCCGCGTTGATGTGCCTGGGCGCCATTGTGATGGAGTTGGGCGTGGTGAAAGAGCTGCGAGGCGAGCTCCGTTATGCGCACATGGCGCTTGCAGGCCTCACGATTGCAAGTTGCTGGGCCTTCACACAGGTGATGTTCGCACTGCACTATGCGCACGACTACTATGCACGCGTCATACGCGGTGAACAAGGCGGCTTGGAGTTTCCAGGTGGACAAGCGCCCGACTACGGCGATTTTTTGTATTTCGCCTGCGTGATAGGAACCTCTGGCCAGACGGCTGATGTGAGCTTCACCTGCCGCCAGATGCGTCGTGCCGGTCTGGTGCACTGCGTGTTGGCATTTTTCTTCAATACCACCCTGCTGGCGTTGACCATCAATATTGCATCGGGGCTTTTGTAGCGCCTGGCTTAGGGCTTTTTCATCGCGCCGAACAGAAAACTGGCAACCGCCAGAACGATGAATACGAAGAACAATATTTGGGCAATATTGACTGCCCCGGCGGCAATGCCGCTGAAGCCAAACAAAGCGGCGATCAATGCGATCACAAAAAAGATAAGGGCGTAGCGCAACATGGTGGGCCTTTGCGAAATAAGTCCTGTCGGTCACAGGACGAGACCACCATAAAGCCAATACCTGTCCGCTTCTGTGCGCCCGGGCACACGGACGGTCAGCGCGAGCGAGAATTTTCCCTGTGAATGGCCTGCGCCATACATTGACCCAGAACCCTGAAATAGCGCTGCGTTTGCTCGGTAGGTTTCACCAGTTTGGTACGGCCGTCGGTGTCTGATGACTCGAGCACCAACCAGCCATCTTGGCGCAATCGGTGCAGTAAGCGACCCAAGGCATTGACTGACAAGTCAAGTGGCGAGTGGGGAGCGTCATGCACACGGTTCAATGCAAAAAGAACCGGCAGTCGCTCATGTTGGGTCCATAGCACTGCAAGCTCGTCCAACATGGCTGCCGCACTCAGCCCTAAGGGCGCAATGCCCTCGGCTTGCAGGGTTTGAGAGCTCAATACTGAAAAACTTTGATACACCCGCGCCGCACTCTTGGGCGTAAGAGCGGTAAGCATCACCAAATGACTCGTCAAGAATTCATCCATGGTGAAGCCCTGAAACAGGGTTCACTAAGGCTATTACGGGCCTGTATTGCGGTTTGGTCATAGATATATATTTACGAAATGAATTTCATCATATTCAATAACATTACTTTTTATGCAATGTTATTCGATTCGCAAAAATTTATCTCAAAAAAATACCTCGTTACTATGGGAGGTTGGTTCAACCACCAGATGAATTTCCTTCACCGCTTAAAAGTTGTCGCAATGCCGCACCCAATGCGTCAACAAGCGTGATGGCCGTCAATGGCGCACCGTCGGACGCTAGCGCGGCCGCCATGGCATGGAGAAAGGCAGCGGTGGCAGCAAGTTGCGCCAATAAGGCCGGTTTGGTTTGGAGTTGGGCATGCCTTCCTGCGAGCAGCGCCCCGGCAATACCTGCCAGCACATCACCTGTGCCCGCGGTGGCCAACCAAGGCGTTGCAGGCTCAAGTGCGATTGCAATGCCCGGCCCGGCCACTACCGTGCGCGGTCCTTTGAGTAACACCGTTACACCCAAAGCCTGATGCGCCACCAAGGCCCAATGGCATGGATCATCGGTAATGGCTTGCGCCGAAGTTGGCAGACCGCGCGACTTGAGCAGCATCGCAAGTTCGCCAGCATGCGGCGTGATCAATGTAGGAGTGCCTAAAGTGCCTGCCAGGTACAGCGCGCCGGCGTCAAGCACGGTGGGTGCAGCTTGCTGGCGTGCAATCTCAATTTGCCGGTGACGCCACCAGTTGCTGATCGAGACTCCACCAGGTGATGCCACACCGGACCCGAGTAACCATGCATTCACCTTGCCCGGTGCAATGACCACTTCGGGATTGCGTTGCAGCACCAGCGCAGACAGCTGCGCAACGGGATAAAACCGCACCATACCGACACCGGTTGCCAAGGCGGCGGCGGTGCTGAGAACGGCAGCGCCAGGGTATTGGCGGGAACCCGTCACCACGCCGAGCACGCCACGGGTGTATTTGTGGTCGTTAACCGTGGGAACGCGGATACACGATTTGGCATCGGCTGCAGTCCATGGAATCCAGTTAGCAGTGAAGGTTGGCATACGGCCTATTGTGCGACTTGCACGCCGCAGCGACGCGCAACCGGCTTAGCGCTGCGTGCTGCGTGCCAATGCGACCCACTGGTCCTGCACAGCGTGAATGGATATGCGGTCACCAAATACCTGCTCCAGCGCACGGTGGCTGGCAGCGTCATCACACGCGCCTTGGTGGGTGATGCGGCCTCGTTCCATCACCACCATATTGTCTGCCTGCAAGGCCATGGAAATTTCGTGCAATACGCTGACGACCGTGGAGCCATGCGTCACCAGGGAACGAACGATTTCCAACCAATCCGCTTGGTGCGGCGGATCGAGGTTCACCAAGGGTTCATCCATCAGCACGACGGAGGCCTGTACGCTCAGCGCGCGTGCTAGCAAAACGCGTTGGCGCTCGCCGCCGGAGAGCTGGCCCAGTGTGCGTTCGCGCCAGTCCCAAGCCTGGGTTTGGCGCAACGCTTGTTCTACGGCCGCATGGTCCTGGGCGCTGGGTTTGCTCAGCCAGGCCTGGTGGGGCAGACGGCCCAGCAGGGCCACGTCCCAAACGGTCAAGTCGTCGCCCGCGCCTTCACTTTGGCCCAACCAGGCCAGCTGACGGGCCCGTTCGCGTGCGGGCCAATCGGCCAAGGGCTTGCCCTCCAAGTGAACAACACCGTGGTGGGGAATGAGCCCGGCCAAGACCTTGAGCAGGGTCGATTTGCCTGCGCCATTGGGCCCCACGATGCTGGTCCAACGCCCGGCGGCAATGTCGACATCCAATCCATCCAACACCAAGGTATTGCCCAGTTGCGCCCGAATGCCCTTGGCGCTGAGCGCGGAAACTGGGGTACCGGCCCTCATGCCTTAACTCCTGCCCGGACAGGGGTTTGCTGGCGCATCAGCCACAGCAAATAGCCGCCGCCCAGCACCGCCGTCAACACACCCACCGGCAACTCTTCCGGCGCCAACAGGCTGCGCGCCAGCAAGTCGGCGGCGAGCAAGAGCACGCCACCCATCAAACTGGACAACAGCACCAAATAGGCGTGGCCCGAGCGCACCATGGCGCGCACCAGATGCGGTGCGGCCAGGCCCACAAAGGCAATAAGTCCGGTATGGGCCACGGCGGTAGCGGTTGCCAGCGCCAAGACCAACACCAACGCAATGCGCATGGGCGCCACCGGCAGGCCCAAACTCAGAGCCGTGTGTTCACCCAATGACAAGCCGTCAAGCACCGGGCTGAGTGCCCAGGCCGACACCATGCAGATGCACCAGGTGCCGAGCATGAGCATGCAAGGGCCCCAACCGACCAAGGCCGTGCTACCCAACATAAAACCCTGCATGGCTTGCATGAGCTGGGGCTGCACCATCAGCACCAAAGAATTGGCAGCACCTAGGACCACGCCCACCACCACGCCTGCGAGCAGTAGACGCAAGGTGTGGTGAACACCACGCGCCAAGGCCAGCGTCAAAAGCACTGCGGCAGTGGCGCCTAGAAACGCAGCGCCGGTCGTGCCCAAGGTCAGCAGCCAAGGCGCCGCAGCCGACGCGCCCCCCATCAATGCCAATGCCATGCACACCCCTAAGGATGCGCCTGCGGCACTGCCCAGCAAATAGGGGTCGGCCAGTGGATTGCGAAACAAGCCCTGCGCCACAGCACCGGCCAGGCCCAGCAAAGCGCCTGCCGCCCAAGCGCCCGCAGTGCGCGGCAGGCGGATGTCCCACACAATCTGCTGCGCCAACGCATCAACCGCGATGGAAGGCAGGCTTTGCAATCCGCTGCTGCCCAGACAGACGCCCAACGCCAGCAGCAGCAAGGACGAAACGACCAACACGGCCGCAAGAGCCAGTGGTCGTTGGCGTATCCAAAGTTTCACGGTGCAACCCCTTTTGCGGAGACTGTACCGCGCTCATCGCCGTACAAGGTTTGCAAGCAGCGCGTCACCAGGGCCGCTCCCTGCGCCATGCGCGGACCGGCGCGCACCAACACATCGGCATCGCCCTTGCCAAACACGCACAGGCGGTGGTTCTGCAAGGCCGTCAGCTTGGACCAGCCGGGCCGGCTTTGCAGTGCATCGGCGTTACTGTCTCCCACCATGACGACGTCGGGCTGCGCACGCACCACCATCTCGGGATTGATCTTGGGAAACGGCCCCAGACTGCCCTCCACAATGTTCTTCAAACCCAGGCGTTGCAGTGTTTGCCCCAAAAACGAGGAGGTGCTGGCCGCATAGGGGCCAGGGCTGATTTCAAAGTACACACGCTGGCCGCGCGCGCGCGCAGGTACCCGGGCAGTCGCCGCCTGCATGTCGGCTTCAATGGCCTGCACCAGGGCCTGCGCCGTACCCACGCCCAGCATCTGACCCAGCGTCAGAAGCACGCGTTCGGCGTTGGCGGAGTCTTTGGGCTCCAGCGCCATCACCCGCAGGCCCAATGCCCGCAAGCGCTCGGTGCCCGGTGCAGAGCTGGCCACCAGCACCAGATCGGGGCGCAGCGCCACGATGGCTTCAATGTTCGGATCCAGCCCTCCCCCCACATTGGGCAGATTGCGCACGCTCGGCGGATAGTCGGAGTACCGGTCCACCCCCACCAATTTGGCGCACTGCCCCAAAGCGCAGACCGACTCGGTGAGCGATGGCAGCAGGCTAACGATGCGCTGAGGCACCGGCAGCAATGCAACGGCGCTGCCCCGGTCGTCGAGCAGGGTGGGGCTGGCGTGGACATTCGCCATCAGCAGGCAAGCTGCCGCGCACATCCAGCCACGCAGTACCTTCATCGCAAATACCGTCAGAACGTCAGCCGCACCGAGGCAGTCACCGTCCGGCCCGCTTCGGGGTAAATGGCTGCAGGCGCGCCGTTGGTGCACGTTTGGGCCACGCTGTAGTACTTCGCGTCGGTCAGATTGGCTACCGTGAGCGCCAACTCTGCGTTGCGAATCTGGTAGCCATAACGCACGTCGGCCGTCGCATAAGAAGGCATGGAACAGTCGTTGGCAAAGGTCGGATATTGCGTGTCGACCCATTTCACGGTACCGGACACGGCATGCCCAGCCGCCGGTCGCCAATCACCGCCCAATGCCAGGGTCTTGGTGGGTGCAAGCGGAACACTCTTGCCGGCGTAACTACCTTCAACAAACATCGCTTCCCGCAGCGCACCTGCGACGCGAATATCGAGTGACGGCGAGATCGACTGCTTGCCTTCGAGCTCCAGACCCTGTCGGCGAGTTCTATCAAAATTGACGTTGGCGCCGATGCCATTCCAGCTCAATGGGTTGACCACCACGGGGTCATAGCCGATTTCGCCGGTCAAACTGCTGCGGTAGTAGCGGCCATCGACCGCTGTGCCAGCCTGCTTCCACCGCGCACCGATTTCCACATCGTGCGACGTTTGCGCCACGAGGACCGAGCCTTGCAGCGGGGCGCTCAAATCGTCCGCTGTTGGCTGACGAAAGCTCTGACCTACCCGCGCATACACCGTGGCATACACAGCCACTGTTTGACTCAGTCCCAGATCCCAAGCGGGTTGCGTATCGTCCAAGCTAGCCGACGCGACTTCGCTGCTGCGCTGAACGCGCTCGGTTCGAAGACCTGCCGAGATCCGGGTTCCGGTGGACGGCACGCTCATGTCATTTTTGAGGTAGTAGGCCAGCGCATGGGATTTTGAGACATCGCCGTAATAGCCGTAAGTGGTTTTTTTCCAGTCCGCCAAGTCGCTGCCAAATACCAAGGTATTCACCCACGCTCCTGCGTTGTACCGGTTGCGTGCACGCACCGAGGCATTCGACATCGATACATCGGAATCCAATGTGTAGTCATCGGCAATGTAGGCCGAAGTGGACGCGCGCTGGAGCTGGTTTGTGTCAGCCTCAATTTGCCAGTCCCTCAACGTCAGGACGCCAAACAAGCCGGAACTGGAGTTCTTGACCGTAGCGAAGTCATCGGGTTTCAATGTTTGGCGCGCATTGTCCTGGTACTGCTGTGCGCTCAGTGATCCGGGCAAGCCACTGCGCAAGTCGCTATTCGCAGCACGCACTCCTAACCTAAGCACATCGTTGCTCCATTGGGCTGTAGCGGCCAACTTGTGGGCATTGGATGTCAGGTTGTCACGGTGACCGCTGCTTTGTACGTCGCTTGCAGCCACATCGACGGCAAAACCATCCACTGCCAGGATCGCATTGGCCCGCAAATCGAGCAATCCGTTGCTGCCTGTCGCGCCATACATACTGGCCGCATTGACCTGTGGCAGGCCCCTTCCGGCTTTGGTCGTCACGACGATCGCACCCGCTGTAGCACTCTCGCCATACAACACCGCACCGGAACCGCGCAAGATTTCAATTTGGTACACCGAGTCAATAGCGATCTGCGACAAATCAGGGGTAGTGCCTTGCGGCTCGTTCAAGCGCATGCCGTCCACAATGACTACTTGATTGCTGCTGGCGGTGTCGCCAAAACCACGTAGGTCCAGGGTGTAGTTGTTGCCGCCCGACAAGTCCAAACGGCCGGGTACACCGAGAAGCTTCATGATCGCTTCGTTGACCGTGGTCGCGCCGGAGGCCTCAATCTCGGCCGCAGTGATGACGCTCACACCAAAGGGTAGCGATGCGGCGGATTCCGGAAAGCGACTGGCAGTCACCACCACCTGCTGCAGCTCAGCAGGGTTGTCCGCCGACTGCGCAAAAGCAATAGTTGAAGAAAAAGCCGCAGAAAGGGCGAGAGGAAGCGCAGCGAAGCGCAGGTGAGCAATACCAGTTTTCATAGGAAAAAGACCATCAACTAAACCCTCACCGTCTTCCCCGACAGTGCATGGGCGTCACAGCTACGCGCTAACGCGCAACCACTGTGTTGGCCGGTATCCGGGCTGGTGGAAACTACCTCTGTCGCCTTCCCAAGTGCTTGTTCAAGGCGCTCAGTGGCTGATGTGACAGAAGCGGAGCCAGATGGCTCGTCCACTTACCGTTGCGGGGGCAGCGCAGGTTAGGTTCGTCTGTTGCACAGCGTCACCCTCCTGCTTCCCGTTGAACTGCATCGTGTGAACCACGCTGCGAGCACCAACGTGCTTATTTTACGGCCGGGCTGCTGTAAGAAAGGCGCATGGCTGCGACCTACAATGTCGCGCTATGCAGCCCCAGTCCCCCACCGAGCAAATCGCCGAGCGCGTCGAGCGCTTGCTGGTGCGATACGAAGAACTCCAGCGCACCAACGCCCTGCTGAGCAGCCAGGTGCAGACACTCACCACCGAGCGGGACTCCTTCAAGTCGCGCTTGGGCGCTGCCCGCGCGCGCATCGACGCCCTGCTCGATCGTTTGCCCAAGCAAGCCGAGTCCGACGCCGCGAACACCGAATCTCCATCCCCCCCCAGCGCACCATGAAACAACTCGATGTCCAGATCATGGGACAAAACTACCTGCTCGGCTGCCCCGACGGTGGCGAAGCCAAGCTGACTCAGGCCGTGCAGCGTGTGGACGCCGCTATGTGCAAGATCCGCGACGCGGGCAAGGTGCGGGCGCGTGACCGCATTGCGGTACTGGCAGCACTCAATCTGGCGTTTGAAGTGGCAGAGGCAGAACCCCTGCCCACCAGCACCTCGCTGGACCCCCTGCCCGCACTGACCCTGGACCGCCGCCAGGACGACAAGCTGCTGGAGCCCCTGATCAACCGCCTGGACAAAGTGCTGGCGCGCGACGGCCTGCTGTTTTAGGCCCTGCCAGGGTAGCGTCTATTGGCGCAGGCCTACAATCCAAAGCGTCTGCGGTGCTCGCCGGGCTTTATATTTCCTTGAACCTATGCTCTATGAGCCAGGGCTTGGAACATCGCCACCGCAAGCGTGACCGTCTCGCGTTAGACGGACCCAATGCGTGGCTGACCTTGCCCACCTGAACCCCGGT
>CAIYRQ010000239.1 GCA_903928635.1 uncultured beta proteobacterium | reverse complement strand
TGCCCTCCACATGCTGCACTACGAAACCGTTCCGGTCACCGCTTTTCAACAAAACTGCTCCATCGTCTGGTGCGATGAGGAGCGGCGGGCGGCCATCATTGACCCCGGTGGCGACCTGGAGCTGCTGCTGGCCACGGTCAAGCGTTTGGGCGTGACGCTGGAGCAAATCTGGATCACCCACGGGCACCTGGACCACGCAGGCGCCACCGCAGATTTGGCCGAGTTGCTGCATGTGCCCATCATCGGACCGCACCCGGAAGACCAATTTTGGATTGACGGCATGCCCATGGCGGCGGCGTCTTATGGCTTTCCGCCTTCGCGCGTTTTCACGCCCACACGCTGGCTGCACGATGGCGACACCGTGACGCTGGGGCCCTACACCTTGCAAGTGCGGCACTGCCCCGGGCACACGCCGGGCCATGTGGTGTTTTATTCGCCCGACATTCAGCGCGCCTTTGTGGGCGATGTGCTGTTTGCCGGCAGCATTGGCCGCACCGACTTTCCGCGTGGCGACCACGACACCTTGATCAACAGCATCACCCAGCGCTTGTGGCCCATGGGCAACGACACAGTGTTCATTCCCGGCCACGGCCCCGAGAGCAGCTTTGGCGTGGAGCGCGTGCGCAACCCCTATGTGGGCGGCACCTAAAACGGGGGCTGCACCATGAGCCTGGCGTCTGTGCGCGCTTTCTTTGCGCAACACCAACTGAACCTCCCGATACTGGAAACCGAGGCACTCACGCCCACGGTGGAGTCTGCCGCGTTGGCCCATGGCGTGGAGCCCGGACGCATTGCCAAAACGCTGGCCTTCCGGTTGGGCGACGCTCGCGTGGTGCTGCTGGTGGCCGCGGGCCATGCGCGCATTGACAACGCCAAGTTCAAACAGGTATTTGGCAAAGGCAAGATGCTGCCCACCGAGGAGGTGCTGGCCTTGACGGGCCACCCTGTGGGCGGTGTGTGCCCCTTCGGCCTGGCCCAAGACCTGCCCGTGTTTCTAGACCAAAGCCTGCAAGCCTTTGACGAAGTGCTGCCTGCAGCGGGCTCGGTCAATAGCGCTGTGCGCATCAGCCCAGCGCTGATGGCACAGGTGACGGGCGGTGTGTGGGTGGATGCGTGCCGCTGAGGCGCAACTACTTGCGCGCCAGATAGACCCCGCCCACCACCAGCGCCATCCCCACCAGCGCGAGCTGCGAAAACGATTCGCCAAACAGGGCCCAGGCCACTACCGCAGTACAGGGGGGCACCAGGTAGAAAAGACTGGCGATGTTCACCGCGCTGCTTTGGCGGATCAGCCAGTTCAGCAAACTCACGGCACCCACCGACAGCACCAGCACCAGCCAGACCAGGGCAAACACCATTTCACCGGTGAGGTCCATGCGGCCGGTCTCAAACACCCATGCGCACAAGCCCGTGGCCAAGGCCGTGGGCACAAACTGCGCCACCGCGCCGCTGCGCCAGTCAAAGCGAGGGCAAAAGCGTTTTTGGTAGAGCGTGCCAGCGGTGATGGCCAGAAGCGCGATCACGGCCGGTACGATGGCCTGCCAGCCAAAGCCGCTGCCCAATTTGTTGGCCACCACCAGCGCCACACCGCCCAAGCCCAACAGCAGGCCCACCCACTGGCGGCGCAGCACCGTCTCGCCCAGCAGCCAGCCCGCGCCAATGGCCGTGAGCAGCGGCTGCACGCCCACCACCAGCGCTGCCACGCCCGCAGGCAGGCCGAGCGAAATAGCAATGAACACGCCGCCCAGGTACACGCCATGCAGCAGCAAACCGGCCACGCCGATGTGAAACCAGGCGCGCCAACCCTGGGGCCAGGGCGCGCGGGTGGCCAGCGCAATGGCCAGCATCAAGACCACCACGGCCACGTAGCGCACAAACAAAAAGGTCAGTGGTTCAGTGTGGGGCAGCCCCAAGCGCGCACCGATAAAGCCGGTGGACCACAGGACGACGAACAGCAGCGGGAACACCCGAGTCAAGCGGGCGCTCATGGATGGGGGCCGCGCATCAAGGAGCCTCTGCCCCGCCGCCCAGCACTTTGTACAAGGTCACCTGGCTTTGCAAGGCTGCAAGCTGCACGGCAATGAGTGCCTGCTGGCTGGTGAACAAAGAGCGTTGGGCATCGAGCCAATCCAGCTGGCTGGCAGCACCGTTGTCCAAGCGCAAACGGGTGAGCGCTACACGCTGGCTATCGGCTTGCACCAGCGCGGTCTGGGCTTGGAGCTGGCGCTCCCAGCTGCTGCGCGCGGCCAGTGCATCGGCCACTTCGCGAAACGCGCTTTGAATCGCTTTTTCGTACTGCGCCACCGCAATGTCAAAACCCACTTTGGCGGCGGCCAAATTGGCCTCGTTGCGCCCGCCGTCGAAGATAGGAAGCAGCAACTGCGGCACAAAGGTATAGCTCCAGGAACCGTCTTTGAACAGCGAACCCAACTCACTGCTGGCGCTGCCTGCGCTGGCGGTGAGCGCAATGCGCGGGAAGAAGGCGGCGCGTGCCGCAGCAATATTGGCGTTGGCCGCTGCGAGTTGCTGCTCTGCCTGGCGGATGTCGGCGCGGCGCGTCAGCAGATCAGACGGCAAGCCTGCAGGCAATGCAGGCAAGGCCACGTCCAGCCCGCTGGCGATTTGCGCTGCATGTTGCGACGCCAGAGGCTGGCCGAGCAACAGGACCAAAGCGTTTTCGTCCAATGCGCGCTGCCGCTGCCACTGGGCCACGCTTACCCGCGCAGCCTGCACAAGGGACTGGGCCAAGCGCAAGTCCAGCTCGCTCGATGCGCCATGCGACACGCGCAAGGCAACCAGCTGCGCAGACTCTTCGCGCGAAGCCAGCGTTTGCTGCGCCAGTTGCAACTGGCGCTCGTCCGCACCCAGGCCCATCCAGGCCTGGGCCACAGTGGCGATCAGGCTGATTTGCGCAGTGCGGCGCGCTTCTTCAGACGCCAGGTACTGGGCCAGCGCCTGTTCTTTGAGGCTGGCCACGCGGCCGAAAAAGTCCAACTCATAGCTGCTGACCACCAGGCCTGCATTCAGCGTGGTGGCCATATTGCCCACGGTGTTGGGCGCGCGAGTCAGGCCCGCGCCAACGTTCAAGGTGGGCAGCTGGTCCGCACTGCGCAAACCGAGTTGCGCCCGGGCTTGGGCAATGTTGAGCGCGGCCAATTGCAAGTCGCGGTTGTGCTCCAAAGCCTGCGCAATCAAGGACTGCAGGGTGGCATCGGTGAAGAATGTGCGCCAAGGCAGCAGGTCGCCTGCAGGGGCGGTTTGTGGCACCTGGGCACTGGCGGGCCACTGCGCTGCCAACGGTACGGCAGGCCGCTTGAAAATAGATGGCGTGCTGCAGGCCGACAAGGCCAGTGCGCCAGCAATCAGGCTCAGGCGAAGACCGTGGTGGACCAGGGTTGAGTTGTGCTTATTCATCGTTGTGCACTCCCATGTGCGCTGCTTGTGCTGCGTGCACCTCGTGCTGCCGCGCGCTGCCCTTGAACAAGCCGCGCACCACGACAAAGAAGACGGGCACAAACACCACCGCCAAGGTGGTGCCGGTCAAGATACCGCCCATCACGCCCGTTCCAATCACGCGCTGGCTGGCCGAGCCCGCGCCAGTGGACAGCGCCAGCGGCAACACACCCAGCGTGAACGCCATGGACGTCATGACGATGGGGCGAAAGCGCAGGTGCGCCGCCGCCAGCGCCGACTCGATCAATCCCATGCCCTGTGCCTGCAGGTCTTTGGCAAACTCGATGATCAAAATCGCGTTCTTGGCCGACAGGCCGATGATGGTGATCAGCCCTACTTGAAAATACACGTCGTTGGCATACCCGCGCAGCAAAGTGGCCAGCAGCACGCCCAACACACCCAGCGGCACCACCAGCACCACGGCCAAGGGAATCGACCAGCTCTCGTACAGCGCGGCCAAGCACAAGAACACCGACAAAATCGCGAAGCTGTACAGAATCAGCGATTGCGATCCGGCCAGTTTTTCTTCGCGCGACAGGCCGGTCCACTCAAAGCCAAAGCCTGCGGGCAATTGGGCGGCGAGTTTTTCCATCTCGGCCATGGCGTCACCCGTGCTAAAGCCGGGTGCCGCGCTGCCGCCAATGCGCATGGCGGGGTAGCCGTTGTAGCGCACGGTTTGCATAGCGCCCTTGATCCAGCGCGTGCTGGCAAATGCAGAGAAAGGCACCGGCTCACCACGGCTGTTGAGCACGCTCAGGCGTAGCAAATCGTCGGGCTGCATGCGCGCAGGCGCATCGGCTTGCACCACCACGCGCTGCAGGCGTCCGGCGTTGGGGAAGTCGTTGATATAGGCCGAGCCCAACGCCGTAGCAATGACCGTGTTGATCGCGTCAAAGCCAACACCCAGGGCTTGCGCCTTGTCGCGGTCAATGTCGAGCTGCAACTGCGGCGCGTCTTCCAGGCCGTCGGGCCGCACCTGCGTGATCACGCTGCTTTTGGACGCCATGCCCATCAGCTGGTTGCGTGCAGCCAAGAGCGCGTCGTGGCCCAAGCCTGCGCGGTCCTGAAGGCGGAAGGTGAAGCCCGAGGCGTTGCCCAACTCCGGAATGGGCGGCGGGCTCAGCGGAAAGATGAACGCGTCGTGAATGCCCGAGAGCGCACCAAAGGCGCGCCCCGCAAGGGCCTGCGCCGAGTGCTCAGGGCCTGCACGCTCTTTCCAGTCTTTGAGCGTGATAAAGCCCAGTGCCGCGTTTTGTCCCAGGCCAGCAAAACTGTAGCCCAGCACACCCACCATGCTTTGCACCTCGGGTTGCTTGAGCATGAAGCCTTCGACTTGCTGGATCACCTCGCGGGTGCGCTCTTGCGTGGCACCCGGTGGCAACTGCACGTTGATCAGCATGGTGCCCTGGTCTTCGTTGGGCAGGAAAGACGTGGGCAGGCGCACGTACACCAGGCCTGCGGCACCGGCAATGGCGGCATAAATCACCAGGTAGCGGGCTGCGCGCGGCAGGATGCGGGCAACTCCCCGCTCATAGCCCTTGGCGGTGCGCGCAAAGCCGCGGTTGAACCAGCCAAAAAAGCCGCCTTTGGCGTGGTGCTGGCCTTTCTCCACCGGCAGCAGCAACGTAGCGCACAAGGCTGGCGTGAGCGACAAAGCCATCAGCGCCGAAAACGCAATCGAGATGCCCATGACGGCAGAGAACTGGCGGTAAATATTGCCCACCGAGCCCGCAAAAAACGCCAGCGGCACAAACACCGAGATCAACACCACGGTCACGCCGATGATGGCACCCGAGATCTGGTCCATGGCTTTGCGCGTGGCCTCCAGCGGCGACAAGCCCTCTTCACTCATGATGCGCTCGACGTTTTCCACCACCACAATGGCGTCATCCACCACGATGCCGATCACCAGCACCATGCCAAACATGGTCAGCACGTTGATCGAAAAACCCAGTGCCAAAAGCGCGCCAAAAGTCCCCAGCAGCGCCACCGGCACCACGATGGTGGGAATCACGGTGTAGCGCCAGTTCTGCAAGAACAAATACATCACCAAGAACACCAGCGCCACCGCTTCAAGCAAGGTTTCGGTCACCTGGCGGATAGAAATATCGACAAAGCGCGAGCTGTCGTAGGGAATCGTCCAGCCCATGCCTTTGGGGAAAAACTTCTCGAGTTCCTGCATGCGCGCACGCACTGCTTTGGCGGTGGCCATGGCGTTTCCGGTGGGCGAGAGCTGCACACCCACGCCGGTGGAGGGCTTGCCGTTCAGGCGGGCCGAGGTGGCATAGCTTTGCCCACCGAGCGCAATGCGCGCCACATCGCGCAGGCGCACGGTGGAGCCATCGGGATTGGCGCGCAGCACGATGGAGCCAAACTGCGCCGGGGTGCTGAACTGGCCGTTGACGATGACCGTGGCCGCCACACCCTGGCCAGCCACATTGGGCAGCGCGCCGATTTCACCGGCCGACACCTGCACGTTTTGCGCGCGGATGGCGTTGTTCACATCGTTGGCCGACAGCTTGTAGCCCAGCAGTTTGGCCGGGTCGATCCAGACACGCATGGCGCGCTCGGTGCCAAAAAGCTGCGCCTGGCCCACGCCCGGCACGCGCTGCAACTCGGGCAGCACATTGCGCGCGGCGTAGTCGCCCAGGGCCACCGGGTCCCAGTTGGGGTCGTCGGAATTGAGGATGGTGAACAGCAGGAAGTTGCTGCGCGACTTGTCCACCCGCACGCCCTGCTGCGTCACCACTTGCGGCAAACGCGGTGTGGCGCGGCCCAGGCGGTTTTGCACCTCCACCTGTGCCAAGTCGGGGCTGGTGCCGGGCTGAAAGCTCAGCGTGATGGTGCCCGAGCCATCGGCCTGCGCAACCGACTCCATATAAATCAGACCGGGCGCGCCGTTCATTTCGCGCTCGATCACCGCCAGCACGGCGTCTTCCAAGGTCTGCGCCGAGGCACCGGGGTAGACCGCACTGACCACGATGGAGGGCGGTGCCACTGGCGGGTACTGGGCGATAGGCAGCTGGGTGATGGACACCGCGCCCGCCACCATGATGAAGAGTGCGATCACCCACGCAAAGATCGGGCGGTCGATAAAGAATTTGGCCATGGTGTATGCGTCCTAGCGGCTGGCAGCAGATGCGGCCGGGGTGGCCGGTGCCGCACTGGCGGCAGGCGCTGCGGCACTGGCTGCACTGGCGGGTGCGGCGGGTTTGCTGCCTGGCGGCACCCAGGGCACGGCCTTGACTGGCGCATCACCGCGCAGCTTTTGAAAGCCATCCACCATCACCTGTTCGCCACTTTGCAGGCCTTCCAAAATCACCCACTGGTTGCGCTGCTGCGCGCCCACCTTGACCGGGCGCGGTTTGACCTTGCCATCGCTGCCCACCACCATCACCGTGTCACCCTGGGCCGAGCGCGTCACGGCTTGTTGCGGCAGCAAAATCGCATTGCTGGCCTGGGCCTGCTCCACCCGCACCCGCACATACAGGCCAGGTAAGAGCGTGCCCTCAGGGTTGGGCACTTCAGCGCGCAGCGTAATTTGGCCCGAGGTGGCGTCCACTGTTAAGTCGGAAAACAGCAAGCGTCCGGCATGCGCAAACTCGCTGCCGTCTTCCATCACCAGGCGCACGCTGGCGGCCTGGCTGCCATTGGCGCGCTTGAGCTTGCCGGCGTCCAAGGCCTGGCGCAGCTTCATCACATCCCCGGCGGACTGGGTGAAGTTGATGTACATCGGGTTGATCTGCTGCACCACCGCCAGCGGCGTGGCTTCGCCTTGGCCCACGAGTGCACCTTCGGTTACCAAGGCGCGGCCAATGCTGCCTGCAATCGGCGCGGTCACAGCGGCGTAGTTGAGGTTGATGCGCGCGGTTTGTGCCGCCGCTTTGGCCACGGCCACATCGGCCTCGGCCTGCTTTTGGGCGGCCTGGGCGGCCACCAGCTCTTGCTGGCTGACGGCCTTGGCGGCAGCCAGAGGCTCGTAGCGCTTGGCCAGGGCACTGGCTTGGCCCAGATTGGCCTCGGCCTTGGCCACATTGGCCAGCGCGCTGTCCAGCGCCGCTTTGTAGGGGGCGTCGTCGATTTCAAACAGCAGTTGACCGGCCTTGACACTGCTGCCCTCGGCAAACAGGCGTCGCTGCAGAATGCCCGCCGCCCGCGCCCGCACCTGGGCCACGCGCGAGGCCTCCAGACGGCCCGGCAACTCGGTAATCAAGCCCACGTCGCCAGTGCTCACCGTCACGACCCCGACTTCGGCGGGCGGGGGTGCGCCGCCTCCTGCGCCGGGCCCGCCCGCAGACGGCGCACCGCTGGGGCCACAAGCAGCCAGCAATGCGGCCAGCGCCAGCGTGGTCAGGGTGAATTTGGCTTGGCGACTGGCAGAAAAGGGAGGAAGGGTTTGGAACATGGGCATGGTCAATCCGGTTCAGAAACAAAAATAAGGCGCCACCATCGGGGCACGCCACTGTTCAGTTTAAGGGGCAAGCGTGGCAACAACGCCGCTGCGGGACATTGCGGCCTTGGAAACCAGGTCCGCATCACAACGCTGCGCTACATTCCATGCTATTTCCACTCCGCTCGATTGGCTCCGCACCATGAAACTCAATGTTCTTTTGCCCTTCAATCGGCATTCACACACACGCTTGCGTTCGGCGCTATATGTTGCTGCAGTCTTTGTAATAGCCACCGCCGCCGCTGCAGACCCCTTGCAAGACAAGGTGAAAAACGTGGTGGTGATCTATGCGGAAAACCGTTCGTTTGATAATTTGTACGGCAAGTTTGCGGGCGCCGATGGACTGCGTACCGTCCTGGACGCCAATGGAAAGCCCCTGGCTGCCTACGTTCCGCAAAAGGATCGCGATGGTGTGACGCCCTTGGCGACCTTACCGCCGACCTGGTCGGGTGTGACTTCTGGCGGCGTGACGCCCGCGGTCAGTCAAGCGCAAAGCACCGGTCTGCCCAACGCGCCGTTTTCCATTGAAACCGCATTTCAGGCCAGCGCTGGCGCAACCCTGTCGCGCACCACCGCCACACGCGACTTGGTTCACCGGTTTTTTGAAAATCAAATGCAAATCAATGGCGGCAAGAATGACATGTTTGCCGCCTGGTCGGACGCTGGGGGCCTGGCCTTGGGCCATTTTGATTACAGCACCTCGCCGCTTTACAAGCTCGCACAACAGTACGTGCTGGCAGACCATTTTTTTCAAGGCGCGTTTGGGGGCTCGTTTCTGAACCACCAGTACCTGATTTGCGCATGCGCCCCGGAGTACGCCCATGCGGATACAGCGGCCGCACACCCCACCATTGCGGTGGTGAACAAAGACGCAAATGGGCGTTACACCAGCCAACTCAGCACCACGCCACAAAGCCCGGTGTCGGCGCTGGATGGAGCGCCAAAATTTGTGTCGAACGGCAACATTACGCCGGCTAATTATTTTGGTGACGGCAAGTTCTATGCGGTCAACACCATGCAGCCGTTGTATCAGCCCAGTGGCAATCCACCCCAAGACGCGGATGGTGACAAGGCCCTGTATGCCAACCCCACACGCGCCACGACGCTGCCGGCCCAAACAGCCACCACGATTGGCGATCTGCTGAGCGCCAAAAATGTCAGTTGGAAGTGGTACGCCGGGGCTTGGAAGCAAGCGCTTGCCGATGGAATGCAAGCACCGACGACGCCTCGCAGTGTGATTTACGCGACCAATGCGCAGGGTGTGGCCTCGGACCACCAGGTGGATTTTCAGGCCCACCACCAACCGTTTAACTACTACGCTGCATTCGACCCGGCTAGCAACGCCAAAGCGCGCGCAAGCCATTTGCAAGACTACACCGACCTGGTTCAGGACGCGGCCGCCGGAACTCTGCCTTCCGTGGCTTTTTACAAGCCTGAGGGCGTTTACAACCAGCACCCCGGCTATGCCAATTTGGCCGACGGGGATGAACGAATTGCAGATCTGGTATCCAAGCTCCAATCCAGCCCGCAGTGGAAAAACATGGTCGTCGTTATCACCTATGACGAATTTGGAGGCGCTTGGGACCATGTGGCGCCACCCAAAGGCGACCTCTTAGGCCCAGGCACGCGCATACCCACGATTGTGGTGTCGCCATTTGCCAAAAAGGGCACGGTGGACCACACCGTCTATGACACGGCGTCCGTCCTGCGGCTTATTAGCCGAGTGCATGGGCTGCCTACACTGCCTGGCATTGCGCAACGAGACGCTGCGCTCAAAGCAGCTGGCGGTCAGCCAATGGGTGATTTGAGCAACGCATTGAACTTTTAGTCGCCTAGACGTCCAGGTTGTGACCATACTTCACAGTTCCGCTACCACATCACCTGCGGCGCAGGTGTCCTCCGGCAACCCCTGCCCCTTCTTGCGTGCGCTGGTAGCGGGCGACTGGCGGCTCGACTGGGGTAAGTAGAGAGTCGAGAGGCACAATGCGGCCGATTCAACCCCCAATAAAGGACAGACACATGAACCAACGCAAATCAGCCATCGTCACAGGATCGGCCACCGGGGTCGGAGCAGCCACCGCTTTGGGCCTGGCGCGCCGGGGCTACAACGTGCTGATCAACTATTCCAAGAGCCTGTCCGAGGCCCAAGAGACCGAGGCCGCATGCCGCGCTGCGGGTGCCGACACACTCCTGGTGCAAGGCGATGTGGCGGACGACGCGGCCTGCCGCGCGATGGTGGACGCCGCCGTTTCGCGCTGGCAGCGACTGGACGGTCTGGTCAACAACGCGGGTATTACCACCTTTGCGGGTGCCGGCAACTGGGACGCGCTGGACGCCAGCGTGTTTCAAAACATCATTGGCGTGAACGTGGTGGGCACGTTTCAAATGACACGCGCAGCTGTGCCCCACCTCAAGGCAAATCAGGGGGCCATCGTCAACGTCTCGTCGGTGGCGGGTGCGCTGGGCATTGGATCGTCGGTGCCGTATGTGGCGTCCAAGGGTGCCGTCAATTCCATGACGCTGCACCTGGCTAGAGAGCTTGCGCCCCACATTCGCGTCAACGCGGTGTGCCCGGGGCTGATCACCACCCGCTGGTTCAAAGAGGGTATTGGCCAGCAGGGTTATGAGGCGGTCAAAGCGTCTTACGAACGCTCCACACCGCTGCAGCGCGCCTGCACCGCCGAGGACGTAGCCGAGTCCATCATCTGGCTGCTGGATGCTGCACACACCGTGACCGGTGAATTCCTCTTGCTGGACTCCGGCATGCACCTGGGAGCCAAGCCGGTGACCTTGCCTGCGGCGGTGTGAGTGAGCTGCCCTACAACTTGTTCCGCTGGCGCAGCAATTGCGCCCGGTTGCGGATGCCCGCTTCGCCCAAGGCCAGCCGCTGGGCGTGTGGAACTGCCGAGCCGATCACAAAGGCCGTGTCGGCAATCGCCTCAGAATAGCCTGCTCGCGCTTTAGCTAACCTGCACGCCTTTCCAGAACGCCACGTAGCCCTTGATATGGGCGGCCGCCTCTTTGGGCTCGGCGTAGTACCACGCGGCGTCGGGGTTCAGGTCACCATTGACGATGAGCGAGTAATAACTTGCCTGCCCTTTCCAGGGGCAGCTGGTCTTGTGGTTGCTGAAGCTAATGAACTGCCGGTTCACGGAGGCCTCGGGGAAATAGTGATTGCCCTCCACCAAGACGGTTGCGTCGCTCTCGGCGATGACGGTGTCTTTCCAAACTGCTTTCATACATGTAGGTTCTCAGAAGTAGTGAAAAGTCGGAGTACGGGAAATCAATGGTCTTTGCATTCGTTTAGAGAATATGCGGCGATCGAATTCTCATAAAGATGCAAAAATCCTCAAACGCCTAAATACTTTCGAAGGTTGAACTTGCGCATTTTCTTCCGGACAGAAGATTATCACCCGCTAGTCCGTCTACCAGCGCCGCAACGCTTCTTCGAATGTAATCTGCTGCGCAGAGATGGGAGAGTCGTTGCCCGTACGCGAGAAGCGAGGCGCTGGAGCGGGTTGCATCACTCCATCGACGCGAATGAATGTGCCTCTTTCAACATTGTGGGGATGGTTCGTAGCTTCATCCCAATCCAACACGGCTGCTGCGCACGCGTCTGTGCCTTCCAGCAGTTGACTCCATTCATCGCGCGTCTTGGTGCGGAAAGTTTGTGCTAATTTGACTTTCAAGGCGGGCCAGTGAGTGGCGTCCATATGACTGTCAAACGCAGGGTCGTCGATGCCTATCCTGCGCAGCAACTCGGCATAGAACTGGGGTTCAATGGCTCCGATGGCCAAGAACTTTCCATCCGCACAGGTGTAAGTGTCATAAAAATGCGCGCCACCATCGAGCAGATTCGCCCCGCGTTCATTACTCCACTGCCCCATGGCCTTCATGCCATACAAGAAGGCAGAGAGCATCGCGCTTCCATCTGTCATGGCGGCGTCAACCACCTGGCCTTGACCAGCCCTTGAGACCTCAAAGAGGGCAGACAGTAATCCAACCGCCAGCAGCATGCCTCCACCACCAAAATCGCCGATGTAATTCAGTGGTGGGGGCGGCGAGTCATCAGGTCGCCCGATTGCGTTGAGAGCGCCGGAAATGGCGATGTAATTGATGTCATGCCCCGCCGCCTTGGACAAAGGGCCCGTTTGGCCCCAGCCCGTCATTCTTCCGTAAACAAGTCGCGAATTTAGGGCTAAGCACGTTTCTGGTCCTAGACCCAAACGCTCCATGACCCCTGGCCTGAAACCTTCAATGACGCAGTCGGCAGATACCATGAGCTGCAAAACCTGTTGCACGGCCTGAGGGTCGCGCAGATCCATTGAAATGCATCGGCGGTTTCTGGTCGTGACATCACGGACATCAACCGGGGTATTGGGCCTGGCGATGCGGATGACATCTGCACCCATATCGGCCAAGACCATCGCGCAAAAGGGGCCTGGGCCGATTCCTGCAAATTCCAAAACTTTAAGTCCAGCAAGGGGTCCAGCCATATCTTTCCAATGTGGGTGAGTGTTGACGAATGAGAGTGTCGAAATCGATGGCTCGTGCACAAGAAATAGACGCACCTTCAAGACGCCGATGGGGCGATGTTCACCATTGTTGAAGAGGAGGAAATCGTCGAATCCGACGAGAAACATTTTTCATGACTGCCCAACAATGCGGCCATGACACTCAATACCACACGCTCATGGAGCGATTCAGATCTGGACCTGTACCGGGATACCGTTGTGAGATTCATCGAGGAGCACATGGTCCCGGATGATGAAGCGGCGCGCATGCGCGGCCACGTCGGGCACGAAATATGGCGTAAGGCCGGTGAGTTTGGGTTGCTGTGCTCCGATGTGCCAGAGCAATGGGGTGGCGTCGGCGGTGACTTCCGTCACGAGGCTGTGTTTTACGAAGAAATGGCCCGCAGAAGTCTGACCGGGATGAATGCGTCCGTGCATACGATCGTGGCGCACTACATCCTCAATCATGGGACGCAGGAGCAGAAGCAACGTTACCTGCCAAAGATGATCGCCGGAGAGCTGGTCGGAGCAATTGCGATGACAGAACCCGGTACTGGCTCAGACCTTCAGGGTATCAAGACGAAAGCGGAACGTACCCCTTCGGGCTGGAAGATTCAGGGATCAAAAACGTTCATTTCCAACGGGTATTTGGCGGGGCTTGTGTTGGTGGTTGCAAAAACAGACCCCACGCAAGGTGCGAAAGGAATGTCCATCTTCATTGTCGAAACAGAGGATTGCCCCGGCTACCGCGTAGGGCGACTGTTGGACAAAGTTGGACTCAAGGCCCAGGACACATCGGAACTATTTTTTGATGATGTCGAGTTGACCGAAGCGCATCTTCTGGGTGGACGTGAGGGCCAGGGCTTTTACCAGCTGATGGCAGATTTACCTTATGAACGGCTGATCATTGGTGTGACCGCGCTTGCGGCGATGGAGGGCGCCTACGAGGCAACACTTGACTACGTGAGAGACAGAAAAGCCTTCGGCAAAGCCGTTTCGGACTTTCAGAACACCAAGTTCAAGCTTGCTGAAATTGCAACAGAAATAAAGGTTGGAAGGGCCTTCATTGACCAATGCGTATTGGCACTCGTGGAAGGAAAGCTGGATACCGCCACCGCGTCGATGGCAAAGCTGTGGGGCTCAGAGGCGCAAGGTCGGGTCGTTGACACCTGCGTTCAGCTGTTTGGCGGATACGGCTACATGAACGAATACCTGATTGCACGCATGTTCATCGACGCTCGAATTCAGCGAATTTATGGTGGCACCAGCGAAATCATGAAAGAAGTTATCTGGCGCTCCCTTTGAAAAATGGAGAAATAAAGATGGACTTAAAACTCAGTGCCAAGCACGAAGCTTTGCGGGCTCAGATCCGTGAATTTTTGAAGCTCCATGGCCATCAATCGGCGCCAACCATTCCTGGCGATCGACCCAATACCGCATTGCTTGCCTGGCAAAAATTGCTGTTGGAACACGGGTATGCCGGTCGAACCGTTCCACAACACTATGGGGGATATGGCGCAGAACCTGACGTGATGGAGCAGCATCTTATTGTTGAGGAATTCACCCGAGCAGGAGTCGCACTGGGTATCGGAAATCAGGGTATCTCCATGCTCGTCCCGACGCTGTTGGAGCTCGGAACAGAACAGCAGAAACGGGAATACATTGCCCACACGCTGAGGGGCGAGCTGGTGTGGTGTCAAGGCTATTCTGAGCCCGGTGCCGGCTCTGACCTGGCAGCAATCCAGACGCGGGGGGTGGACGACGGGGAAGACTTTTTAATCAATGGCCAAAAGATCTGGACTTCCACTGCCCACGCCGCCGACATGATTTTTTGCCTGGTGCGGACCGAGCCCGATTTGCTAAAGCATCAAGGCCTGAGTTATCTCCTGTTTTCCATGAAAACACCTGGAATTTCTGTGCGGCCATTGAAGACTATGACCGGCCGTGCAGAGTTCAACGAGGTGTTTTTCACGGACGTGCGCGTACCGAAGCATCAAATCGTCGGCAAGCGGGGTGACGGATGGAAGGTGGCCAATGCAACGCTCAAACACGAGCGCGCCTACTTGGCTAATCCAGGCATGTTGATTCAGCGTTATGCCGAAGTGGCGAAGCTGATGCAGGGGAAGGGCCTGTCGGGAGTGCCCGCCATTGCAGATCCGATTCTGATGGATCGACTGATGGAGCTGCAGGGCCGCGTATTGGCCCAGCGGTGTCATGGAATGCGACTGCTCACCCTTGCCGATAAAGGGCAGGATCCCCTGCTGGCAGGACTGATTACAAAGCTTCAGGGTTGCGAAATTCGGTTTCAGCTGTCGAGTCTGGCGGTTGATGCACTAGGCGAAGTCGGCTTACTGTTACAAGGAAGTGAGCATACGCGCGCTGACGGAATTTGGCAGGAAAGAAAAGGTTTCGACCTGGGCTTGGTGATAGGCGGCGGAACGGCCCAGATTCAAAAAAACATCATCGCCGAGCGTGGTCTCAACCTCCCACGTGAACCTCGGGCAGCTGCATAGTTCCTGGAATTTGACGGACAAAAAAGCGGTTCGATTTACCTCAAGACTGAATACCCATGGAATTTGCACTTTCTCCTGACCAGACTCTCATGCAGGACAGTCTGCGTAGCGCATTGGCGCGTGCTTCAACCCTTGACGCAGTTAGACAGGTCGCCTCCAAAAGATTTGCCTGGGATGCAACTGCCTGGCGGACCGTCTGTGAGTTGGGCATCCCCGCCATACTGGTACCTGAGGAGCATGGTGGGCTCGGACTCTCGCTTCTGGACATGGCACTTGCGTCTGAAGAGTTGGGTCGCGTCGTAGCGCCAGTGCCATTTTTGGGGTCCTGCGTCATCGCGCCCCTGGCACTGCTTTATGCGGGCACCCCAGAGCAGCAGGCCCGTTGGTTTCCGGCCATTGCGAATGGGGAAAGTGTGGTCGGGGTCGCGTTGGCCGAGGCGATAGGTGGCGCTTTTGATGGTGCCGGTCTTGAAGTCCGTGATGGCAAGCTGTATGGCAGCGCGCTTTTTGTGCTCGATGGTGCGCTGGCAAACCACTACTTGGTAGCGACCCGTGATCGCTCTTTGTTTTGGGTGGATGCAGACGGCGAAGGCGTCGAGCGTGAAGCCTTACCGGCATTGGATTCGACCCGCCCCTTCGTCAAGCTTCACCTTGCTGGAGCAAAAGCTGAGTTACTACCTAATGGGAACGAAGGCGTTTTAAACCGCCTACGCGACGCAGCCTGGGTGATGTTGGCGGCAGACGTTCTTGGCGCAGGATGGGCAATGATCGATAAGTCCGTGGCCTACGCGCATGAGCGTCGCCAATTCGGTCGGCAAATTGGGTCATTCCAGGCGGTCAAGCACATGTGTTCTGAAATGGCTGCAGAAATGGAGATTACGCGAGGCCTGGTTTGGTACGCAGCGTATGCATTTAACAATTTGCCTGACGAGTCAGCGCTGTGCGCAGCACATGCCAAATCGATTCTGGGAGACGCAGGGAATTTTGTTGCCCGCACCGCAACCGAGATTCATGGCGGAATGGGCATCACCGATGAACTGGGACTCCATTTTTGGTTCAAGCGAATCGGAACTGATAGACAGCTCTTTGGAAGTCCACAGCAAGTGCGAAGACATGCCGCTCAACTGCAATCCCTGATTTGAATTGCCAGGAACTGGCCTAAGAAAATTGCAGCCGCCACTTGGCTATAAGAGCGGAAGGTTGATAGCTCAACTTGGTTCTGCGGAAATTCGGCATGCCCAAGTCCTGTTCAAAGTTCAGCCATTGCATCTGGCGGTCGGTGCGCAATGCAAAGTGGTGAAACATGAATTGCGAGATTCCTTTGTAGCGGACCAATCCCTTGGCAAATCGGATAACCCACACGCCAGGCTGAAGCTCTTCGGAAAGTAGAAATCCGGCGGGGCGGCCATTCGCGAAATACATGAATCCTTCTAGGCCCAGCTGATTGCTTAGGGCGAGCGCTTCGCGACAGGGCTGTTCATCTGCGTCACCTGCTTCAAGTTGCTTGTCTTGCAACCAATCTCGGAGGATCTGTTCGGCCTCCCTTTGAAGTGAGGGCGTATAGGCGGCGACAGTCATCTCGTAGGAAGCGAGCAGCTGTGACATGAGATTCTTTTTTTTATGAAGCATCGCTCCTCGGTATTCGCGGAACTGGTCTGCTGGGTAGAGATAGTCTGAGTCGTGCACCTGGGAAGTGAGCTGGTGTCGAGGTGTATCAAGCCCCTGCACTTCCGCGTCTGACAGTGGGAAAAGGCAACCGAAGCGATGCAGAAGATCATCAAGGATTGCGACCGGCGCGTTGCGAAGATCAAAAAGAGGAACAGCATGCTTTAGTCCGTCATAGCCGATTCCACTGATGCAAGGCCAATCGCCGTCATAAAAATTCCAGCAATGCGGTCGCCGGAATAGCCACAAATTTGCGAATGTAAGTTCTGCGAGGGCCGTTTCCCCAGCCCTGGCCATTCGCACCTTGAGCAGCGAGCTTATTCTTGGCGCCAAGTCCAAGCGGAGTTCTACCCCAAGGTCAGCCTTTTGCATTCTGTGGTCAGTTACTGCGTCTGCGCCCACCGGCTGCGGGTCCAGTTGAAGGTGCGCCTGCAAAGCATTGCGCGATCAGGGTCCAACGCTCTGCTCCCTCTCCGCGCCATTGAAGCGTTGTATCACTCCGGTGCCTGCGTTGCGTCACCAAAAGAGCAAAGTCATAAGCCGAACCCATCACGTAGTCGGTGGATGAGTGTGCGCCCCATGTCCAGCGGGTGCCATCAGGAGCTTCAAGGTCGACATACGGAACGGGTTCCGGTGGTAACAGTCCCCGGTTTTTGAATGTCCAGTGATAGGTGTTGACACCCAGGTGCACGATCTGACGTAACCCGGAGCTAGTCCAATGGTTCCGACCGAGCATGTCTCGTATATCCTGACCATGGGCCCATGTTTCCATTAAACGAGCAGTGGCAAATGAGCGCGCGCTCATCTCAGGGCCGTACCACGGCAGGCGGGCTTTGGGGTCCATTTCGATCAGCGCGGAGCAAAGAAATTCAAACTGAAGGCGCCAGAAATCGAGAACTTCCTTGCCGTCTTTTTGCAAAAAGCGCTCTCGCGCAATGCTGCTGATCTCCTCTCCACGAGCCCGCTGTCCGCGCAAAATTTCTCTGCGTGATAAAAATGTGGCCGGGTCTTGGACGGCCTGCAACGCAGTTTCATCAAAGTATGCGAGGTGGGCAATTTCGTCCCACGGTGTCCAACGGTAAAAGTCAGTTGCCCTGCACCACAGCTCTGGTGTCAGTTCCTCACAAAGGGCTGCGAGGCTGCGGCATTCATCTAGAAGATGGGAAACGATTTCCCGCATAGTCGACTCCGTTTTTTCAATCGGGAGTCTAGGCCTCGGGGTGTGGCTTGTTCTCGTCGCTTTCGACGATGGTGCGTAAGGCCTTGAACTTTAGACTGCGTACTCAAGAGTAGGCTCATCCCTGTGGTGCAGCCAGATTAGCTCGGTTTCCGAACCAAACATAAGAGACTCAAGTGGAAAATAGAAACTCTGGAGACAGCCAGCTGCTAGTCGTCGACAAGGTGTCGGTACGTTTTGGCGGAATTGTCGCACTCGACAACGTCAGCTTTGACGTTCGCCGCGGTGAGATCCGTGGGTTGATCGGCCCCAATGGCGCTGGGAAAAGCACATTGTTCAATTGCCTATCGCGTCTCTATTCCTGCGATAGCGGCTCCATTCAGTTTGATGGAAAAGTGCTGTCAAACCAGCCGCAACATCGTATCGCTGGAATGGGCGTCGGCAGGACATTCCAGAACTTGGCGCTTTTCGGCACGATGACTGTGCGTGAGAACGTCCTGATTGGGTCCCATGCGCATCACCATGTGGGATTTTTCAGTGACGCATTGCGCCTTCCTGGTTCAAGGCGTGCCGAACGGGCTGCGGTTCAACGCGCAGATCAGGCCATGGAGGTCATGAAACTTGAAAGGTTTGCAGACAAGGTGGTCGCAGATCTTCCGTTCGGTACCCAAAAACGGGTGGAACTGGCCCGTGCGCTGGCATGTGAACCGACACTGTTGCTCTTAGATGAGCCCGCATGTGGGCTCAACCATGAGGAACTGAGTGGCTTGAGCGAGCTGATTCTGGATATCCGCAGGCGTCTGAATTTGTCGGTGCTTCTTGTCGAACATCACATGGGCCTGGTAATGGGCGTTTGTGATCGGATCGTTGCACTTAACTTCGGTAAGAAAATTGCCGATGGAACACCTGCAGAGGTTCGTAACGACCCAGAAGTGATTCGTGCTTACCTCGGCGAAGACGAAGGAGTTGAAGCATGACCCGTTTGCTCGAAGTCCGTGGCCTCCATGCATCGTACGGAGCGACCGAGGTGCTTCACGGCATCGACCTTGATGTGGACGAAGGCAAGGTTGTTACCTTGCTCGGAGCCAATGGTGCCGGTAAAACCACCACCTTGCGTGCGCTTTGTCATTTCCAAGTGAAGACAGGGGGCTCAATTACCTTCCGCGGTGATCGCATCGATGGAAAGTCCACTGAAGAGATCGCGGCCATGGGAATTGGCCATGTCCCTGATGGACGTGGAACATTCCAGGCGATGACGGTGGAAGAGAACCTGCGTTTGGGGTGTCATGCACGTAAGGATAAGGCTGCAGTTACCTCCGACCTTGATCGGATGTATGACTATTTCCCGCGCCTCAAGGAGCGACACGCGCAACAGGCCGGAACATTGTCTGGCGGTGAGCAACAAATGCTTGCCATCGCTCGGGCACTCATGGGAAGGCCTTCTTTGCTTTTTCTTGATGAGCCTTCGTTTGGACTTGCGCCGCTGGTAGTCAAAGACATATTTGCCATCATGAAGCGCATTCGTACGGAGCAAAAGGTGTCCATCCTGTTGGTAGAACAAAACGCTCGGATCGCGCTGCAACTTGCCGATACCGCTTACTTGTTGGAGACCGGGCGCATTGTCAAGCATGGCCCCAGTGAAGAGATGCGCAATGATGATGCTGTGCGACGTGCATACCTTGGAGAGTAAACAATGGAAACCTTAATTCAACAGGTAACCGTCGGTCTGGCCAGTGGCGGCATTTACGCCTGTCTTGCGCTAGCGCTGGTCATGATTTATCAGGCAACACACCATGTGAATTTCGCGCAGGGCGAAATGGCGATGTTCTCCACCTTTTTGGCCTGGACGTTGATGCAGGCCGGACTGGGTTACTGGGCTGCATTTTTTGCAACGATCGTCATTTCATTCATCGCCAGCGCGGCCTTGGAGTTTGCGGTTATTCGCCCTCTGCATAAAGCCCCTGAGCTCAGTGTTGTTGCTGTTTTCATTGGCTTGCTGGTGATATTTCACAGTGTTGCGGGCTGGGTATTCGGATCGGAGATTCGTGAGTTTCCGAGTCCTTTTTCTAAGGATGCCTGGTTTGGAGGAAGTTTGATGTCTCCCCATCAGGTGGGAACGATATTCGTTGCACTTTGTATCGTTGCAGCGCTCTTTGCCTTTTTCCAGCACACGACCTTAGGCCTGACGATGCGTGCTGCGGCGCAAAACCCTGGATCATCGCGTCTATTGGGTATTCGTGTTGGCCGGATGCTTATGCTTGGGTGGGGCCTTGCCGGGGCTATTGGCGCTGTGGCCGGAATGATGGTTGCACCCGTGGTTTTTCTAGACCCTGGGATGATGACGGGTGTATTGATTTATGCCTTTGCCGGGGCACTCATAGGCGGCATTGACAGCCCATTGGGTGCCATTGTCGGTGGATTCTTGGTGGGTGTTCTGGAGAATCTGTTGGGTACCTACGTCGTAGGCACCGACTTGAAGCTGACCGTGGCATTGGTGCTGATAGTGGGGGTGCTTGTTGTCCGTCCTGCGGGACTGTTGGGCCGCCGCACCGTCCAACGCGTCTAAGGAGATTTGTATGCAAGTATCGCCCCCCCTGTCCAAGGACACGAAACCGTCTGCAACTGCCTTCACTTCTATGTCGCTGCGCAGCATCCTGATGCTGTTTGTAATTGCATCATCGTTGGCTTTCTTTGCGAAGGGCTATGTCCTATTTCAAGCCACCATGGTCTTGTCGTATGCGGTCGCACTGGTAGGGCTCAATCTATTGACAGGCTATAACGGCCAGATTTCTCTTGGGCATGGAGCCTTTTTTGCAATCGGCGCCTACGCTTTGGCGATATTGATGAACTGGGATGTTCCTTATTGGCTGGCAATTCCGATTGCAGGCGCCGTTTCGATGCTTGCAGGGTACGCCTTTGGACGCCCGGCACTGAAGCTCCAAGGTCTGTACCTGGCTCTTGCAACCTTCACGCTGAGCGTGGTGTTACCGCAATTGCTGAAGTACAAGCACCTCCAGCCCTGGACAGGAGGCGTAGGCGGGATCGTACTGACCAAACCGGATGCGCCGTGGGGTTTGCCACTGACGCCGGACCAATACTTTTATCTTTTTGCTCTGCTTGTTACCTGTGCCATGTTCCTGATCGCACGCAATCTCATTGACAGCGGAACGGGACGCGCGATCCGCGCGATTCGCGATCATCAGATGGCGGCAACCTCCATGGGCATCAATCACCAGCACTACAAATCGATGACCTTTGCGGTTTCCGCGTTTTTTGCGGGCGTAGGTGGTTCACTCTCGGCGCTTGCGGTGCAATTTGTGTCGCCCGATTCCTTTACGATGTTTTTGTCAATATCGCTTCTGGTGGGCGTTGTTGTGGGTGGAATCGGCACGCTATGGGGTGCATTTTTCGGCGCAACGTTCATTATGTTTGTACCGGAAATCGCTGAGAAAGTGTCCAAGGACGCCGCCTGGGCTGTTTATGGCGTGGTACTTATTTTGCTGGTTTTTGCAATGCCCAAGGGTGTGATGGGACTCATCAACCGGTTACGAGCCGGCACTGCAGTGCAAGCTCGGTAAGGGATTCCCTTAGGTGGACTTAGGCGCCACTGGCATTCCCTCAAATTTTGGACAATCGAGCACGTTCAATTCCCATGGTGCTGCGTTGACGGAATACAAAGCATAGTTGGGTGCTTGTTCCGGGGTGAGGTCAAGCGTCCCGGCTTTAAGAACGGCAAGGCCTGGAAGCAGCTCCGCTAAGGTCCTGATGGGTGATCCGCACTTCCCGCAAAATTGCCGCAGCACCGTTTTTCCAGAATCGCCGCTATCCCTGAACGTCGTCAGATCACCTTCGATGATCAGGGCATCTTCCGGTATCAACCAATTCAGGGAGCGATGGGAACCGGATTGTTTACGGCAATTCCGACAATGGCACACCGAAATTGACTTCGGAGGGCTCATCACCCGGTAACGTACGTTGCCACAAAGGCAGCCGCCATGAAGTTCTGACATGAATGTTTCCTTTGAAAGATAGGCGCACATAAAAAAGTCCACCAACCTGGTTCAACCGGGTTGGTGGACAGTTTGGTGGGTACTAAAGCTTACTTACCGTAAACCTTACCGTCTGCAATCCATTCGACGCCATCAAACTTCATCAGCTGGACCTGGCTGATCGTTGCAAAGTCTGTGGGAGAAGTCTTCACTTCAATACCGGGCAGCAGCATGGGAAGCTTCATGTCAATAGAAGCCGCTTGTTTCATGATGTTTTCGCGGGTGAGATTGTCCCCAGACTGCTTCAGAATCTGCACGGCGACCTGGGCCATGGAATAGCCGTAGACACCAAAGTTGTCAGTAAGACTTGCCGTGGGGTTGTACTTCTTCATCCATGCAGCCCACTCAGTGAATTCAGGTGTCGATTTCCAGCGTGGATCGCCCGGCTCACGCATGTACTGTTGCGAGATAGCGCCTTTGGCATAGTCAACACCAGCCGGCTTGAGAACACTGTCTACGCTGTTGGAAACGGCACTGATGTACTGCGTTGGCTTCCAACCCAAATCGCCGACTTTCTTAATGCCCTGCGCCGCCTGTTTGACAGGCACGAAATACATGATGGTGTCTGCACCTGAGGCCTTCAGCGTAACAATCTGACTGTCTACGGTGGGATCGGTTTGCTCGACACCTGCTTGCGCAACGATCATTTGCTTGGCTTTGTCACCCAGGCCGGCCGTGAAGCCGCGAATGTAATCTGCGCCGAAATCGTCATTCTGGTACAGGATGGCGACCTTGGCATTGGGGCGCGTCTCAAGCAGGTTCTTGGCGTAGAAACGCCCTTCGTTTTCATAGCTGGGAACCCAAGCCGTGGTCCATGGGAAATTTTTCGGATCATTCCACTTGGACGCACCGCTGCCGACCAAAAGGTGGGGAACCTTTTTCTGGTTCATGTACCGGTGGATGGCGTTATTGGGCGAAGTACCCACTGTGCCCATTAGAAACAGCACTTTTTCTTGTTCGACCAGTTTGCGAGCCTGCTCAATGGTCTTGGCGGGGTTGTATCCATCGTCCAGTGAGATGAATCGAATCTTGCGCCCGTTAACTCCGCCTTCCGCATTGATTTTTTCAAAGTACGCGGCAGAGGCTTTTGCCGTTGCCCCGTAGGAGGATGCTGGACCGGAATAGGGGGCAATGTTGCCGATGACGATTTCAGTGTCGCTGGCACCTTCGTCGTATTTTTTCTGGGCAAAACCAACGCTGCACGTCGCAGCGATCGCGATGCAAATGCTGCGACGGGTAAATTTTGACATGTTCATGAGTGCTCCTGCTTTCTGTCCGAATAGGTTTCTAATTGAGTGATCCGCCTTATGGCGAATTGAGCGCATCCTAGGTTCGTGCCCTTGGAAGCTCATCGTCGGAAGCGACGACTTGCACACCGTCTGGGCGTTTTTGCGTAGCGAGCTAGCTGCGCCGCAACATGATCGTCAGGGGGTTGGTAAAGCTCAACAGTCCATCGAGTCCGTTCTCTATGCCAACGCCTGATTGCTTGTGACCGCCAAACGCCGCAAAGGGAGACAAATAGAACGGTTCGTTGACGAACACGGTGCCTGTCTCCAGCTGTCCTGCGACCTTCATGGCCGCTGTCAGATCTTTTGACCACACGGAACCAGCGAGTCCGTAGGGGCTGGCATTTGCGCGCGCAATGGCCTCGTCAATGGAGTCCACTTTCAGCAGTGGCAGTACGGGTCCGAATGGCTCCTCCGATACCAACTCACTCTCCTCTGGCGGATTGTCAAAAATAGTAACGGGAAGGAAGTAGCCGGGTCCCTCAGGAATTTGCCCCTCAAAAAGCACTTTGTGGCCCTGTGCTTTCGCACGCGCAATGAGAGCTTTGACAGATTCATATTGGCGGCGATTCTGAAGAGGCCCCAACAAATTTTCTGGAATTAAACCATCACCGACTTTGACTGTCTTTGCATACTCGACGAATTTTTTGGCGAATTCGTCATACTTATCCCGATGCACGTAAATGCGTTTGGAGGCGACGCAAACCTGGCCACTGTTGCCGAATGCTGCCCAGAAAATTTGAGGAACCGCCGTTTCAATATCGGCATCTGGCAAAACGATTGCCGCATCGTTCCCTCCCAGCTCCAGCGTCACTCGTTTCAGCGTGCTGGACGCACTCTGCATGATCCTGCGACCTGTGGGTGTGGAGCCAGTGAAGCTGATTTTGTCGATTCCCGGGTGTACCGTCAGCTTCGGGCCTAGATGGTCACCTCCGCTGATCACGTTCAGAACGCCAGCAGGCAACAGGTCGACCATCAGTTCGGCGATACGTAGAACGGTCAGCGGAGTGAGCGGTGACGGCTTCAGAACAACCGTATTACCTGCCAGCAATGCGGGAACGACCTTCCACCACGACAAGAGAACCGGATAATTCCACGGTGAAAGCGCTGCAACGACGCCAATCGGAACCCGGCGGGTAACGCTCAAACGAACGTCTGTATCTTCGTTCACGACCTCGGGGAGATCAAGGCTTGCAAGCCCCCGCATAAAACGCAGAGTGCTGTCAAATTCACGCACAGCAGCTGCTAATGGTTTTCCTTGCTCCTGCGTCATCAGTCTAGACAGCTCGGGAACCTGGGCCTCGATGCGCGGTGCCATCTGTTGAATCAAAGCTCTTCGGCCTTCAATTCCAAGGTCCCGCCAGCTCGGATACGCCTTGCGTGCCGCAGAAATCGTTTCCTCCAGTTGCTCGTCGGAGCAATCCGGTGCGTGTGCAAGCTCGACCTCTTTTGCAGGATTTACGACGGGAATGGTCGAATTGCCGGAAACCAGGCGTCCGTCAATGAGCATGCGGTAGGCTTGTGTGTTGCTGTTCATTTATTTAGCTTCTTTAGGGAATCAGAACGACTTTTACGCATTCACCTTGGTGTTGCGCTTCAATAGCGGCATTGATTTCTGCCATGGGAAACGTACGAACTAACTTGTCAAACGGAAAATTTCCTGCAAGGTACATCTCCATCAGTGATTCAATGAACCCGTCAACATCGGAGTCACCCTCGATAATTCCCCGCAGCGTGAGTCCGCGCCGCATGGCATCCATCAGGCCGAACGGGAGAGTCATCGCTGTATGGGAGCCGGGTGGTAGCCCGACAAATCCAAAGGTCCCTCGTCGCGCAATCAGGCGAGGAACTTGTTCGAGGAGCGAAGGAACACCTGTGGTATCCAGCACATAGTCCACCCCGTTAGGCAGCAGGCGCAGAACCTCGTCCGCAAGGTTTCCATCCGGTGGGTTGACGAAATCTGTAACGCCGAGCTCTCTGGCAATGTCCCGGCGCGAGTCCAGGCGTTCGCCCAGCAGAATTCGCGACAAGCCCCGTGCCTTGGCTGCCATGACCGCGCTCAAGCCGACTGCTCCACCGCCAATCACTAGAAGCGAAGCGCCCGGCTTGCAATCCATCGAGCGCAGGATTGCCCCTGCGCCTGTTTGGACCCCACACCCCAGGACTCCGGCGATCTCCAGTGGAACGCCGGGAAGAATTTTGACGATGTTGCGCTCTTGCGCCAGTGAATAGTTGGCGAAGGAGGATTGTCCGAAGAAGCTGCCGGTGACCACAGAGTCGCCGTCATGCAGCGTATGACTGCCGTCGGGGCGCGACCCCCCCATATTGAGCGCGGTGAGCTGGTAGCAGTATGCAGGCTCGTGGTCTTCACAGCTCGGGCAATGTCCGCAGGACATAAAGCTCAATATGACTTGATCCCCGGGCTTCACCTTGCGCACTTTGGCCCCGACCCGTTCGACAATCCCGGCGCCCTCGTGACCAAGAACAGCAGGGAATTTCAGCGGAAGAACGCCTGCCTGTGCCACCAAATCGGTGTGACAAACACCGACCCCCTGTATGCGAACAAGCACTTCATCGTCGCGCGGATCGTCCAGGTTGAGCGACTTGTTGACAAATGGCGCGCCCGCGCTTGGAGCAACTGCTGCCAGGATTTTCATAGGTGTCCTCGTGAGGTTGAAACGCAACGTAAATGGGCGCTATCCCCAAATCAAGGGTCAGTGCTCACTTTCCTACGACAATTTTCTCGCCTGACCAGAACAGGTCCCTCGTCGCTTTCGACGAAATGCACCATGGAGAACGGCTTTTGGGGGCGCAGATTAGCTGGCGTCGTAGCGTTTCGCGCATTCCCATCCGATTTGCGCAAGCGGTACTGCCACTGCGGCAGTCTCAGACGCGTTACTCGCTGTGGCGTTCCCCTGTGCTGCACGCTCGCCGATGCCATGAAGAATGGCCGCCATACGAAATAAGTTGTAGGCCATGTAGAACTCCCAGTGCTTGCCAGCTTCGCGACCAGTTCGATGCTCGTAGGCATTTACGTAGTCGTGCTCCATGGGGATGCCAAGTGTGCGCAGGTCTAATCCATCAACGCCTCGCCAGAGACTCGCCGGAATACGCCAAGACATACAGTGGTAGGCGAAGTCAGCCATGGGATGTCCCAGAGTCGAAAGCTCCCAGTCCAAAACCGCCAGAATCCGAGGTTCGGTGGGGTGAAAAATAAGATTATCCAGACGGTAATCGCCATGAACCAGTGTGGTTTCATCGTCCGAAGGAATGTGCGCGGGAAGCCAGCCCATCAACTGTTGCATTGCATCGCTGACTGGCAGGCTAGATTCTTGACATTGCCGAGACCAGCGCGCAATTTGACGCGAAAAATAGCTTCCGGGCTTGCCGTAGGTTTCCAGGCCAACGGCCTTGTAGTCCACCGAGTGCAGTTGCGATATGACACGGCTCATTTCGCCATAAATCGCCCGTCTTTGATCAGCCTCGAGCCCAGGCAAGGACTGCTCTACAAAAGTGCGCCCTTGGACAAATTCCATGAGGTAAAAATGGCGCCCAAACACCGCGGTGTCGTCGCAGTAAAGAAACATCTTTGGAACAGGGACTCCAGAACCCTCAAGTGCCTTCATCACCCTGAATTCGCGGTCGATTGCGTGTGCAGAGGGCAATAGCGCCCCTGGTGGCTTGGTGCGAAGAACGGACTTAAAACTACCGGCGGTCAAAAGATACGTGGGATTCGATTGCCCTCCCGCAATGGCCTGCAACTGCACCTTAGCGCTCTCAATAAGCCCTGCGTTCCGAAGGTACTCGGCAACTCTGGATTCGGCGACTGCTTGCTCACTCATTTCGCAGATCCGACCGCACTGAGGATCTTGCGTGCCATGCTCCAGCGATGGACCTCGCTGGGGCCGTCATAGATCCGGAATGCGCGCATGTCGGTGAATATGCGCATGACGGCCGTTTCGGCGGTGACTCCTTGCCCACCCAAAATCTGAACACAACGATCTACGACTCTCCACTGGGCTTCTGAGCAAATCACTTTGGCGCGACTGGACTCAAAATTGCACTTCTGACCTTGATCCAACAGCCATGCGGTGTGCAGGATGTGAAGGCGTGCAGTCTGCAGATCCATATCGTTGTCAGCAAGCATGAAGCCGACACCTTCGTGTTCACCCAGGGGTTTTCCAAAAGCGTGACGCCGTGCGGCATAGGCGACGGCCAAATCGTGTGCCCGCCGCGCTTGGCCTAGCCATCGCATGCAATGGGTAAGCCTGGCCGGCGCGAGGCGCACCTGCGCGTAGCGAAAACCCTTTCCGACTTCACCGAGGACATCTCCGACCGGGATAGGCAAATCCTGGAAACGCAATACGCCGTGGCCTCCTGTAAAGCAGCGGTCCATTGCATCCATGCTACGTTCCAACGTAATTCCTGGCTTTCTCATGTCCGTCAGAAACATGGTGGCAGATCCGTCTTCCATACGTGCCATGACGATGGCGTAGTCAGCTCCGTCAGCGCCTGTGATAAACCATTTCGTTCCGTTGATGACGTATGCATCGCCATCCAAACGTGCGGTGGTGGTCAGCATGGTGGGGTCAGCACCTGCGCCATCAGGTTCCGTCATGGCAAAACACGAGCGTGTATGACCTTGAACCTGCGGGCGCAGCCAACGTTCCTTCTGCTCCTGCGAGGCAACCTCTTCCATCAGATGAATATTGCCTTCGTCCGGCGCATGAATGTTCAATGCCGTCGGCCCAAGCCAAGAGTAGCCAGCTTCTTCAAAAACAATCGCCTTGGCGATGTGGCTTAAGCCTAAGCCGCCCATTTCAATGGAGGCGTGCGGAGTCAACAGTCCCGCGGAGCGAGCCCTTTCGACAAGTTCGCGGCGCAATGCCTCGTCTGGGCCATGAGATGACTGTCGAGCGTCATTTTCAAGGGGTATCACTTGCTCTGCGATAAAGCGGCGCGTTTGGGCTTGCAACTCCAGAAGAGGTGCGGATAGTGAGAAGTCCATTTTGGAGATGTAATTGTTAAAGTCCAGAAACCAGGTGGCCTCCATCGACAGCCAGCGTAGAGCCAGTCATCCATGACGAAGCAGACGAAGCCAAAAGAAGCAGCGCTCCATCCAGGTCTTCAGCTCGACCAAGGCGGCGCATGGGAATCCGGCGGATCATTTCTTTGCCATAGTCTTGGTCCCACAGCTCACTGTTGATTTCTGTGTGAATGTAACCAGGCTCAAGTGCATTGACCCGGATGCCATAGCGTGCCCACTCCAGCGCCAGGCTTCGCGTCAGATGCACCACCGCCGCTTTCGACGCGGAGTAAGCGCTCAGCCCGGGCGCTACCCTTTCTGCTTGTATGGAGGCAATGTTGACGATGGAGCCACCGTGCCCCGCATCCTTCCATGTGCGCGCGGCCTGGGTTGCCACCAGCCAGACACCCCGCAGGTTGGTCGCAATCACTTCGTCGAATTGATCCGCGGTTTGCTTCAGAGCGAGGGCCTCACCTGAAATGCCGGCATTGTTGACAACAACGTTCAGCGGAGTTTGGTGATTGGACATGGCCGCAAACGCTTGCTTGACCGATTCGGCATCCGTGACATCCATGGCGACCGGCAGCACACTTGCGGCACCGAGTTTTTCAAGTTCACTGGCAAATGTTTCTAGCTTTTCCATGCGTCTTGCGGCAACCGTGACATGCGCGCCACAGCTTGCAAAAAGTCGTGCAAAGTGAGCGCCAAGGCCCGAAGATGCGCCGGTGACTAAGACGTGCTTGGACTTTATTAGCGATGCCAAGTCCATCATTGCGCCTTGGGTGAGACTTCTGCACCGAATGTTTCACGGAGTCGCTTCTTGTCAAGTTTGCCAACGCTCGTCTTGGCAATTTGATCGACGAAGATGTATTGGTCGGGAATCGCAAATGTCGAAATACTTCCGGTGGCGGCAATCGCGCGTAAATGCTTTTTTAGTTCATCTGCGCTGACAGAGTCGGCCTGTTTGGGGACAACGAGTGCCAAAGGACGCTCTCCCCACTTGACGTCAACAACGCCGATAACCGCAACTTCGCTCACTCCGGGATGTCGGCTTATCAGATCTTCCAGTGCAATCGAGGAAATCCACTCGCCACCGCTCTTGATGACATCCTTTTGGCGGTCCACCAATTGCAAATAGCCATCCTGATCAAAGAGACCAATATCGCCGGTGTGCAGCCAACCTCCCTCCCAAAGCTGCTCAGAGGCCTCTGGATTGTTGTGGTATCCCTGCGTGAGATAAGGTGTTCGAACTACGACTTCTCCAACGGCTTTCCCATCCGCCGGAACGGTTTGCATGTCCTGATTGACTACCCGAACCTGCGCCATCAAGATGGGCATGCCCTGTGTGATGCGCAAATCGATACCTTTCTCAGCGCTGTCTTGTGCGTCTTCTAGCGTGTCTGTTTTCAATTGCGCAAGGGTCAGAAGCGGGGCTGTTTCCGACATGCCATAGCCGCAGTACACGTCCACGTTGCGATCCATCGCCTTTTGGCACAAGGTGCGCGACAAGGCGCTGCCACCAATCAGGATCTTCCAGCCATTGAAATTAACGCCCTGCGCTTCTGGCGCCGAAAGCACCATATCCAAAATCGTTGGCACACAGTGGGAATAGCTCACGCCTTCTTGCAGGGCGAGTTTCACCGCATGCGAAGCCTCAAACTTGCCTGGATATACCTGCTTCCAGCCGCAGAGGGTTGCAATGTAGGGATATCCCCAAGCGTGTGCGTGAAACATAGGCGTCAACGGCATGTACACGTCATTGCGAGAGAACCGACCGTTTTCGCCCGCCTGGGATACGCTTGCCAACACTGTCAGTGCGTGCAGCACTAACTGGCGATGGCTGAAGTACACACCCTTAGGTGCACCGGTAGTTCCCGTGGTGTAGTAAAGCGTGGCGCGCGTTTCCTCATCGAAGTCCGGAAACTCGTGGTCTGGATTCCCGGTGGTAAGCAGTGATTCGTATTCGGTTGTCCATTCCACACCCTCAGGAACAAAGCCTTCATCGCTCAGACAAATGACGCGTTTGACATGGGTGAGTTGATGGCGTATCTGCTGAATGAGCGGAACAAAATCAACGTTGACCAGCAGGGTCTCCGCGCCGGAATGCTCCAAGGTGTAGGCGATTTGCTCGGGCGACAAACGTATGTTGGTCTTCATGAGCGTGGCGCCGATCATTGGAATAGCAAAATAGCATTCCAGATAGCGGTGTGTATCCCAGTCCAAAACTGCAACGGTGTCGCCTGAACGCACGCCCAGCGATAACAGTCCGCTTCCCAGCCTCCCAATTCGGTGGATGAGGCCCGGGTAGTCCATCCGTACCTTATCCCGGTACACAATTTCCTTGCGTGAACGCTGTGCAATAGGGCTCACCAATAGCTGCTTGATGAGCAAGGGATAGGCATAGGGGGTCATCAAAAGGTCTCCATCCGTGAAATTGTCGGGAATTCAGTCTCTGGTGCGTTCAAACATGTGCGGGCGACGGATAAAAGGCCTGACGTGATGTGGCTCGTTGACGTAGCCAAGATGACGGGCGGAAGCGCTCTCCATAAAGCCCCGCGAGACGGTCACATTCCGTAATAAACGCAGCGGCTCCAATGGTTTCGATGAACGAAAGTGTTCCTCCCGTCCATTTAGGAAAACCCAAGGCCAATATGGAACCAAGATCCGCGTCGGAAGCCTCGGGTACCACGCTCTCTTCAACACAGCGGGCTGATTCAAGCGCCTGGATATACAAAAGGCGGTTCTTTACGGTCTGTACATCGGGTTGGGTTCCTGCCGGCGGAAATAATTCCGACAAGCCTTGCCATAGTCGCTTCGGTTGTCCGGCTGGAAAATCATGAAACCCGCCTGCACTTTTCCTTCCCAGACGTCCCTTTGAGACCATTGCAGCGACCACCGCTTGGGCATGCTGCCGAAGGAATTTTGGCTCCAAACCGTCCGCAATGGCTTGACCGATGACTCGCTCCTGCAAATCCAGTGACACTTCGTCCGTGACCGCAAGCGGTGGCGTGGCGAATCCCGCCTGACGCGCGGCATTTTCGATCAGTGCTGGGGACACTCCCTCAGCCAGCATCGCCATTCCCTCATCAATATAGGCGCAAAATATTCGGCTCGTGTAGAACCCTGGACTGTCGTTCACGACGATCGGAACCTTGCCCAATTGCGCTACAAAATCGAGGGCTCTTGCCAGGGCATGTGCGGATGTCTGACGTCCCTGAATAATCTCGACCAGTGACATCCGCTCAACCGGTGAAAAGAAGTGCAAGCCGATGAATTCCTGTGGATCTATCCACAGTTCCGCGAGGCCTGTGACGGGCAAAGTGGAGGTGTTGGTCGCCATCACAAAGCCTTCGGGCAGCTGTCCCAACGCAAGAGCCGCCTTTTTGTAGACCTCCCCTTTGACGGCCCGGTCTTCGAACACTGCTTCGACAATGAAGTCACATCCGTTCAATGCCTCAAATTCAGAGGTGGCATGGATGCGAGCGAGTTTTTCATCTGCTTCGTGCTGCGAGCCCCGACCTGCCTTGACGTCACGGGCATAGCCGTTAGCAGCACGCGTTTTCCCCGCATCTGCAGAGGCCTGGGTGGCATCCAACAACACCACGTAAATACCCGCAGCGGCTGCAACTTGGGCGATCCCTGCGCCCATCATTCCTGCACCCAAAACCCCCAATTTCTGAACCGTAGTTTTTTCAATGCCAGCCGGCCGTTTGCTGAGTTTGCGCGCAGCGCCTTGATGAATGAACATGGTTCGCATCAGATTGCGTGCAACAGGGCCTGCCAATAGTTGACCAAAGTATCCCGATTCAATCTTCAGGCCAGCGTCGATCGGCAGTTGTGTGCCTTCGTAGACACACGAGAGGATGGCCAGAGGGGCCGGTTCGTTGTCCTGCGTATCGCGCCGGATTTTCGCCATGCCGACGCTGAAGCTCTCGTTTGAATGCGGTGCCATCGCACCGGCGCCACCAGGTACAGCAAAGCCCTTGATGTCCCAAGCTTGCTTGTGGCCGGGGTGCTCTAGTACCCATTGACGCGCGAGGCTTATGAGGTTGTCCGCAGAAGCGAGTGCGTTGACCAATCCCAGTTTGAGCGCTTCGCCCGGACTCACGTGGCGACCCGTGAGAAGCAGTGGCAAAGCGTTTTTTATCCCGATGAGACGTGGTAGTCGCTGGGTTCCTCCGCCTGCTGGCAGCAGGCCAACGGTTACTTCGGGCAAACCAACGACGGCTTTGGCGCTATCGACCAATACGCGATAGTGGCAAGCGAGGCAAAGTTCAAAGCCTCCACCCAGGGCGAATCCGTTGATGGCGGCTGCCACAGGTTTACCGCACAACTCAAGTCGGCGAAGTGCGGCAGCAGCCGGCGCAACAACTTGTGCAGCCTGAGTCGGAGTGAGATTTTTGTCATGCAAGTGGACAAAGTCCATCAGGTCTGCCCCGGCCATAAAGCCCGATTTTTTGCCTGAGGTGATGATGGCGCCGACGATGTCCTCGCGATCGCGCAAAGACTCTATGACCTCACTCAGTTCTGCCGTGAATTCTGGTGTGAAAACATTGACGCTTCTTGCGGCCACGTCGAGAGTCACCAATGCGATGCCGTCAGCACCGACTTCCATATGAATGTTATTGCTCATGTATCAGGCCTTTAGACGCGTTCGATGATCACTGCGGTAGATTGACCTTCGGCGGCGCACAGCGTAATCAGTGCCCGAGACTTCCCTCGACGTTCAAGTTCGTCCAGCGCCGTGCCAAGGAGGATGGCGCCTGTAGCCCCAAGAGGATGGCCAAGCGCGATCGCTCCACCATTGGGATTCATACGATCACGATCAATTCCGAAATGTCGCATGTAGCGCATGGGTACAACTGCGAAAGCTTCATTTACCTCGAAAAGGTCAATGTCCTCAATCTTCAGTCCGGCCCTCGCCAGCACTTTGTCTGTCACTGGTATGGGGCCGCCAAGGCTGATCAGCGGTTCAGAAGCACAGGTTGCTGCCGCAACAATCCGAGCGCGAGCGCGCAGTCCCTGCTTTTTTCCGTATGCGTCGCTGCCCAGCAAGACGGCGCATGCTCCGTCCACGATTCCGCTGGAGGTTCCCCCCGTGTGAATGTGGGGAATCGACTCAAGCTGCGGATAGCGGCGAAGAACAATGGAGTCAAAGCCCGAATCCCCCGCTGCGACAAAGCTCGGTTTCAGTTTGGCCAGATCCGCGAGCGTCGTGCCAGGACGCACTAATTCGTCTCGCTGCAAAAGGGTTTCGCCAAACGCATTTTTCACAGGAACTAACGAAGCATTAAATCGGCCGTCTTCTTGGGCGATTCCAGCGCGACGCTGACTTTCAACGGCATAGGCGTCGATATCGTCACGGCTAAACCCGTCCAATGCCGCCATGAGATCCGCGCACACACCATTGGGGATATAGGGGTACTGCCTGCCAATGGTGGTGTCGGTGTAGGCTGATCCGCCGTCCGATCCAATCGCAACGCGTGACATGGATTCGACACCACCCCCAATGACGGCGTCGGCCTGCCCGGAACCAATCAGACCAAATCCCATCTTCACGGTGTCAAGACCGGAAGTGCAGAACCGGTTGAGCTGGTAACCAGAAACATCTTCACCATAGTGCGCCATCAAGAGCGCAGACCGGGTGATGTCCGCGCCTTGTTCGCCAATGGGCATCACGACGCCCAGTCCAACGTCTTCGATATCGTCAGGGTCTATTTGATTGCGCTCTTTGAGAGCACGCAAAACAGTGGCGGCGAGATGGACAGGCGGCACGGTGTGCAGTGCGCCATCAAACCGGCCCTTGCCGCGCGGGGTGCGCACGTGATCGTAGATATATACATTGTTCATGCATTCAATGTATGTCTCCAACCCAGAATTTGGATCGTCGGATTCGACGAGTGAAGGCGACGATTTCCGGTCGCCTCGCGCCTCCAATTTATCTGCCAGTCCAACGTGGGGCGCGTTTTTCTACAAACGCTCGTGGACCTTCTTTAAAGTCTTCCGATGCGAAGGCATTTTCCCTGCATTCCTGGGTCAACAGGCGTAGATTCTCTTCATCAAGATCGTGAATGCGACGGGCGACCTTTAAACTTTCTCGTACCGCGACGGGTGCGTTGCGGGTGATACGTTCTGCAAGCCGAATGGCTTCTGGCAGAACTTGGTCTCTTTCGACAACCCTGTTCACAAAACCCAGCGAGGCAGCCCGATGCGCATCGATCGCGTCAGCGGTAATGACCAATTCAACAGCGATATTTCTCGGAATGGCGCGAGGCAAGCGATACAGCCCACCCGCAGCGGCGAGCAAGCCACGAGATACTTCGGGCAATCCAAAGCTCGCGTCGGTAGCAGCGACCACCAGATCACATGAAAGCACGATTTCAAAACCACCTGCCAATGCTTTGCCATTGACCGCAGCGATCCAGGGTTTCCTCCTTTGCGAATAGACCAAGCCTGCAAATCCGTGTGAGGTGAAAAGGCTGGCGCCACGACCTGCCGCAACTTCTTTGAGGTCAGCGCCCGCACAAAATACGTCACCAAGGCCACCGAAAATCACGACGACCCAAATGTCAGGGTCTTCCTCCGTCTGCTCCACAATGGCATGCAGTGCCTGTGCCATATCGCTGTTGACCGCATTTCTTGCGGCAGGCCGGTTCAGTGAAACCACTGCAATATGGTCGTCCCGCTTGAAACAGCTAACCGTTGCTTCACCTGCGGGCGCGTGCGAAGCGGTATTGTTCATTGCGAAATCTCCCACAAAGGTATTGCATCGGTACCGATAGAAACGTGGCCGGATATACCGATTGGTGAATTACGCATGCTGGTCAAGACTTGCATGCTTCGCTGATCCGTCGAGCTTACTTTTGCCAATAGACGGGTCCCGTGCGGCGAACGCAGGATCACCACGCCGTGGGACATGCTGGTATCTTTTCGATAGATCACGGTGAATGACTCTATGGACGCCGGTCCGCTGTAGTTCATTTGCAGCGCAGGAACCCCGTGTCGTCTTGAGTCGGCTGTCTCTTGGACGCTGTAATCCGCTGACAAACGGGAGGTGGCGCTTGCATGGCTTCCCAGAACGATGGCATGGTGCTTTGTCAGATATCCTCCCTGACCGTACAACAGACCTATTGAGTTTTGCTGCCCCCTCAAAGCCCGCACCATGGCTGATGTTGCGTGCGTCATGTAGTTGTTTAGCGGTGCACCAAAGAAGCTGAGACCCCCTGTGCAGGTCACAACAGTGTCCGCGCCCAGCGCCAGTGTTCTTCTCGCCATCTTGGGAACAATAGGAAAACAGCTGTACAGCTCAAGCTGATCAAATCTGCCCAGATCGCCAACTTGTTGCAATATTTTTTCGAGAACAGCTTCTTGCGAATGAACTCGCACATATTGATCTCTATGCAGATAGTCGGCTGGCTCATTTGCGGCAGCACCACACCAAACATGGACCATGCGCTCATCTGGAATACCTAATTGCCTCGCCTTGCCACGACTCGTCAGAAGAACCGCGGCTCCTTGATTGACCTGCGGATTGGCAACCATCTGCACGGTGTAAGGCCAAGCCACAATTCGGTTTGCCTCACTCGGACTGGCGATTTCTTCAGCGGTGTAGGACTGCTGCTGCCAGGAATAGGGGTTTAATGCCGCGACAGACGAGCACTTTTCCCATAGCTTGCCTGACTCTGCACGCGCTTGTTCAGGGGTCTGCCCCCACGCGGCCAGGGTGGCATTTTCATAGAACGGGTACACAGTCGCAGGCGAAGCAACCCCCAATTCAACAGCCATCCGATGGAGGTAGTCTGTGCCCCTGATCAACTTGGCTGAGGGGTCGCGGGGTGACCATGCAAGTGCAGCACCCTGTTTTTGGGCCGAAGTCACGGCGTACTGTGCTTCAGCCCCAACAATGGCAGCCACCTCGGATTCGCCTTGCCAGATGCGAAGCGCAGCTTCATGGATGAAATACACAGGCGTCTCACCGCCAACAGGGCCATAGACGCAGTGTTTGGGATGGATGCCCAGGCGATCACTCAACTGCGCTGGCGCGTCAGCGTAGGGCCAAGAAAATTCCTGAATCACATCCAGTGAATCGATCATCTTCAGGAGTGCATTGCCCGCGTCCTTCTCAGCGGCGCGCAATGCGGACTCCATGAGGTCCAAGGGCTCCGAGGATTTTTGAAGATCTTTGGTCTTCTGGGTAACTTCGCCAACCCCGATGATTACCGGCGAGCGATCTAGCAATGTGTTCATGAGAACAACTATAGGAACTCCACTCGTAGAGCAGGTCGTCGCTTCCGACGAGTCAGCGGCGATCTATCGACGTCATCGGATGACGCCAAATTGCCTTCCAATCACCACTGCTTCTGCGCGGCTGCCCGCGCCAAGTTTTGAATTGATGTTACGAAGATGGGTGCGAATGGTGCTGTCCGATGCCGTCAATTGTTCGGCCAGTCTTGCATTTGAATAGCCTTCTGCGACAAGCTGAAGTATCTGGATTTCTTTTCTTGTCAGCGCCTCAACAAGGCTACTTCTTTGGTCGGGCTGAGACGATTCCTGCGGTAATTGCCCAAACGCTTTCAGCAGTTTCTCCATAAACTGAAGGCGCGCTGGATCACTCCGATTGGCAGGCATTTCGAGTTGAAGTGAATAAAGGCGCTGAATAATTCGCCCTACCTCGGGGCCCTCGTCCGCAATGGATCGAATAAAACCTTCCTGGGCTGCGAGCCGGAGCGCAGTGGACATTACCTTTGCCGCTTCTTTAGGATTACCGCTGCGCTGAAGCGCGAGGCTGTAAAGCGCTTGCAGTCGCAATGCTCGGCGGTGTCGGTTTTGTTCTAGCGTGGTTGCGAGCTCCTGCTCGAGCCAAGCGATGACTGCGTGCGAGTCGCCAAAGTGAAGCGTCCAACAAACACGGGCTAAAGCCGGGTAATACACCTCATTCGCAGCGAGCCGCTGACGCGAAAGGCGTTCTTGCAATTCCTCCGACCCGACCCGGTCCAGCTCCTCCTTTGAGGCCTGCGCGTCGCCTTGTAAAAGCAGCAACCTGGAACGCTCCATCTTGGCGTTTGCAACAATACGCGGCAACTGTCTGTGGTGTGCCATGTATTCCATTTCGGTGAGTGCTTCAAAGCTTTTGTCGAACTCCCCCTTGCTAAACGCAATACGTGCTCTTATGAGATAGCCAGCGCCAATATGTCCGGGCAGTCCAGTCGCGCAAGCAGTGGGAAGGTGAAGATCCACCAGTCGCTCCGCCGTTTCTAGTTCATTTGCTTCGTAGAGTGCACCTGCGTAAAGAATTCCTGCCCATGCGTTCCCGCTGGCAAAGTTATTACTTTGTGCACGGGTCGCATTCAGGCTGTCTCTAAAGTGCGAGGTTGCCATGCGCAAACGGCCAGCCTGGAAATCGATCATGCCATCAATAGATTCCGCGTACATGCGATTGAAGTTGGTGTCGCCTGTGTGTTGCCGGGCTTCATCAACCAGCTTTTTTGCGCGCCCTATTTCTCCTACGACCGTGAATGCATGCGCCATTGCATTTCTCAATACGCCGTCAGCATACGGATTACATGATGGAAGTTTGGCAAGGCATTCACTCCCAAGTACGATTGCCTCGTCATACTGGTCGCGCATGGTCAACAACAGTGGACGGAGCGCGTTGACGTGTGCCTGCACCTCGACATTCTTGCTTTCCAGGCAACTTGAACTTTCCAGTCGCTCGGATGCCTGGACTGGACCACCGGTAAAAAGCGTAGCCCACACGGCAACCGCTTGCAGTACGGGATGTTCCTTTATCGCTGACTTCGGGATGGCGTCAAACCACTGAGCAAGCAAACGCATCCGCCCCTCTTCCAGAAGCCGCTGCGCATGCACTGTCAGCAACTCGAGAGCAACCGGGTAATCACCGGCGTCGATTGCATGATCGACCGCTGGAACCGGCCGTCCCACAGATTCATACCAGGCAGATGCCAAAAGATGCAATCGCTCTATGTCTTGAGGGCGCTCACGTAGCAAGCGGTTTTGCAGAAAACGGGCAAAAAGTCGGTGAAAGCGCCAGGCAGGCGTTGGCCCCGGCAAAGCGACCAAAAACAGATTTTGGGTCTCTAATTGCTCAAGAATAAACGCCGAATCGGAATTGGGCATCAATGCTTGGCAAAGCGGAATTTCCAGATGGCGAAGAATGCTGCACCGCAAAAGAAAATCTTTGATGACTGCAGGCTGCTGGCTAAAAACATCGTCCGCAAGGTAGTCTGCAATCGCACGCGATGAACCAGAAAAATTTTCTGTGAGGTACGTTTCTTGTTCTTGAGGTCCTGGCAGAGAGCGAGAAGCCAGCCACAGCGCTGTCACCCAGCCTTCAGTGTCCTGGTGTACCCGGCGAATAAAACTTTCTCGAGCACTGTTTCCAAGTTGTTTTCGAAACAGGTCATTGGCTTCATCCAAGCTAAAGCGCAAGGATTCCGTATCAATTTCCAGCATCTGGCCGCGCGCTCGAAGTCGGGACACGGGGAGCGCGGGCAAGCCTCGGGAGCCAATGATGATTCGACTGCCCTGTTGTAGTCCCTCGATAAGAGATTGCACAACCGTCAGCACGGACGTATCTACGATTGCTTCGAAATCGTCAAAAAACAAAGTGAAAGGAGCAGTCTCCCGGGCCAAACGCTCGACAACGTCATTGGGCTTCCAATCCGCCTTTGAATCCAATAACGGCAACTCCACTGCTGCACTCAGGCTTGAAAGAAATCGCGATGAATCGTTGTCGGAGGCATCCAGTGTGAGCCAAGCAGTGCGTACGCCTTCGCTACGAAAGCGGTGCAGCATTTGCGCCATCAGCGTCGTCTTGCCAAAACCTGCTGCAGAGTGCACCATGATTAGCTTGGCCCCCGAGTTTCGCCCGACCAGATTCAATAGTTCCGTCCGAGAAACCTGACTGGTCTGAATGGCGGGCGGAGTCAGCTTTGCCGCAGCTACAACGGATGACCGTGGAGGCGTTGCAGGTGACGTTTTCTTATATGACATCTAGACGATATGGCTTGACGCTGAATTCTCGCGGCTGAAGGGCTGAATGCTGGTCGTCGCTTTCGACGATGGCGACTGGGCGGCCAAGGCCTATGCTCCATGATTGATTGCAATGGCACTCGCTGGCTAATCAATTATGCCTAACTGGACACCGCAAGCGCATCGCTCAAGGTGCGTTCAGGCGTCGAACACATGGAATCCAATATGAAGCCGTCTCTCATTAGTGGAATGCGCGTAGCCGACATGACCACCGTCGTCTTTGGCCCTTACTGCACTCAAATTCTTGCTGATTTGGGTGCCGACGTTATCAAGGTCGAGCCCGAGGGTGGCGACATCTCCAGGAATATTGGTAAGTCCGCAAAAACCCCGCTGATGGGGGCCCTGCACATGCGAATGAACCGGGGTAAGCGCTCCGTGGTGTGGGATTTGAAAACGGAATCTGGTCGCCGCGCAATGAACAAGTTGGTCGAGAGTAGCGACATCTTCATTCATAACATCCGCCCTGACGCCATTGAACGCGCAGGCCTTGGCTACGAAGCTGTTAAAAAACTCCGGCCCGACATTATTTATGTCCATTGCGCGGGCTTCGACACCCGTGGTCCCCATTCAGGGCTTCCTGCCTATGACGATATTATTCAAGCGGCCTCCGGCGTGGCTTCACTTCTACCCCGCGTCGACGGAAATCCCGCGCCTCGCTTTTTCCCAATGACGATGGCTGACAAAGTGTCTGGTTTGCATGCAGTCTATGCGGTCCTTGCAGCCGTCATTCATCGCCTACGTACCGGCGAGGGACAGTATGTCGAGGTGCCGATGATGGAGGCCGTCGCCAGCTTTACTACCGTCGATCATCTCTATGAAAAAACATTTGTTCCGGCAATTGGCCCAAGTGGCTATGCAAGGCAACTGGACCCCACTCGGCAGCCGATGCGCACGAAGGATAGTTATATCGTCGTTGCTCCGTATCAGGACGGACGTTGGATCAAATTTTTTGAATTGGTGGGGCGTACCGATGTACTTCAAGAGCCGGGATTAACAACACTCATGCTCCGTCGTGAGAACGCACACCGGCTTTATGAACACATGGCGCGCGTTTTACCGGAGAGAACGACCGATGAATGGTTGACCGTTTTTGCGGACATTGATATTCCCGCGAGCAAGATCAACACGATAGACGATTTGTTGATTGATCCCCAGCTCAAGGCATCTGGCTTATTTGTCGAGCGCGATCATCCTACCGAGGGCAAATACATTGAAGTACGGCCTCCCGTGCGTTTTTCCGCAGTTGAGTCGCAACAGCTAGCGCATCCGGCGCAAACGGGTCAACATTCGGCTGACGTTGCGCGGGAATTGGGGGTCGAACTCAAGGATTGACAGGATCATCAGTGGTGCTCGCGATTCTCAATATAGACGACCAGTGTGGTGACCGACCAGGCACGAGAAGACTCATGCCCAAGCCAAAGATTTAAACGTGAACACGGCTAGCCTCAAGGTAGTGCGCTACGGATTCGGCGGTTGCGATAGAGAACCTACAACGCCTTAGATATCGATATTCCCCGCACGCAGCGCGTTGGTCTCAATAAATTCGCGGCGCGGCTCCACATCGTCGCCCATCAGCATGGTGAACACGCGGTCGGCTTCGATGGCATCGTCGATTTGCACTTTCAGCAGGCGACGCACAGTGGGATCCATGGTGGTTTCCCACAGTTGGGCGGGGTTCATTTCGCCCAGCCCTTTGTAACGCTGGCGTGCGGTGGCGTTTTCGGCTTGGGTGATGAGCCAGGCCATGGCTTCGCGGAAATCGCTGACTTTTTCTTCTTTGGCACGCTCGCCCTCGCCACGCATGACGCGTGCGCCTTCGCCCAACAGGTCTTTGAATGTGTGGGCCGCTTCGGCCAGCGCCGCGTAGTCGGAGCCGTGCACAAAGTCTTGCGTGAGCACGCTGCTCTTGACGTTGCCGTGGTGGCGGCGGCTGATGCGCAGAATCGGCTTGTCGGTGCGGGCATCAAATTCGCCGGCC
>CAIYRQ010000238.1 GCA_903928635.1 uncultured beta proteobacterium | reverse complement strand
GTCACGGAAAGAATAAGGCAGGTTGCCTACGTAAAGTTTGTTGCCCATGAAAGGACTCCTCAAAATAACTCAAAACGCGATGGAGTCCAAAACCGCAATCAACAAACCAATAAAGACTTAGAGCAGACGCGAAACTGACCAAACACCGCAAACCTGCGATGCCGTTAAGGCGGCAAAGCGCAACCATTATGCGCTTATTCAAACAATCCGTGCGTATTTTTTGCGAAACGAGTCGGAAAAAATAAGATATTTGCGGATAAATACCAATTCTTAGTGTCCAAACACACCTTGGGTGTGCAGCGTCAGGCAGGTACCATCAGCCCATGGAAGCATTTTTGATATCTGCAGGAATCGTCGCATTGGCCGAAATGGGCGATAAAACCCAGCTCTTGGCACTCGTTCTGGCGCTGCGGTTTCGCAAACCCTGGCCCATCGTGCTGGGTATTTTGGTGGCCACGCTGGCAAATCATGGTCTAGCCGGTGCGGTCGGCGTATGGGTCACGGAGTTTGTCGGGCCGCAGTATTTGCGCTGGTTTCTTGGCGCATCCTTCATCGGCATGGCGGTATGGATGCTGATTCCAGACGCCATTGACGACGAGGCCGAGTCTTCGCCGCGCTGGGGCGTGTTTGGAACCACCGTGGTGGCCTTCTTTTTGGCGGAGATGGGCGACAAAACGCAATTTGCCACCGTCATGTTGACTGCCAAGTACCAAACGTATTTCGGCGTTGTAGCGGGTACGACCCTGGGCATGATGATTGCAGACGCGCCGGTGGTGTGGTTGGGCGAACGCATGACGCGCCTGGTGCCCATGCGGGTGGTGCACACCGCGTCTGCGCTGGTGTTTGCCGCACTGGGAATTGCGGCGCTGGTAACGGGTTAAAGTTGGACCCGGCCCCGCGTTTGGCGTTGCCGGGTTTTTTATGCTGATCGCCGTACCTCAAACCATGCACTTTGCCGAGCCGCTGGCGCTGACCAGCGGTGCGTCTATCCGTGCCTACGACCTGAGTTACGAGACTTACGGCCAGCTCAACGCCGACCGCTCCAACGCAGTGCTGGTGTGCCACGCGCTGAACGCATCACACCACGTAGCGGGCATCTACGCCGGACAAACCAAGTCCGAGGGTTGGTGGGACAGCATGATCGGGCCTGGCAAACCGGTAGACACCAACCGTTTTTTTGTCATTGGCGTAAACAACCTGGGTTCGTGCTTTGGCTCCACAGGGCCCATGCATGCCAACCCAGACCACGCCGACGGCCGGGTCTATGGCGCAGACTTCCCGGTGGTGACCGTGGAAGATTGGGTCAAGGCGCAGGCCTTGCTGTTAGACCGTTTGGGCATCCAAACACTGGCCGCCGTAATGGGCGGCAGCTTGGGTGGCATGCAGGCGCTGGGCTGGGCCTTGCAATACCCCGAGCGCTTGCGCCATGCCGTGGTAATTGCCAGCGCGCCCAACCTGACAGCGGAAAACATTGCTTTCAATGAAGTAGCGCGCCGCGCTATCGTCACCGACCCCGATTTTCATGGTGGCAATTTCTACCAGCACAGCGTGGTGCCCAAGCGCGGTCTGCGCATCGCCCGCATGATTGGCCACATCACCTACCTCAGCGACGACGTGATGAACGAAAAGTTCGGACGTCAGCAAAAGGACGCCCCCACGCTCCCCGCTGCGCGTGGTTCGCTGCCCCCCGAGGGGGCCCTCGCGGCTCGGGGCGGCCCTTTGCCGCTCGACGCGGGTGTGGCGACCTACAAGTATTCAACGCAGGACGTAGAGTTTCAGATCGAAAGCTATCTGCGCTACCAAGGCGACAAGTTTGCGGATTACTTTGACGCCAACACCTACCTTCTGATCACCCGTGCGCTGGACTATTTCGACCCCGCTCGCGCCCATGGCGGCAGCCTGACACGCGCGCTGGCGCAAGCGCAAGCCAAATTCTTGCTGGTGAGTTTCGTCACCGATTGGCGGTTCGCACCGGCACGCAGCCGGGAGATCGTCAAGGCCCTGCTCGACAACCAGCGCGATGTCAGCTACGCCGAAATCGACGCACCGCATGGGCATGACGCCTTTTTGCTGGACGACCCGCGCTACCACAGCGTGGTGCGGGCGTATTTCAACAACATGGCGCAGGAGGTGGGGGTATGAGCGACGCGTCCATTCAACACGCACTGGCGCAGCTCGTGCCGCGTGGCTCGCGCGTGCTGGACCTGGGATGTGGCGACGGCGCCATGCTGGCGCACCTGCAGGCCACGCGGGGTTGCAGCGGCTACGGTGTGGAGATTGACGATGCGAATGTGCTGGCCTGCGTGCAGCGAGGCGTCAACGTGGTCCAACTCAATTTGGACGAAGGTCTGGCCTTGTTTGACGATGCCTCTTTTGACGTCGTGCTGCAGATTGACACCTTGCAGCACCTGCGCAATGCCGAGGTGATGCTGCGCGAAACCGCACGCGTGGGGCGCATCGGCATCGTGGCCTTCCCCAACTTTGCGCATTGGCCGAACCGCCTGAGCGTGCTGCAGGGCCGCATGCCGGTGACTAAACGCCTGCCTTACCAGTGGTACGACACGCCCAATATCCGCGTAGGCACCCACGCCGATTTAGGACAACTGGCACAGCGCGCAGGCCTGACAGTGGTGGACAGCTTTGGCCTGCAAAACGGCAAGACCGTGCGCTTTATGCCGAACTGGCGGGCCGGTACTTCGGTCTATAAGCTGGCGCGCTGAAGCCCGCTGCTCGGCGCGCCATTCACATGCCTGCCGCAGAAAATCCACACCCGACGCCGGTCACCTGGAGCCAAGCCCTGCGCTTTTGGCTCAAGCTGGGTTGCATCAGCTTTGGCGGACCCGCCGGGCAAATTGCCATCATGCACCGCGAGCTGGTGGAGCAGCGGCACTGGATATCAGAACGTCGTTTTTTACACGCGCTCAATTTCTGCATGCTGCTGCCTGGGCCTGAAGCGCAACAGCTGGCTACCTACCTGGGCTGGCTGATGCACCGCACCTGGGGTGGTGTGGCCGCGGGACTGCTGTTTGTGCTGCCGTCCTTGCTTTTGTTGCTCGGTTTGAGTTGGGCCTACATGGCGTTTGGTACCGCGCCTTGGCTGATGGCGGTGTTGTGGGGCGTCAAACCGGCGGTAGCAGCACTCGTGCTGCAAGCCGTGGTCCGCATAGGGAGCCGCACCTTGCATACACCACGGCGCGCGCCGCTGTTATGGGCGATCGCGCTGTTGAGTTTTGTCGCGGTTGCGCTGCTGCAAGTACCGTTTCCTGCCGTGGTGTTGGCCGCAGCGCTGACGGGAGTTGTAGCGCGACGATTCTGGCCGGACCAGTTTGCCAACGGTGGCGCACATGGGCCTGCTTCATCGAAGCAGAAATTGGATTCGACGCAATTCTGGATCGGCGACGATACCCCAACGCCAGCCCACGCTCGCTTCAAAAAAATTCGTTTGGTGGGTGTGTTGGCCGCAGGCGCCGCGCTGTGGCTGGCGCCCATAGTGGTACTGATGGCAGTCTGGGGATTGGATGGCACACTCACCCGCATGGCCTGGTTTTTCACGAAAGCGGCTTTGCTGACCTTTGGCGGAGCCTATGCCGTGTTGCCCTATGTCTACCAAGGCGCGGTCGACCAGTTCGGCTGGCTCAGTGCCGCACAAATGATGGACGGCCTGGCGCTGGGTGAGACCACGCCTGGACCGCTGATCATGGTGGTGTCCTTCGTCGGCTTTGTCGGCGGCTGGAGCCAGGCGGTACTGGGTTCAGAGAACCTGCTGTGGGGCGCGACGCTGGCCGCGGTGGTAGTCACCTGGTTTACGTTTTTGCCATCGTTCATATTCATTTTGGCAGGTGGACCCTTTATCGAATCCACCCACGGCCAATTGCAATTCACCGCGCCACTGACTGCTGTTACCGCGGCTGTGGCGGGGGTAATTGCGAGTCTCGGCATTTTCTTTGTATTGCGTATTGCCTATCCCGGCGGCCCGACGGCTGGCCTGGATATGGCCGCACTGGTGCTGGCATTGGCATCCGCTTTTGCATTGATGCGCAGGGGTTGGGCCGTGGTGCCCGTGATCGCGGCCTGCGCTGCCATCGGTTGGGCTTGGCACTGACAGGGCACTGGTGCGCCAAGCATGGCATCATGGCGCGCTGCGCAGTGATCTAACACTGCGCCTTGTTCAAGGAGACTGCCCCATGACCGCCCGCCTGCCCGACACCGCTCTCGATACCGCCCAAGTTCTGCACCAGGTCAGCCAGTCTTGGGACAGCGACATCGTCGCGCGCCTGAGCGACTACATCGCCATTCCTGCAAAATCCCCCGCGTTTGACGCCGACTGGGCAGCCCATGGCTACCTTGAAACCGTGGTGCGTAACACCGCGCAGTGGATCGAGGCGCAGAAAGTGGCGGGCTTGACGCTTGAGGTTGTGCGTCTGCCGGGCCGCACACCAGTCCTCTTGTTTGAAGTGGCCGCCACGCGCAGCGCCAGTGACACCGTGAGCGCGCAAACCGTGTTGATGTACGGCCACCTGGACAAGCAACCCGAGTTTTCAGGCTGGCGCAGCGACCTGGGGCCCTGGACGCCCAAGTACCAGGACGGCAAGCTCTATGGCCGGGGCGGGGCCGATGACGGCTATGCCGCCTACGCCGCCATCGCCGCGATTCAGGCCCTTCAATCCCAAAAGGTGGGGCATCCGCGCATCATCGGTTTGATCGAAACCTGCGAAGAAAGCGGTTCTTACGACCTCCTGCCTTACGTCGATGCACTGCGCACCCGCCTGGGGGACGTGGGCCTGGTGGTGTGCCTGGACTCGGGCGCTGGCAACTACGACCAACTGTGGCTCACCAACAGCCTGCGCGGCATGGCCAGCGGGGTGCTGAAGGTGGAGGTGCTGACCGAAGGCGTGCATTCCGGCGACGCCAGCGGCGTGGTGCCATCGAGCTTTCGCATCCTGCGCCACTTGCTCGACCGCCTGGAAGACAGCGCGACCGGGCGCCTGCTGCCCGAGAGCTTTCATTGCGCCGTACCGCCTGAGCGCATGGCGCAAGCACAGGCCACGGCCGACATCTTGGGTGACGAGCTGTACAAGCGCTTTCCCTGGGCGCACTACGACTGCGGCGGTGCCAGCCAGTTTGCCCTGCCCACCACCACCGACCCCTTGCAGGCCCTGATCAATCGCACCTGGATGCCCACGCTGAGTGTGACTGGCGCCGATGGCTTTCCCGAAATGAAAAACGCTGGCAATGTGCTGCGCCCCTACACGGCCTTCAAGCTGTCGCTGCGACTGCCCCCTCTGGTGGAGGCGGCCAGCGCGGTGCAAGAACTCAAGGCCCTGTTGGAGGACAACGCGCCCTACCAGGCCAAAGTCACTTTTGAAGGCGGCGGTGGCGCCACCGGCTGGAACGCGCCCAGCACAGCGCCGTGGTTTGAGCAGGCCTTGAACGCCGCTTCGCAAGCGCACTTTGGCGCGCCCTGCGGCTACATCGGGCAGGGCGGCACGATCCCGCTGATGAACATGCTCAGCACCGGTTTTCCCAAAGCCCAAATGATGGTGTGCGGCGTGCTGGGCCCCAAGAGCAACGCGCACGGACCCAATGAGTTTTTGCATGTGCCCTATGCCAAGAAACTCACGGCTGCCGTGGCCCAGGTCATTGCCAGCTTTCCTTAACTCTTGCGTTCAAAGGCCTATCGATGAGCACCGCCCAAGTTTCCGAAATCACCACCCCCCACGGCGCCACGCTGGCGCTGCGCGATTGGCGACTTGCTGAGGGTGTTGTCCCCCGAGCCATGGTCGTGATCGTTCACGGTTTAGGCGAACACAGCGGGCGTTACGAGCATGTCGCGCAGCAGCTCAACAACTGGGGCTTTGCAGTACGCGCTTTTGATTTGTGCGGACACGGTGGCTCCAGTGGTGCGCCGGGAAGCATGCCCGACGACAACCGTTTGTTGGACGATCTGGCCACTGTCATCGATCGCAGCCGGGCAGATCTGGCGCCCGGTACGCCTTTGGTGTTGCTGGGCCACAGTTTGGGCGGGCTGATTGCGGCGCGCTTTGTGTCGCTCAAACTGCGGGCGCTGGATGCGCTGGTGTTGTCCAGTCCGGCATTGGATGCGGGCCTGAACGCGTTTCAAAAATTCTTGATTGCGACCTTGCCGTCCATTGCGCCCAACCTGCGGGTGGGCAACGGCTTGGATGCGACCTATCTCTCGCACGACCCCGCCGTGGTCGCAGCCTACCGCGCGGACTCGCTGGTACACGACCGCATTTGCGCACGGCTGGCGCGGTTTATTGGCCAAGCTGGCTTGCAAACCCGCGCGCTTGCTGGGCAATGGACCGTTCCTACCTTGTTGATGTATGCGGGGCAAGACCGCTTGGTCAATCCGGCAGGCAGCCGTGACTTCGCCGCCAAAGCGCCAAGCGCCGTGGTCGACAGCCATTGCTTTGAAGACCTGTACCACGAGATTTTTAACGAGGCCGACAGTGCCCCGGTCTTTGCCCTGCTGCAGCAGTGGCTGGATCAGCAGCTTGCCGCTTGATCCAACACTTGCGGCTTGCCCTTAAGCCAGCAGCGCCAGCGCGGTGAGCGCCGCTGTTTCGGCGCGCAGTATCCGCGCGCCCAGCGACACCGCGCTAAAGCCACAGGCCACAACGGCCTCTTCTTCGGTGGCGCTGAGCCCGCCTTCCGGTCCGGACAAAAACACGGCAGATGCTGTTCCATTGCCCGCAGCCCATCCGCGCAGAGGGCGCGAACCCTCGCGCAAAGACAGTAAGAGTCGCTCAGCAGCGATTTCTTGGGCATTGCTTGCGGCCAGACCACGCAACCACTGCGCCAATGGCGCCACCGGATAAATACGGGGTACGCGGTTACCGCCGCACTGTTCGCAGGCCGATACCGCCACGCTTTGCCAGTGCGCCACTTTTTTATCTGCGCGCTCACCGGCCAGACGCAGCACGCTGCGCTCACTGATCAGGGGTTGGATGCTGGCCACACCCAGCTCGGTCGCCTTCTCGACCAACCAGTCCATGCGCTCATTGGCGGGCATAACGACGGCGAGGTGCACCGCACGCGCCGCTTCGCGCTCCACCGCATGGTGCGTACCCAATTGCACCTGCACATGGCTGCGGCCCATTTGGGTGACGGTGGCTTCGAACTCGCCACCAGGGCTGCTGTCGGCTGAGCCGGTCTCCCAGTGCGGGCCGTGGTTGAACAGGGTGATGCTGTCGCCCGGCTGCAAGCGCAGCACCTGCACATGGCGTGCAGCACCCGCGGGGAGTTCCAGCAGGTCGCCCGTGTGCAGCGGGGCCGGACAGTAAAAACGCGGCATCGCCTAAGCCGCTCCGGGGCTGCGGCCAAAACCAAACACGTTAGGCTCTTCAATGCCCTCGATCTGGTCCACCAGGCGCAGCAGGGGTTTGAGTTCGCGGTAGCGCGCGCACGTGGCGCGGATGTAGCCGATAAAGCGCGGCGTATCCGCCAGGTAGTGCGGTTTGCCGTCGCGCAAGGTCAAGCGGGCAAAGATGCCGGCAATTTTGAGATGGCGCTGCAAACCCATCCACTCCACGGCGCGGTAAAACACCCCGAAGTCATCACCCACCGGAAGTCCCGCCTCGCGTGCCTTTTGCCAGTAGCGAACCACCACGTCCAGGCAAAAGCTCTCGTCCCAGGTCAAAAACGCATCGCGCACCAGACTGGCAATGTCATAGGTAATAGGCCCATAGACTGCGTCCTGAAAATCGAGCACCCCCATGCCCTGGCCGTTCTCGGGCGCCATCAAGTTGCGGGGCATGTAGTCACGGTGTACGTAGACACTGGGCCAGGCCAGGTTGTCAGCAATGATGGTCTCGAACGCACGCTCCAGCACCTGGCTTTGGGCGTCGGTCAATTCCAACTTTTTGTGCTGGGCGATGTACCACTGCGGAAACAGATCCACCTCGCGGCGCAGCAAGGCGTGGTCGTAAGGGGGCAATACGCCGGGTTGCGAGGCCTTTTGCCAGGCCACCAAGGTGTCTACCGCTTGCAAATACAAATCCAAAGGTGGAGGCGCCTGCGGGTCCATCACTTGCATCATGGTGCGCGCACCCAGGTCGGTAAGCAGCAAGAAACCATGCGCTGCTTGCCAATCCAGCACCTGCGGCGCGCGAAGGCCCGCCCCGTGCAGCAATTGCGCCACTTGGACGAACGGTGCGCTGTTTTCTTTATCGGGAGGGGCGTCCATGATGATCAGACTGGCGCCGTGGACGCCTGCCTGTGCATCGATGCGCAAGTAGCGGCGAAAGCTGGCGTCGGCCGAAGCCAGGCGCAGGCTCTGTGGCAACAGTGCAAAGCGCGGTTGCACCGTGGCCAACCAGGCGTGGAAGTGCTGCGCGCGTTCGGGGTCAGACCACAGCACGGGGGCGTGCAGTGGGATGGGTGAGGGAGTGGATGCAGTAGGGCTCATGGATAATCCATTTTCTATCTTTTTGTGACGGGCCTTTTTCCTTCCATGGCTTCCTTTGAACGTGACGCGACGCGCGGGTCACTCGCTAACGGCCTGCGGGCGGTGGTGGGCTGGTTTGGCCTGTGCGCGCTCGCGTGGAGCACAACAGCACAGGCACAAACAACAACGCTGAAGAGCGCGCCCGTTTTGTTACAGGGAGACAGCCTGCGCAGTCGCACCGATGTGGATGCCACGTTGGAGGGCAATGCGGAGCTGCGCAAGGGCGACACCACCATTCGCGCTGATCGACTGGACTACGACCTGCCGACCGATACCGCACGTGCCACCGGCCATGTCTGGGTTCAGCGCAATGGCAACATTTACCAGGGCCCCTACCTGGAGCTGGGAATTGATGCCTTTGAAGGGTTTTTTACCGCCCCGAGCTATGAATTCGCGCAAAACGGGGCCCACGGCCAAGCCGCGCGGGCAGAGTTTGTCGACAACGCCCACATGACGGTCTACCAGGCCAGTTACACCACGTGCAAGCGCCAACCGGGGCCCGGGTGGTTGCCGGACTGGGTGTTGACCGCCGCGCGCATCGACATTGACAACGACGAAGACATCGGCCTGGCGCAGGGTGCGGTACTCAGCTTCAAAGGCTTTCCGCTGTTGCATGTGCTGCCCATCAGCTTTCCCTTGACCGAGAAACGCAAAAGCGGCATGTTGCCTCCAACGATCGGTTTGGACAACGCCAACGGCCTGGAGTTGTCCACACCGTATTACTTGGACATAGCGCCCAACCGCGATGCGACCTTCACCCCGACATTCATGACGGCACGGGGCGTGAACTTGGGGGCGGAGTTTCGTTATTTGGAGCCCACCTACTCCGGCGCTGTGCGCCTGAGTTACATGCCTGCCGACAAGCTGCGCGACGCGCAGCGTTGGGACGCCTCGATCGTCCACGGCGGGAACGTGGATTTGCCAATCGGCAACGTGATGCTGGCCGCCAACCTCAACCGGGTCAGCGACGACAACTACTGGCGTGACTTCACCAACAGCAATGCCGTCAACGCGGGGGGGGTCATTGCGGGCGCGACGCAACGGCTGTTGCCCGCAGATATGACGGCGTCCTGGAGCCAGGGCGATTTTTCGTCAACCATCAAAGTGTTGAAGTGGCAAACTTTGCAAGATCCAGCGGCTCCCATTATTCCGCCGTATGACCGGGTACCGCAGTGGAGCGCGCGTTACACCCCAAACAAGGCCCAGGGCGTAGATTGGTCGGTTGACGTGGATATGACCCAATTCCAGTCCGACCGCAGCCTGACGATGCAACCCAACGCACAGCGGGCATTCGGTCTGGCCCAAATCAGCTACCCCATGCTGCGCCCTGCAGGCTTTGTCACTCCCAAACTGCAGTTGCACACCACCGGCTACCAATTTGACGCCATGGTGGCGGGTCAGCCATCGGCCAGCAGCACGGTTCCCACCTTTAGCCTTGACAGCGGCTTGATGTTTGAGCGCGAGGCCAGCCTTCTGGGCCGCAGCTTGGTACAAACCTTAGAGCCGCGCGCGTTCTATGTCTACACACCGTTTCACGACCAAAGTCTGCTGCCCAATTACGACACCGGGGCCAACGACTTTAATTTTGCGACCATTTACACCGAAAACGCCTTTGTAGGTAACGACAAAATTTCAGACAACAACTTACTCACCTTGGGCCTGACCACGCGCTATATCGACGCAGACAACGGCGCTCAACTCGCCCGATTTGGCGTAGCCCAGCGCTTGCGGTTTCAAGACCAAAAAGTCACTCTGGACGGCAGCAGCACCGGCGCGGCTTCCGGCGTCAGTGACATTTTGCTAGGTGCTGCCGCCAATCTGACAGAGCGTTGGGTCGTTGATTCCACGGTGCAATACAACGTGCGAAATGAGCAATCGGTGCGGGCGGTGATGGGCGTTCGCTACAGCCCGTCCAACTTTAGGGTGTTCAATGTCGCCTACAGCTACCAGCGTGATTTGAGTGAGCAAATTGACACCAGCTGGCAATGGCCAATGCGTGAGCTGGCGCCCAGCGAGAGCGCAGATTCAGGAGCAGGTCGTTACTACGCACTAGGGCGTTTGAACTACAGCCTGAGCGATGGGCGCTTGGTGAATACGGTATTGGGTGTCGAGTACGATGCAGGCTGCTGGATTGGACGCATGGTGATGGAACGGGTACAAACCAGTGCGGACACCTCTAACCAACGGCTGATGTTTCAGTTGGAGTTCGTTGGTTTTACCCGCGTCGGCCTGAGCCCGGAAAAGACCCTGAGCTCCAATATTCCGTATTACCGAAATCTGCGCGACTCTGGCGCTGCCGCTAATGCGTTCCGAACCTATGAATAAGTCCCCAACCACCATGACCTTGAAACTCTGGGCCACTGCGGCTACTGCCTTTGTTTTGCTTTTCGCAGGCCAAGGAGCCGCACATGCACAAAACATCCAAGCTGCCGACTTTGTCGTCGCACTGGTCAATTCAGAGCCGATCACGGATGCTGAGCTGCAGATGCAAATCAAGCAAGTGAAAGAGCAACGTGCGCAACAGCGCCAAAGCTTGCCGAGCAATGCCGATCTGCGTAGCGGGGTGCTAGAACGCATGATCAACGATCGCGCACAACTACAAGTGGCCCGTGACTTGGGCCTGCGAGCCGACGCGGCAGCGGTCGATCAGGCTGAAGCCAATTTGGCTGCACAAAGCCAGCTCGATGTCATGCAATTTCGCAAGGCCTTAGAGCAGCGTGGCATTACATCTACCACCTTCCGCGCACAGATTGCGGATCAAATTGTGCTTACCCGGTTGCGCGACCGCGAGGTCGAATCCCGTGTGCGCGTGAGTGACACGGAAGTGGAAAATGCACTCTCTGCCCGCCAAGCCGCCAACACCGATCCGCTTGCGCAAGAAATCAACCTGGCTCACTTGCTGGTCGCACTGCCAGAAAGACCCAGTGCAGCACAAGTAACGCAGGCCCAGGCGAAAGCACAAGGGCTGTTGGAACGCATTCGTGCTGGAGAGAGTTTTGAAGCATTGGTCAAAGAGCAGTCCGATGCCAGTCGCGACAACGGAGGCCAAATTGGGCTGCGCCGCGCGGACCGCTATCCACTGATTTTCGTCAATGCAACGCAGTCGCTCATGGTGGGCCAGGTGTCGGAGACGGTGCGCTCAGGTGCGGGTTTTCACTTGATCAAAGTCGTTGACCGGCGTGTGGGCAGCCTGGTGCAAACGGTGACCCAAACCCATGCCCGCCATATCTTGTTGCGCCTGACGCCCCAGCTCACCCAAACACAGGCGCTGGCCCAGCTCACCTTGCTGCGCCAGCGTATCGTGTTGGGTAGCATAAGTTTTGAGGCCGCTGCACGAGAGTTGTCACAAGATGGAAGTGCGCAGCAAGGTGGCGACTTGGGGTGGTCCAGCCCTGGCATGTTTGTGCCCGAATTTGAAGAGGCACTCGACCGCCTCAAGGTGCAAGAAATCGGCGTGCCTATTGTGTCGCGCTTTGGTGCACACCTGATGCAGGTGCTGGAGCGTCGCAGCGTCGAACTCAGCCCGGCGCAATTGCGCGACGCCCTGCGCGCGGAACTTCGCGCCAAGCGCGCTGAGGAGGCATACCAAAACTGGGAACGCGATATCCGCAGCCGTGCATTCGTTGAAATTCGCGAGCCTCAGTAAATGGCTTGCACCATGCTCACCCTCTGGCCAGCACACTGATGCAGCACATCGCCCGCAAGCGCTTTGGCCAGCACTTTTTGTCCGATGGCGGCATCATCGACGCCATTGTGGATGCCATTAACCCAGCACCCGGTCAACACATGGTGGAAATCGGACCGGGGCTGGCGGCACTGACACAGCCTTTGGTAGAGCGGCTGGGTGCCTTGACGGTGATCGAACTCGACCGGGACTTGGCGCAGCGCCTGCGCAGCCATCCGCAGCTCAAGGTCGTGGAATCCGACGTGCTTCGGGTTGATTTTTCGGCGTTAGCGCACACGCAGTGGCCGGGGAAGACCGAAAAAATGCGCATCGTAGGCAACTTGCCGTACAACATTTCCACGCCTATTTTGTTCCATTTGCTGGACTACGTTAACGTGGTGGTGGACCAGCACTTCATGCTGCAAAAGGAGGTGATTGACCGCATGGTGGCAGCTCCGGACACCTCGGATTTCAGCCGTCTGAGCGTCATGCTGCAATGGCGCTACGCCATGGAAGACGTGCTGTTTGTACCTCCCGAGAGCTTTGATCCGCCGCCCCGCGTCGACAGTGCCGTGGTGCGCATGGTGCCATTCACAGCACCTCCGCCAATCCAAGTGAAATTGTTCAGCGAGATGGTGCAGGTGGCATTCAGTCAACGACGCAAACTCATTCGCCACACGCTGGGGCGCTGGTTGGAAGATAAAAACTTTTCTGGCCAGTTCGACCTCCAGCGCCGAGCCCAGGAGATCCCAGTGGCTGAATATGTGGCACTGGTTCAGCAGCTCTAATTAAGCCATTGTGCGGAGTACTTTTATGACGAAAACAAACCGCTTTCTCCGTGCAAGCCAGCTCTGCCTGGCAGCACTCTGTGCCGTCGTTGCAGGCGCAGCCTGCGCCGATGTCTGGCCTTCGCGGGCCATCAAATTTGTGGTTCCGTTCGGGCCCGGCGGCGCCAACGATGTCGTGGCACGTGCTGTGGCTGAAGGCGTATCCAAGCAATTGGGGCAGCCGGTGATTGTGGAGAACAAGCCTGGTGCGGGCTCGGTGGTCGGTGCCGACCTGGTGGCCAAAGCCGCACCGGACGGCTACACCTTCCTCACACCGGCGGGCGGCGTGATCACCAACAGCTTGATCAAGTCCAAGATGCCTTACCAGCCCGACGACCTGGTGCCGGTGGCATTGCTGGCCGTGAGCCCCTCGGTCATCGTGGTGGCTGCGGATTCACCAGTAAAAGACCTCAAAGGCCTGGTTGCCCTGTCTAAGCAAGGTGCCGGTATCAACTTTTCGACGGCCGGCACGGGTAGCACGCCCCATTTCGTAGCCGAGATGCTGCGTCTCAAAACCCGTGCGAATATCCAAATTGTGCCCTATAAAAGCGGCTCGGAAGGCATGGTCGCGGTCATTACCAAACAAGTGGATGCCACCTCAGAGGCCAGCGTGGTGGTGCTGAACCAAATCAAGGGCGGAAAACTGCGCCCCTTGGCGTCGACCTGGAGCCGACGCATTGCTGCCATGCCGGATATTCCTACCGCCAAAGAACTGGGTTACCCTGAGGTGTTTATCGGCCACTGGTCCGGTATTTTTGCGCCCAAGGGGACACCCGACGAGATCCTGGAAAAAATGAACCACGCGGTGGCTGCAGCATTGCAATCGCCCGAAGTACGGGCCCGCTTCATTCCCCAGGGCATTGATCCCATGGGCGGCAGCCGGGCGGACTTCGTTAAATTCTTGGACAGCGAAAAAGGCCGCCTGGAGCCCATCGTCCGCGCGGTGCACATGCAAGAAGATTGACACCGCCTCGTCGACAAAATAAAAAAGCCCGCTGGACGCGGGCTTTTTTAGTGGGGCCGTAAGGAACCCAAAGAAGCTCGACCCTAAGCGGCTGCGAGCCAGTAACCCGCGTTGAACGGGCTGCTCATGCGCAGCGCCAGAGGCGATACGTCGATCAAAAAGTCGGTTGGCAGCTTCTCGCCACTGTCGGTATCCTCGGTGGCAGAGACTGCCAGAGCGGCTTCACCGTTTGCCTGATTCGCCCGTTCTGCTTGGCTGGTTTGTGCAGAACGGGCTACAGAAAAGAATAGAAGCATCGGAACGGAATTTTCCGCTCCCCCCAGTAGTCAGCCGTGTCGCGGAAGATATCGAGCAGTTGCTCGCGCGCCTCTTTGTCAAACTTGGCGTTGGCGGGAATATGCTCAAGCACGGCAATAAAGCCGGGCTGTGGGCCGGACTTGTGCACCGGATCGGTCATGCTGTCGTACAGCGAGTCAAAGTTCTTGCCCGAGGTTGTGGCGAGCGTGAACTGTGCACCGATCAGGTCGAGCACATCCTGCTTGGTCTGGGCGCTGCCCAAATTAGCGTACAAAAAGTGATGCCCCAAACCTTGGGCTGCTTCTTGCAAATCCGATACGCGAAATGCGCGTATCGACTGAACGATATTCGTTCTTACGGTTCGAAGTGGCGTGTCCATCCTCGATTCACTTTCATCAATAAAAATTCAATTCAAGGCACGATCATGCGAAAACTCGCATAGTGATCGGCCGTGTAGTAACAAGCGTCCGGCGCCGTGGCTGAGCCACCGCACACGATTCTTTGGGCTCCACGGTCCCGCGAGCCTGGCGTTTTGACGGTGTATTCCCGGTAGTAGCCCCGTTTTTGCATGGGCAAAATCCGTTCGCGGTTACCGAAGATCACACCGTCTTTTTCATAAGGAAATGGGCCGCCGCGTTGAATGTTGCGATAGGTCTCGACACCCGGCGCAGGCAAAGCCTGCAGCGAAATCATCGGAACTTGCCCGCTGGACGCTTGCGCCACCGGACCGCTCAACAGGCCGACCGTTAAGAGGACAAGCCCCAGTTGCCGCACCAAACCGGTGCATTGACCCGTCCAGCGCTTTACCACTTTGAGGCCGCAAACCACGTAAAAACCTTGTCAACAATCAAAAAAACCACCCAAAACCCAGATTTCATTGTCGCCGATCCAAAGAAAATGCGCAATACCCCGCGGGCAACACCGCAGAGAAAAATAAGGGTTTACCCCTTATTTTTCTATTGACAGGATTTTGGATCGACCTGGTCGCACTGGACCAGACCACAAGTCAATGCGAGGGATCGAGGTGACGCGACAGCTGGTCGCTGCGGCTGTCAGCGCTGTCCAGGGGCTTGGGCTTGCGTACGCCAGGCCGACCCAAAATGCTGACAAAAAAGGCGTCAGCGCCCGCCTTGCCTGCGGCGTCCATGTGACCGATCAGTGTCGCAAAATGCACTTCTGCGGCGTCGGCCTCGGTACTGCCAAAACTGCAGGCGAAGTCCCAGTAGTCCACGCCCTCTGGCAGCGCCGCGCGACGCTGGCGCGCCACGTACTTGCGCACCTCGTGCTTGCTGGCGTCGAGCATGCGGTCGCGGTTGCGGCCTTCGACCGTGAGTTGGAATAGTTTTTTCATGGAGCCTTATCGCACCGCGTTGGCGTCCGCCACCGTCAGCGCAGTCATATTGACGATGCGCCGCACCGTAGTACTGGCGGTCAGCACATGGACCGGCTTGGCAGCGCCCAGCAGGACCGGGCCAATGGCGATATTGCCGCCGGCAGCGGTTTTGAGCAGGTTGTAAGCGATATTGGCGGCATCAATATTGGGCATGACCAACAAATTGGCGTCGCCTTGCAGCGGGCTGTTGGGCATGAGCGCGGCACGGGCTTCGCCGTCGAGTGCCACATCGCCATGCATTTCGCCGTCGACTTCCAGCCAAGGCGCGGTTTGCTGAAGGATGGCAAGCGTCTCGCGCATCTTGATAGCACTGGGCTCGTTGCTGCTGCCATAGTTGGAGTGGCTCAACAACGCCGCTTTGGGCGCAATACCAAAACGCAGCATTTCTTCGGCGGCCATGACGGTAATGCGGGCCAATTCGCGCGCCGTGGGATCGTAGTTGACATGGGTGTCGACCACGAACACCTGGCGCCCGGGCAACATCAAGCCATTCATGCAGGCGTAGATTGACACGTCATGCTTGCTTTCTTGGGGCGCCGAATGGCGCTTGCCGATCACCTGATCGATGTAATTCAAATGCAGCGCGGTGGTGCCCCAAGTACCGCAGATCAGGCCGTCCACGTCACCTTTGTGCAGCAGCATGGAACCGATCAAGGTCAGGCGCCTGCGCATTTCAATTTTCGCCACCGGCACAGTAACGCCCTTGCGCTCCGCCATGCGGTGGTAGGTCTGCCAGAAATCGCGGTAACGGTGGTCGTTTTCCACATTCACCACGGCGTAATCCTGGCCTTCGCGCAAACGCAGGCCGAATTTGGTGATGCGCTCGGCAATCACCGCCGGGCGCCCAATCAGCGTGGGCATGGCCAGGCCTTCGTCCACCACGATTTGGGTGGCGCGCAGCACGCGCTCGTCTTCGCCCTCGGCAAAAGCCACGCGCTTTTTGAGCGCATTTTTGGCCATCGCAAATATCGGCCGCATGGTGGTGCCAGAGGCGTATACAAAGCTTTGCAGCTGCTCGCGGTAGGCGTCCATATCGGCAATCGGACGCAGCGCCACGCCGCTGTCCGCAGCCGCTTGCGCTACCGCCGGGGCGATTTTCATCATCAAGCGCGGGTCAAAGGGCTTGGGGATCAGGTATTCGGGGCCGAAGGCCAACTGCTCACCGGCATACGCCGCAGCCACCACATCGCTTTGCTCAGCCTGGGCCAGCTCTGCAATCGCGTGAACCGCGGCGATTTCCATCTCGATGGTGATGGTCGAGGCACCCGCATCCAAAGCACCGCGGAAGATGTAGGGGAAGCACAAGACGTTGTTGACTTGGTTGTGAAAGTCACTGCGACCGGTCGCCATGATGGCGTCGTCGCGCACGGCCTTGACTTCGTCGGGCAGGATTTCTGGCGTGGGGTTGGCCAACGCAAAAATCAGTGGCTTGGCCGCCATGCTTTTGACCATGTCTTGCTTGAGCACGCCGCCAGCCGACAAGCCAAGGAATACGTCGGCGCCGGCAATGACATCGCGCAGGGTGCGCGCGTCGGTTTTTTGGGCGAAAAACTCTTTGTCCACGTCCATCAGCTCGGTGCGGCCTTGGTAGACCACACCGGCCAAATCGGTGACAAAAATGTTTTCGCGTGGAATACCCAGCTTCACCAGCAACCCCAGGCAGGCCAGCGCTGCGGCACCGGCGCCGGAGGTCACCAGCTTGATCTTCTTGGGGTCTTTGCCGACCACCTTCAGGCCGTTGAGGATGGCTGCGCCCACCACAATAGCGGTGCCATGCTGGTCGTCATGGAAGACGGGAATATTCATGCGTTCGCGCAGTTTGCGTTCGACATAAAAGCAGTCTGGCGCTTTGATGTCTTCGAGGTTGATGCCACCAAAGGTAGGCTCCAGCGACGCGATGATGTCGACCAGCTTGTCCAGGTCGTGTTTTTCGTTGATCTCAATGTCAAAAACGTCGATGCCGGCAAACTTCTTGAACAGAACGCCCTTGCCTTCCATCACCGGCTTAGCAGCGAGCGGGCCAATATCGCCCAGGCCCAGCACGGCCGTGCCGTTGGTGATCACCGCCACCAGGTTGCCGCGGCTGGTGTACTTAAAGGCGTTGTTCGGGTCTTTGACAATTTCTTCGCAGGGCGACGCGACGCCGGGTGAATACGCCAGTGCCAGGTCATGCTGATTGATCAGCTGCTTGGTGGGGGTTACCGAAATTTTTCCCGGCGTGGGGAACTGGTGGTATTCCAGCGCGGCTTGGCGCAGCTGCGCTTTTTTCTCTTGCGCGTCAGCGTCGTGATTGGGCGAGTCGGGGTGCATGTTGTGGGCCATCGTGCGTCCTGGTGCGTGGGCGGGGCCTGCAAACCGGGTGTCGCGGCCCGCTTGCGGGTGAGGGGGCGATTGTAGTCGCCGCCCTCACAGTGATTCGAGCTAAAGAACCGTGGTCTTGCTGAGTTCCATGCGCCGTGCAGTTTGCTTGCCTGTCAGCACAAAACCGCGTTGCTGGCC
>CAIYRQ010000237.1 GCA_903928635.1 uncultured beta proteobacterium | reverse complement strand
CTCAAGGTGATTGACCAAGGCTCGGACGATACGGTCAATGCGGTCAACATCCGCCGCTTTTTTCAGCGCACGACCGGGGTGGAAGTGACCACGGACACCTTGCAAGCCAGCATCATCCAAACCCGCCACCGCATCCCCGAAACACCGCTGCGCGAAGGCCAGGTGCTGGTGTACCAAGTGCCAGTGCCCGAGCCCTTGCAGCACCTGGAGCCGCGCGAGCTCGAAACCCGCAAGCTGCATGCGCTGCAAGAGTATGGGCTGATGCACGTCAATCTGTTTGAGGATCTGGCGCACTACGGGCATATCGCCACCACCTACGACTATCCCGTTTTGGTGAATGGGCGCTACATCATGTCGCCCTCGCCGATTCCGAAGTTTGACAACCCCAAGATGCACCTGAACCCGGCGCTGCAGCTCTTCGGCGCGGGGCGCGAAAAACGCATCTACGCGGTGCCCCCTTACACCCCGGTAGAGAGCCTGGGCTTTGAAGACCACCCGTTTGAAGTACAGCGCTGGGACCATGCTTGCGAGCTGTGTGGTTCCAACACCAGTTTTCTGGACGAAGTGCTGATGGACGACCAGGGCTCCCGGATGTTTGTGTGCTCCGACAGCGACTATTGCGGCAAACGCCAGGTGCAGATGCTTGCGCCAGAGACCCACGCAGAGGGCAATACCCAATGATGCCCATGGACACGCAAGCGCCTCTGCTGCAAGTGCGCCACCTGAGCTGCGCCTATGGCGCACGCGCCGTGGTGCGCGACATTTCCTTTGACCTGTGGCCCGGCGAGGTGCTGGCGGTGGTCGGCGAATCGGGCTCCGGCAAAAGTACCTTGCTCAATGCAGTGGCCGCGCGCCATGGACCGAGCGCCGGGCAGGTCTCCTTTGCACTCAAAGACACAGGCCTGCAGGACATATACGCCATGACAGAGGCGCAGCGCCGCATGCTGGCGCGCACCGACTGGGGCTTTGTGCACCAGAACGCCGCCGACGGCCTGCGCATGAATGTGTCAGCCGGTGCCAATGTGGCTGAACGCCTGATGGCGCTGGGCCAGCGCCACTACGGCGACCTGCGTGCCCAAGCAACCGATTGGCTGCAGCGGGTGGAAATCAGTCCCAGCCGCATGGACGACCGGCCAGATACTTTTTCAGGTGGCATGCGCCAACGCCTGCAAATTGCCCGCAATCTGATCACGCAGCCGCGCCTGGTATTCATGGACGAGCCCACCTCGGGGCTGGACGTGTCGGTGCAAGCGCGGCTCCTGGACATGCTGCGCATGCTGACGCGGCAAATGGGGCTGGCGGCCATCATCGTCACCCACGACCTGGCCGTCGCCCGCCTCCTGGCGCAGCGCATGCTGGTGATGCAAGGTGGCGTGGCTGTGGAGACCGGTTTGACTGACCAGGTGCTGGACGACCCCCAGCACCCCTATACCCAACTCTTGGTTTCTTCGGTGCTGCAACCATGACCCAGACAATGCCTCCCGCTTCGTCCCCCGCGCCGTTGCTTCAAATGCAAGGTGTGAGCAAGCAGTTTGTCTTGCACCTGCAAAGCAGCACCTCGTTGCCGGTGCTGAACCACTTTGACCTGGACATCCTGCCAGGTGAATGTGTGCGCCTGAGCGGCCCCTCCGGCATGGGCAAGAGCACCGTATTGAAGCTGGCCTTTGGCAATTACCGTGCGTCTGCGGGTCATATTTGGGTGCGCTCCACCGACGGCAGCTTGGTGGACATCACCCAGGCCGATGCCCGCACCGTATTGCATCTTCGCAGCCATGCCATGGGCTATGTAAGCCAGTTTTTGCGGGTGATTCCGCGTGTGGCCGCCATCGATATCGTGGCGGAACCATTGCTCGAGGCCGGCAGCAACCCAATCACGCAGAGCCAAGCGCGCGAGCAGGCGGCGCATTGGCTGGAACGCCTGCGCATTCCCTCATCACTGTGGCAGCTACCACCTGCCACTTTTTCCGGTGGCGAGCAGCAGCGCATCAACATTGCTCGCAGCTTTATCAAGCCCCGCCCCCTGCTGCTGCTGGATGAACCGACGGCATCGCTGGATCCCGAAAACACGCAGACCGTGATCGAGCTGATTGCACAGGCACGCGCGCAGGGCGTGGGCATTCTCGGGATTTTTCACGACAGCGCGGTCGCAGAAGCGGCGTCCAGCCGCACCGTGGCCATGCAAGCCCCAAAACCTACTCCATGAACAGCCCTACCTCCAAACCCACCCTGCTGACCAACGCGCGCCTGGTGCTGTCAGACGAAATCGTTCATGGCAGCGTGCAATGCCATAGCGGCCTGATTCAGGCGATCGACGCAGGCGCTACTGCGGTGGCGGGTGCCATCGACCTGCAAGGTGACTACCTGCTGCCAGGCTTGGTGGAAGTGCATACCGACAACTTTGAGCGCCACCTCATGCCCCGCCCCAAGGTGCGCTGGGACGATGCGCCTGCGCTACTGGCCCACGACGCAGAGATTGCTGCCTCGGGCATCACCACCGTCCTCGATGCGCTGGGTGTGGGCGAATCGGATCCGGACAGCGTGCGCGGCAGCGAATGGGACACGGTGCTGGAATGTTTGAGTGACTTTTCGCAGCGCGGCGTGCTGCGGGCAGAACACCTCTTGCATGTGCGCTGCGAGCTACCCGCACCCAACACCTTGGATCTCTTCAAACCTTTCGTGGGCAACCCCATGGTTCGCATGCTGTCCGTGATGGACCATACGCCGGGCCAGCGCCAGTGGGAAAACATCGAACATGCCTGGATTTACTTCACCGGTAAAAAAGGCTGGAGTCAGGCCAAATTTGACGAGCGCGTGGCCCAGTCGCTGGAACACCAGGCGCGCTATGCACTGCCGCACCGCGCCTACTTTGCCGACTATTGCAAGCAGCACGGCATTACTCTGGCGAGTCACGACGACACCACGGTGGCCCACGTTGAGCAGGCGCATGCGGAAGGCGCCACTGTCAGCGAATTCCCCACGACCGTGGCTGCAGCGCAAGCCGCACGCGCTCACAACATGGCAACCATCATGGGCGGCCCCAATGTGGTGCGCGGTGGCTCGCACTCAGGCAATGTGTCCGCCATTGAGCTGGCTCGCCTGGGCTTGGTCGACATTTTGTCGTCGGACTACGTGCCAGGCAGTTTGATTTCCGCGATGGTGCGTCTGACCGAAACAGCAGGCTTGACCTTGCCGCAAGCCAGCGCACTGGTGAGCCGCAACCCGGCGCACTCGCTTGGTTTACGTGACCGGGGCAGCATCGCCCAGGGCTTGCGTGGCGACTTGGTTCAGGTGCGTATGACGCCCTTGGCCGACGGGCGCCAGCAACCGGTGGTGCGGGCTGTGTGGCGCGGCGGTATTCGTGTTTCCTGAATTTCGTCACCGCGCTGACACACATGATTTCTAAGCTTGCGCCTGAGCCAACTTCCGCACTTAAAGCCGGTGGTTAGGAACGCCCATGCACACACTCCAACTTCACAACCTCAGCAAACGCTTCGGCGACACCGTAGCCGTCCATGGCGTGTCGCTGTCGATTGACGCAGGCAGCTTCGTCGGCGTGATCGGACGCTCCGGCGCAGGCAAATCCACGCTGCTGCGCATGATCAACCGGCTCAATGAACCCAGCTCAGGGACCATCACGTTTGACGACGCGGTAGTCACCGACCTGCAAGGTCCTGCCCTGCGCGAGTGGCGTCGCAACTGCGCCATGGTGTTTCAACAGTTCAATCTGATCGGTCGCCTGGACGTGCTGACCAATGTGATGATGGGGCGCCTCACCAGCGTGCCTACTTGGCGCTCACTGCTCACTTTATGGAGCGATGCGGACAAGCTCGCAGCGCTGGAAGCCTTGGAGCGATTTGGTATGGCCGACTTTGCTGCCCAACGCTGCGACCAACTTTCCGGCGGACAACAGCAACGCGTAGCACTGTGCCGCGCGCTGGTGCAGGAGCCCAAAATAATTTTGGCAGACGAACCTATTGCGTCTTTGGACCCGCGCAACACCCAGGTGGTGATGGACGCGCTGCGCAGCATTAACCGCGATATGGGAATTACTGTTCTGTGCAATTTGCATGCACTGGATGTGGCGCGCAACTACTGCGACCGGCTGGTAGGTATGTCGGCGGGGCGGGTGGTGTTTGACGACGTTCCCGACGCGCTCAGTGAGTCCGTGGTGCACGACCTGTACGGCATGGAAGCCGCCGAAGTGCAGGGGCGAACTCCTGCGGTGGTGCTGCCCTTTGCCCGACACGCCTAAGACCTGATTGCGCTGCATATCCCGCAACCCATTTTCTTTTTTCTCCTCCACTCTCATCAAAGGAACCACTATGTTCAATCGTCGTGCACTTCTGGCAATCGCTGCCTCCACCGCCTTGATGGCTTCCGCCCAGGCACAGGACTGGAAAGCCAAATACCCCGAGTTGGTGTTTGCCAGCATCCCGGCTGAAAACGCCGCAGCCGTGACGGAGCAGTTTGCAGACTTCGCAGCCTACCTGTCGCGCGAAATTGGCATTCCTGTCAAGCTGCGTATCGTCGGTGACTACGCAGCCGTGATCGAAGGCCAGCGCGCTGAACAAATTCACATCGCCTACTACGGTCCCGCCTCCTATGCACGCGCTCGCATGATCGGCGTGAAAACCACGGCGTTTGCTACCGAAGTGGGCAAAGGCGGTGTCAAAGGCTATTACTCGGTGCTGTGGGTCAAGGCCAACTCCCCCTACCACAAGGTAGAAGACCTCAAAGGCAAGAACATCGCGTTTGTAGACCCCAACTCCACCTCGGGCAACAACGTGCCTCGCTATGCCTTGTCCAAAATGGGCATCAAAGCCGAAGACTTTTTCGGCAAAGTGATTTACAGCGGAAGCCACACCAACGCCATCATGGCGCTGAACCAAGGGACTGTGGACGTGGCTGCCAACCAGTGGTTTAGCGAAAACGACTCAGAAGTAACCCGCATGGCCGACAAGGGCATGGTCAAGAAAGAAGACTTCCGCGTCATCTACAAGTCTGACCAGATCGTGAATTCGCCCATCGCCTATCTGGACAGCCTGCCCGCCGACCTGAAGAAGAAAATTGAGCAGGCGATTTTTGACTTTGCCAAGAAAGACAAAGCTGCGTTTGACAAGTTCTCGAATGGCAAGTATGAGCCCTTCCAGCCTGTAACGCACGACGCCTATTTGCCCGTGATCGAGCTCAACAAGTTCGTGGACGGTCTGCGCAAGAACTAAGCTGTTGTGATCGCACCCCGCAGCCACGCCAAAGCCTACGCACACGCTGTCGCGGCCAAACGCCGCCAGCTTTGGCTGGGCTTGCTGGCGCTGGCGGTGTGCGTCTTCTTTGCCGGCCATGCCGCCGAAATCTCTGTTCCCAAGTTTCTGGACAACATTGGTAACTTCAGCAGCTACATCGACCGCATTTTTCATTTGGAAAGCGGCCAATGGGTGCTGAGCGATCCCAAAGAGTGGTTTTGGGGCTGGAAAAAATGGCTCGCTCTGATGGGCGAGACACTGTTAATGGCCTACGTGGGTACCCTGCTGGGCGCTGTGGCAGCGTTGCTGCTGTGTTTTTTGGCCAGCAAAAATATCACCGAGCGCCAATGGCTGGTGTTTGGCACCCGGCGTTTGCTGGAGTTTTCGCGCACTGTGCCCGAGATGGTGTTTGCGCTGATTTTTGTTGCGGCCTTTAGCCTGGGGCCGCTGCCAGGCATCTTGGCCTTGGCGATTCACACTACAGGCGCCTTAGGCAAGCTGTTTGCCGAAGTCGTGGAGAACATCGACATGAAGCCGGTGGACGGCGTGTTGGCCAGTGGCGGCAACTGGCTGCAAAAGGTCCGTTTTGCGGTGCTGCCCCAAGTGGCGTCCAATTTTGCAAGCTACGCACTGCTGCGCTTTGAGATCAATGTGCGCGGCGCCGCCGTTCTGGGTTTTGTCGGTGCAGGGGGCATTGGCCAAACCCTGCTCGAAGTGATCCGCAAGTTTTACTACGCTGATATCAGCGCACTGCTGGTACTGATCATCGGGACCGTCATGCTGATTGACACGTTGACCGAGCGTGTGCGCCACGGCCTGTTGGGTCAGGAGCGCGCCGCATGAGCACGTCCAAGCCAGCGACTACTGCGTCACGCCTGTCTGGCAAACAGTGGGCACTGAAATCCCGCTACGCCGAGCATTTCCAACCTTTCTATCGTGGACATGGCGTGGGCCTTGCGCTCCTGGCGCTTGCGCTGATCTTGTTTGGCTATGGCATCTACAGCCTGGACATGACGATTGCCCGACTTGTTGCAGGATTCGGGGAACTCGGCGCCATGGCGCTGCGCATGCTTCCCCCATCTCCCGGGAGTTGGGCGCTTACTGGCAGCTATGTGCACGCCATGGTGGAGACGCTGGCCATCGCCTTGCTGGGCACACTCATGGCCGCCATCGTGGCATTTCCGCTCGGCTTTTTGGCGGCGCGCAACACCACGATCAACCGCCTAGTGCAGTTTATGGCGCGGCGAAGCTTTGACACCTTGCGCGGCGTGGACATCTTGATTTGGGCCCTGGTCTGGATCAACGTGGTGGGCCTGGGGCCGTTTGCCGGGGTGCTGGCGTTGTTCATGTCCGACCTGGGCAGCTTTGGTAAGTTGTTTTCTGAGGCCATCGAAGCGGCAGACGACAAACCCGTCGAAGGCGTCATGTCCACAGGCGGCTCTTCATTGGCAGCGATGCGCTTTGGCATCCTGCCGCAGCTGCTGCCAGTGCTTCTCAGCCAGGTTTTGTACGCGTTTGAATCCAACACCCGCAGCGCCTCCATCATCGGCATCGTGGGCGCGGGTGGTATCGGCCTGATCTTGTCGGAGCAAATTCGAACCTTGGAGCTGCAGCAAATGTCGTTTGTGATTTTGCTGATTTTGGCCACCGTCTCTGCCATTGACTTTTTTTGCTCCCGCATCCGCTTTGCCGTGATCGGCGTTCGCGCCCGCTAGTCTTGCAGCGCAGGGCGCTGCATTCACCTTGGAGATTTGTATGTCCCTGACCATCCCCGACATCGTTGAACTGCTCGGCAGCCGCGCCACCACCTGGTACGGCCAGGAAGCCGTGAGCCAACTCGACCACGCGCTGCAATGCGCCCACCTGGCCGAACAAGCCCACGAGTCGCCTGAGACCGTTGTGGCAGCCCTGTTGCACGACCTGGGCCACATGCTCAGCCCGCAGCAAGAGCTGGTGGCCGACCAGGACGCCATGCCCGCCAAAGACGATTTGCACCAGTTTGTGGCACTGCCCTTCTTGCGCAGCTTGTTCCCCGATGCGGTGCTGGAGCCCATCAAACTGCACGTGGACGCCAAGCGCTATTTGTGTGCGGTGGACGCGGGCTACTGGGGCGACCTGTCACCGGCCTCCAAGCACAGCCTGGAGTTGCAAGGGGGCCGCTACGACGAAGTCCAGGTGCGCGCGTTTGAAGATCTCACCTACTACGCCGAAGCGGTGCGTCTGCGCCGCTATGACGACTTGGCCAAGATTCCCGGCCAGCCAACGCCGCCCTTGGCGCACTACGCTGCGTTGATGAAAGAAGTGGCGAACGCCGCCACATAAGCCTCTTGCTTGTGGGTCTCGATGGCGCCCGGTCGGAATTGGCGGACCCTCGCCATGGCGGCCTCGGTGTTCCACCCCCAGGCCTTGAACATGGTTGCAACCAAGGTGCCCGTACGGCCCTTGCCGTGGGCGCAATGAATCAGAATATTGTTGCTTTGCAGTACCGCGGTCAGCGCTGGTAACAAGCGCTGCCACTGCGACGTCACTGCCAATGACGGAACCCCATAGTCCACCACCGGCAACTGGTGCCAGGCAATGCCGAACTGCGCCAGGTGGTGCGATAAGTTTTTGGCACCCAAGCGCTGCAGGTCTGTGGTGTCCAGCAAACTCACCACCAACCTCACGTTCTGCGCCGCGATCTGCGCCACATGCTGCACCAGCACGCGCTCTGCGTGCGCAGTGCCGTTGTCACCACCCGCCCCAGGACACGCCGACATTCCCACCCGGCCTGTCCACGGCGTCGGGGCGAAGTCAATGGCGAGTGCGAAATCAGGAAGTTTGCTCACGCGTTGTTTGTAGCGTGGGCTTGTAACGCGGTGATGACAAGTGTGGACGTCACCCGCTTTCATAGACATAAATCAACTTCCGGTTTGAAGTTGCTCGAACGCAAGCGGGCTCATTTGGTCAAGATGACTGTGCCTGCGGACTCGATTGTAAAAACCTTCAATGTAGTCAAACACGTCT
>CAIYRQ010000236.1 GCA_903928635.1 uncultured beta proteobacterium | reverse complement strand
TGATCAAAGTCAGGCCTTCATATTTCGCTTCCCCCATGGCTTCGCGTAAAACTTGCAAGTAGTTGTTCATTGTTTTGCCGCTTTTGGTCCATTGGGCAATGGCAAATTTCACATGCGTGTGCGTCAAAGCTGGAATTTGCATTTCCCCCACCTTTTTGCCTTGCGCATTGCAAGTGACTTTTTTCCAATGATTTGCGCCAGCTTTGTAGGCTTGTTTGCTGCTGGCTTCAAGCCGTTGAGTGCTCAGCCATAAATCAATCTGATCACCAACAGTCAGACCAGTTTTTACAATGCCACCTTCTGGAAAGAAGTCATGCATGTTGAACCGATCCAAGCGAATGGCATTTTTGATGTCGACAACCAAACGTTCTGCATATTTAATGTTGGATGGAGTTGGAGCCATGCTGATACCATTGGCCATCAAGCTTTTATATGTTTGAACACCATCAAGATAAAAGGCCACTCGAATAGATTTTTCTCGAACTTGAAGACCGGCTGCAAATTTTTTAACGGTCATTTCAATTTCCTTTGAATTGCATCAAGCCATGTTTTGATGGCCGCTGAACCACCCCGCAGCCTCAACTCTTCGCGCTGAGCGTCACTCAAGCGAACGGTGAAGGGCTTGGTTGGATTGAGCAAGCGAGGCCGGCCCGAACCTTGTCGTGCGCCGCCCCTCACTTGGAGCCTCTCACTTGAGCTTTGATCTCACCCAGTGTCTTGGGGACCCAATACAGATCAAGCTCAACGTTGGACGCAAACAACTCGGGCAGACTGATGTAGCCCAGCTCAGCGTTGTCGGGGTCGCCCAAGTTGACGAACCCAAACGCTTGATGCTGCCGTAGGTCGGCAGTGCCGTCGCCGATATCGCGCTCGGTGATCCAAAAATCAAATTGGCCCATGAAGTAATGGAGGTGAGCGACGGCTTTGTCACCTTGCCCATCGGTCTCTCCCGTCTGGGGCATGGCCTGTATGTCTGTGGCCAAGTCGCTCAACAGTTCTTGGAAGTACAAGGCTTCCTCTCCCTTGAGCATTTCTTCAAGGACGGCGGTCTGCGCAGGACCGATGAAGGGGCGCAGGAAGTTGTCAATTCCGGCGCTCATTTGGATTCCCCTTGCAATTGGGTCGCCAAATCACCGCCGCCAAGCCACTCATCAACTTGGTTCTGACACGCGTTCATGAAGTCGAGCATGGCTTGCGGCATGGACTCTTGCTCATCGCGCCCGCCAAAGTGAGCGATCAGGAAGTCGGCATAGTCGTCATCACAAAATCCGCCGTAGCAATTGGCATCGATGAAGTCGTGCAGATCACCGAAGGTTTTCACGGTGGTCGGAACACTACCGTTGTGAATATCGAGGAGGATTTCCCTTTTCATCTGGGCCACTGTGGCTTCGATGCTGGGGGTAGGGCAGGTCGTCATATTTGTCTTTCGGGTTGGTTTCTCAATTCACTGGTACTGTATGAACATCCAGTACTATGAATTTAGTCACACATGAACCAAAAATGGAGCCCCCCTGGGCTCGTTTATCTTTGTTTTCCCCTACCAACCCAGCTCTCAAAGCCCTGAATGGACACAAAAACTCCACCATCTGGACTTTTGAATACCTCCCGGCCCACCAGCCACTTGCCCTCTTCAATCTTTCGGCGGATCGCCTTTTCGCTCAGTCCGGTCATGGTCGCTGCCAGTGCGATGGTCACCAGGGACGCGGCGCGGATCGATGGCTCGGTCATATCCTTATCCTTCGGGCTGGCATGAATTCACGCCAAACACTTTGAAGAGCAATTGCGTGATGGCGGTGCGGTCTTCTGCTCGGCTTTCTGGAGGCGGTTCTCATCATCGGCGGCTTTGGCACGGTGACGGCCCTGAAAGTGATGGGCTATGCCGTCGCAGCCGATCCCACCGTCCAGGACTTGCTTACCACCTTGCGCGATGGCGTCATCCTGGTTTTGTCCTTCTATTTTGGGTCTAGCTCTGGCAGCCAGGCCAAAGACCAGCTTCTGCATCAATCGACGCCGACACCATGAACTGGACGTCACCCGTTTCAATAGACACTTGTTAAGGTCTAAATTGAACTGGAGTGATAGTCATGAAGAGAGTGAGATACCCGGCCGAATTCAAGGCTGAAGCGGTGCGCCAAGTAACTGAGCGTGGCCACGGAGTCGTT
>CAIYRQ010000235.1 GCA_903928635.1 uncultured beta proteobacterium | reverse complement strand
TATTGCCCGCTACCGCAAAGAGGTAACAGGCGGGTTGGACGACATCCAGCTGCGTGAGTTGGAGGCCCGCCTGTCGTACTTGCGCGAGTTGCAGGACCGCCGTCTGGTGGTGGCCAAGGCCATCGGGGAGCAAGGCAAGTTGACGCCCGCTTTGCAAGCAGCCATTGACGCGGCAGCAACCAAGCAAGAACTCGAGGACATTTACCTCCCGTTCAAGCTAAAGCGCCGTACCAAAGGGCAGTTGGCGCGCGAAGCGGGACTGGAGCCATTGGCGCTGGCGTTGTTTGCGAATCCAAGTCTGGATCCCGCCCAAGAGGCCCTGGCCTATGTGATCCCTGTGCGACCGGTGGCCGAAGGCGAGGACAAACCGGCCGATTTTTCAACCGTCCAAGCGGTGCTGGACGGTGTGCGCGACCTGCTGAGCGAGCGCTGGGCCGAAGACCCTGCGGTGGTCCAAGACCTGCGCGCCTGGTTGTGGAATGAGGGCTTGCTGCAAAGCAAGCGCGTGGAAGGCAAAGACGAAAACCATCCCGACGTGGCCAAGTTTCGCGATTACTTTGCCTACGACGAGCCCATCGGTCGCGTGCCCTCGCACCGGGCTTTGGCGGTGTTTCGCGGCCGTGCCTTGGACATTCTCGACGCCAAACTGGTGCTGCCTGACGCTGCGCTGGCATTGCTTGCGGCGGATGCGTCTGCCGCTAAACCCAAGGGCCCGGTCGTATCTCTGGCCGAGGCGCGGATTGCGCTGCGGTTGGGCTGGAGCCACCAGGGGCGTGCCGCGGATGACCTGATTCGCAAATGCGTGGCCTGGGCCTGGCGCGTCAAGCTCAGCCTGTCCTTGGAGCGCGACCTGTTTGCCCGCCTGCGCGAAGATGCCGAAGGCGTGGCCATCAAGGTCTTTGCCGACAACGTGCGTGACTTGCTCTTGGCCGCACCCGCCGGGCCCCGCGTGGTGATGGGTCTGGACCCCGGCATTCGCACCGGCGTGAAAGTGGCTGTGGTCGACGCGACCGGCAAATTGGTCGATACCGCCACCGTCTTTCCCCACGAGCCGCGCAAGGACTGGGATGGTGCCTTGCACACCTTGGGTGCGCTGTGCGCGCGCCATGGTGTCAACCTGATTGCCATCGGCAACGGCACCGCCAGCCGCGAGACCGACAAGCTCGCAGCCGACCTGATCAAGCAGATTGCCAAAGTCGGCGGCCAGACCGTGGACAAAGTGGTGGTGAGCGAGGCGGGTGCCTCGGTGTACAGCGCCAGTGAATACGCCAGCCAGGAAATGCCTGACGTGGATGTGAGCCTGCGCGGTGCGGCCAGCATTGCGCGGCGCCTGCAAGACCCCTTGGCCGAGCTGGTCAAGATTGACCCCAAGTCGATTGGCGTGGGCCAGTACCAGCACGACGTAAACCAAAGTGAGCTGGCCCGAACCTTGTCCACGGTGGTGGAAGATTGCGTCAACGCCGTGGGCGTGGACTTGAACACGGCCAGTGTGCCTTTGCTGTCACGCGTCTCAGGCCTGTCGGGCACGGTGGCCAAGGCGGTGGTGCGCTGGCGTGAAACCCATGGTGCTTTTGCCAACCGCCAGCAATTGCTGCAAGTGGCAGGCTTGGGTGCCAAGACGTTTGAGCAAAGCGCAGGATTTTTGCGTATCCGCGGTGGTGACAACCCGCTGGACATGACCGGCGTGCACCCCGAAACCTATCCGGTGGTGGAGCAAATCATTGCCAAGGCAGGCAAACCTGTGGCGGAGCTGATGGGCCGTGCCGACATGCTGCGCACCCTGCGCCCCGAGCTGTTTGCCAACGCAACATTCGGCGTGATCACGGTGCAAGACATCTTGAGCGAGCTGGAAAAACCAGGCCGCGATCCGCGTCCGGATTTCAAAGTCGCGCGTTTGCAAGACGGCGTCAATGACATCAAAGACCTGGTGGAAGGCATGATTTTGGAAGGCACGGTGAGCAACGTCGCGGCCTTCGGTGCCTTCATCGATTTGGGGGTGCACCAGGACGGGCTGGTGCATGTGAGCCAGCTGGCACACAAATTTGTGAGTGACGCGCGAGAGGTGGTCAAGACCGGCGACATTGTCAAAGTGCAGGTGGTGGAGGTGGACGTGGTGCGCAAGCGCATTGGCCTGACCATGAAGCTGGGTGAAGCCCCGCGCCGGGCGGACGATCGCGGCGGCGCGCGCAACAACCGGTTTGAAGGCGCTGATCGCGGGCAACGTGTGCCCCATCGCTCCGCAGAGCCGCAGGCCCCCGGTGCCATGGCGTCGGCGTTTTCCAAGCTTCAGGGCTTGCGCAAATAGGGCAGGGCAGACGTATGCAAGCGCTTCACATCTATGCAGGTCCACAGGCGCGTGCACATCTCGCGTCGAACGGTCTTTTGCCGCAGCACGTGGGCGTGATTCCCGCTGCGGCGGGTGGCCCCAAGGGTTTGATCCTCGGGCCCTTGGACCGGTTTTTGTTCGGGCAGTGGCTGCCCCAAAGCAACCAGCCTGTGGATTTGGTGGGTGCGTCCATCGGCGCCTGGCGCATGGCGACCGCATGCTTGGACGCGCCGGTTGCAGCGTTTGAGCGGCTGGAGCACGACTACATCCACCAGCATTACGAATTGCCAGAAGGGCAAAAGCGCGTACCAGCACAGCAAGTGAGCGCGCAGTTTGGTGACAATTTGCGGGCATTTTATGGAGGGCGCATCGACGAAGTGCTCATGCATCCGCGCTACCGTCTGCACATCATGACATCGCACGGCAAAAAGCTGCTGGGGCGTGAGCACCCTTGGCGCACGCCGTTGGGCTACGCCGCAGCCTTCCTAAGCAACGCGGTGCAGCGCCGGGCCATGGGCCTTTGGCTGGACCGCGTGGTGTTTTCAACGCAAGGGGCTGCGTTGCCCTTTGGTGATCAGGACTATCCGACCTTGCAATGCCCGCTGACGCCAGACAACTTCATGGGCGCGCTGCAAGCCAGTTGCTCCATACCGTTCTTGCTGCAAGCGGTACATGACATCGCGCAAGCGCCGGCAGGGGCGTATTGGGACGGCGGCATTACCGACTACCACTTGCATCTGGATTACCCCGCTGCGGAGCGACCAGAGGCGCCCATCGTTCTCTATCCACATTTCCAGCGCGCGGTGGTGCCGGGCTGGCTGGACAAAGCCCTCAAACATCGCCACGGTGCGACTGAAAAGCTGTCAAACATGGTGCTGCTGGCGCCTAACCCGGCGTGGCTGCAAACGCTGCCCAATGGCAAATTGCCCGACCGCACCGACTTCACACGCTATGGCAACGATTTGTCCAGCCGCGTGAAGGCCTGGGAGGGGGCGACTGGCGCAGCACAGCAACTGGCCGATGAGTTTGCCGCCTGGCTGGAGCGACCCGGTATGGCTCCGGTGTTGGCGCTTTAGACCGCTTGCGGTGCCAGGAAATACGCCACGGTGCGCAGGCCTGCAACCGTGAGCAGCAATGAGCCGAACAAGTGCAAGGCTGCGGTGCTCAAAGCCAGCATGTATTTTTGCGTACCTAGCATGGCCACCACTTCCGCTGAAAAACTGGAGAAGGTGGTGAGCGCGCCTAAAAAGCCGGTGATCAGCAGCAAGCGCCAGGTGGGATCCAATTCCGGCATGGCCTGGAACACGCCAACGGCCACGCCCACGCAATAGCCGCCAATCCAATTGGCCGCCAAGGTGCCCAAGGGCATGCTGGCACCGGGCACCACCATCGGGTTGAGCCAAAGACCTAACTGCCAGCGCGCCAGTGCGCCCAGGCAGGCGCCGATACAGATTGCGAAGATGGACATCATGGTTGGGTTTTCAGTTCTTTGGCGGGTGCAAAAGGTGCGCCATTGACCGTCAGGCCGCCCTCGGACAAGTGTTCTGCGGCCTTGGCTTTGATGCCTTTGACGCGTTTGAGAAAGTCTGCCCAGTCTTTGAACGGTCCTTGCTCACGCGCTTTCAAAATGCGCGAGGTGCTCGCAGGCCCCAGGCCTTTCACACTGTCCAACTCGGCTTCGTCTGCATTGTTCACCTCGATGGATGCCAAGCACAGGCTTGTGACCGACACGGCAAGCGCCGTTATCGTCCACTTACACAACAAATTCCAAGGACGCATAGCGAATTCTCCATGCCAGCGCGGGTTCAGGCCTGCGCAGCCATCCACCGCACGTACTGGCCCACGCCACTGGCGACATCGGCAAACTGGTGGTCGCAACCGCTGGCGCGCAGTGCGGTCAGATCGGCCTGGGTGTAGCACTGGTATTTGCCACGCAATGCATCCGGGAAGGCGATGTATTCCACCAAGTCCATGGCAGCCATGGTTTCGAGCGCCAATGGCGCATGACCGTCCGCAGCGCGCAATGTGTTGACCACGGCACTGGCCACGTCGTTAAAGGCCTGTGCGCGGCCAGTGCCCAGGTTGTAAATTCCGCTTTTTTCGGGATGGTCGTAGTACCAAAGGTTGACATCGACCACGTCATTGACGAACACAAAGTCGCGCATCTGGGCGCCTGCCGCGTAGCCGCCATATTCACCAAACAGCTTGACCCGGCCCTCGGCCTTGAACTGGTGGAATTGGTGGTAGGCCACGCTGGCCATGCGGCCTTTGTGCTGCTCATGCGGACCGTACACATTGAAATACCGAAAGCCAACGACTTGCGTTTTTGCGTTTTGCAGCTGGGGGCCCAGTTCGCGGCGCATCACCTGGTCAAACAGCAGTTTGGAGTAGCCATAAACATTGAGCGGCGTTTCAAATGCGGGATCTTCTTTGAAGGTGCTTGAGCCACCGTAGGTAGCGGCAGACGAGGCGTACAGCAAGCGCGTTCCCTGTGTTTGAGCCGCCATAAACAACTGCTTCGAAGTCTCGAAGTTGTTCTGCATCATGTACTTGCCGTTCTGCTCCATGGTGTCGCTGCACGCACCCTCATGGAATACGGCTTCCACGTGGCCATAGCTTCGGGCTGCAAAGGCGTTGTAAAAGGTGTCGGCGTCCACGTAATCGGCAATTTTCAAGTCCACCAGGTTGCGAAACTTATCGCCCTGTGTGAGCTCGTCTACGGCAATGATGTCCTCAATGCCGCGTGCATTCAGCCCCGCAATGATGCGACTTCCAATAAAGCCGGCAGCGCCGGTGACTACGATGCGTGTCATGCAAACAACTCCTGGTAAGACACCGTCGCGGTGCCAAATTTTCCGACCACAATGCCACCCGCCCGGTTGGCCCAGGGCAGGGCCTGGCGCAGGGTCAGGCCCGCGCCCAGCAGCGAGGCCATGGTCGCAATCACAGTGTCACCGGCACCGGTCACATCAAACACCTCGCGGGCCTGTGCGCTGACGTGCAATTCGCCCTCCGCGTCAAACAAGGTCATGCCTTCTTCACTGCGCGTGACCAGCACCGCGTCCAGCTGCAATTGGGTGCGCAGCGCATGGGCCTTGGTGCGCAATTCTTCTTCGCTGCTCCAGGGGCCTACGACCTCTTGCATCTCTGAGCGGTTGGGGGTGATGACGGTGGCGTGGGCGTAGCGGGCGTAATCGCTGCCTTTGGGGTCGATCAGAATCGGTTTGCCTGCGGCGCGTGCTTTGGCAATCATGTCGCCGACCTGCGCCAAGCTGCCTTTGCCGTAATCTGAAAAAATCACCGCATCCTGCGTTTCAAGCAAAGCAGAAAAGCGAGTCGTCTGGTCCGCCAGTACCCGGTTTTTGGGGGTGTTTTCAAAGTCCAGGCGCAGCAATTGCTGCTGGCGACCGATGACGCGCAACTTAACAGTGGTTTTGAGTTCCGCATCGCGTCCAAAGTGGGTTTGAATGCCGGTTTTGGCCAACAGGGCTTCGAGATGCTGGCTGGCTTCGTCATCACCCACCACTGCAAGCAAGGCCGCGTGCGCGCCCAGCGCCGCAATATTGCCGGCCACGTTGGCCGCACCACCACCGCGTTCTTCTTCACGGGTCACGCGCACGACGGGAACCGGGGCTTCAGGCGAAATGCGGTCCACGGCGCCGTACCAATAGCGGTCCAGCATCACGTCGCCCACGACCAATACGCGGGAGGCGGCCAGTGCGGGTGCGGTAACGGGCGCAGGGATAGGGTGGGTCATCGTGTTCATCAAATCAGTGATTGCAGTCAAAGTTCTTCCACCCGCCGCGGCGGGTAGCTGTCCCAGGCTTGGCAGCCTGGGCAATGCCAGAAATGCTGTTGGGCTTCAAAGCCGCAGGCCGCGCAGCGGTAGCGCTTCAGGGGTTTGACGGCATGGTCCAGCGCGCGCTGCACCTGGGGATGGAATTGCTCGTGCTCCAGCTTTTCGCCCGCGATCCATTGGGCCGCTGCCACGAGTGACGGTTGTTTCTCGAGGTGGTGCACATACCAATCACGTGCCGTGGCTTCGGAGGTGGCACGCCCACGTTCCAAGGCCACGATGGCGTCCAATACATCGAGCGAAGGGCTTTGGGCATAGGCCGCTTTCAGCGGCGTCAGCGCAGCATCTGGTGTTCCGCACGCTTGGGCGTAGGTCCGCAAAGGCTGTGCCATCAATGCCACGGCTGCGGGGGCGGCTTTCATGGCTTCCAGCATGGTGGACAGGGCTTGCGCGCTTTCACCTTCAACGAACTGCAACTGTGCCAAATCCAAGCGGGGCCGCGCCATTTGGGGCGCCAAGCGGATGGCCTCGGCCAGCACCTGTTGCGCTTGGGCGCGTTCACTGCTGGCAACCAGACTGGCGGCTTGTTCGCACAAGTAATGGGCCCTGCGACCGGCAAAACTGCCTTGGTCGGCCAGTTCGAGCTTGTACGCGACTTCGGCCGCTTGGAGCCAGTCGCGTGAACGTTCGTAGTTGGCCAGCAGTGCCAACCGCGCTTCCGCTTCAAAGCGTGTGCCTTCGAGCTGGAGCAAAGCGCCTTCTGCCCGGTCCAACAGACCGGCTTTGAGGTAGTCCAGTGCCAGGCCATGCTGAGCACGGTGGCGGTCATCGGCGCTGATGTCGCCCCTCGAGAGCAAATGCTGGTGCACCCGAACCGCGCGCTGGTACTCGCCCCGGCGTCGAAACAGATTGCCCAGCGCGAAATGCAGTTCCGACGTGTCGGGATCGTTTTGGACGGCCTCAATGAAGGCGTCAATGGCCTGGTCTTGCTGCTCGTTGAGCAAAAAGTTCAAGCCCCGGAAATAGGCTTTGGGTGCTTGCCGGTTTTCCAGACGAAGCTGACGCACGTCCAGCCGCGAGGCCAGCCACCCCAGCACAAAGGCCACGGGCAGGCCCATCAAAATCAGGGTCGGATCAAAGTCCATGGGGTGCTGAGGAAGTGGAAGTGTCGGCAGTGGACGGTGTCGTGACGCCCTGGCGCGCCAGCGCTGCGGCGCGTCGCTGGCGCCACCAGCGGGGCACCATGCCCAGAACCCCTAGCAGCAAGCCAGCCGCGAAGGTGATCAACACGACCAAGACCAGCGGTGCGGTCCACTGGTAGCCGAAGAAGAAACGCACGGTAACGTCGCCTTGGTTATTCAACGCAAAGGCAAACAAGGTGAAAAAAATGGCCGCCTTCAGCAGGTACTGGGCGAGCCAAACAAGAGTTTTCATGGCGTTCCTAGAGGGCTGGCGGATTCTATCGGTCAGCGCACAGGTTAACGCAGGTTTTGCACGCCTTGCACGTCTTGCAATTGGGCGGTCTGGGCATCCACGGCTTCGCGCAAGGCCTTGCCGGGTTTGAAGTGCGGCACACGCCGCTCGGGGATGGCCACGCTCTCGCCGCTGCGGGGATTACGACCCATGCGGGGCGGGCGGTGGTTGACAGAAAAGCTGCCAAAACCCCGGATCTCAATACGCTGGCCGCGCACCAGGGCGTCGTTCATGGCGTCCAGAATAGCCTTGACCGCGAACTCCGCATCCTGGTGCGTGAGTTGGCTGAACCGGTTGGCCAGTGCTTCTACAAGGTCAGAGCGCGTCATGGAAGTGAAACTCGTGGGGGACAAAAAAACGACCGGTGCACAAGGCAACCGGCCGTTCCTGGAGGTCAACGAAGCAGGGAAGTGCTTAGTTGTTGTCCAACTTGGCGCGCAGCAATGCGCCCAGGCTGGTGGTGCCGGCGTTTTCACGCGCGGAGTTTTGGCTCAGGGTGGCCATGGCTTCGTTTTGGTCCGCAGCGTCCTTGGCTTTGATGGACAACTGGATGTTGCGGGTCTTGCGATCCACATTGACAACCACAGCAGTCACTTCGTCACCTTCTTTGAGCAGGCTACGGGCATCTTCCACGCGGTCGCGGCTGATTTCCGAGGCGCGCAGGTAGCCGATGATGTCTTCGCCCAGATCGATTTCAGCGCCCTTGGCGTCCACAGTCTTGACCTTACCGGTCACAACCTGGCCCTTGTCGTTGATCGACGTGAAGGTGGTGAAAGGATCGGAGTCGAGCTGTTTGATACCCAGAGAGATGCGTTCGCGGTCCACGTCCACGGCCAAGACCAAAGCCTCGACTTCCTGGCCCTTCTTGAACTCACGCACAGCGGCTTCGCCGGTTTCGTTCCAAGACAGATCAGACAAATGCACCAGACCGTCGATGCCGGCGGCCAAGCCAACGAACACGCCAAAGTCGGTGATCGATTTGATCG
>CAIYRQ010000234.1 GCA_903928635.1 uncultured beta proteobacterium | reverse complement strand
GCTTGAGCGGCCATAAAGTCCTGAATGGGGCCCGCGCCAAAGCGCTCTTGAATCGCCAGTTTGTCGTCGTCCTTGGCGCCAATCAGGCAAAAGTATTCGGGAAGAACGGCCAACTCGGCGCCCTGGTCCGCAGCCTGTTGCAGCAAGCGCTTGGCCTGTGCAAGGTTGTCAGCAAGTGACTGGGTCGACACCATTTGCAGTGCAGCTACGAACATGGGGATATCTCCACGACTGAGGGCGGTTTAGCGAAGGTTCGCGGGACTCGCTGGCGATTGGCGGCGGTCTACCTTGGTCACGCGCGGCTCCAGCCAAGTGCCGTCTATGTACAGCTCCTGGGTGCTGGCTGCGATCAAAGGCTGGCGCAACACCAACTGGGCCAAAAAGGAATACAGCCCGACTAGCGGGTTGATGGTGGCGGTAATCAAGGAGGCACTGCCTGCATTGAGTTCAGGGATGACCACTACCTGGATGCTTTGCGTTTCCTTGGCGATGTCAGTGCTGCCATCCATCAGTACCGCAGCGGTGACGCCCTTCATTTGCAAGTTGCTGGTGCGCGCAATGCCTTTGGCGATCGTGACGTCGCCTCGCACAAAGTCAAAGGGAAAGCCTTCAGAGAATACATCGCGAAAATCCAGCATCAGACGCCGCGGCAGCGACTGCAGGCTCAGCACCCCCAAGAGCTTTGCAATGCCGGGATCGGCTTTGAGAAATTCGCCTTTTTCCAGGTTGACGTTGAAGCTGCCGCTCAGGCTGGGATAGTCCAAGCTGATGGGTGAGCCCTGCCATTCAATCTTGCCCTCCAGTGCACCCTTGCCGTTGCGGATCACATCTTTCATTCCAAAGCGTGCCAGCAAATCGCCGGAGTCTCGGATATCGAGTTTGAAATCCAGCGCGGTGCTGCGTCTGTCCTTGCTGACTTTGCTGGTGCTACCCGTTGCGCTGACGTTGCTGGCCGCTGCCGCGCCTGGCTGCAGACGCCAAGCGCCACTCGCGGTCAGCGTCGCCGCGGGCATGCTGAGGTTCAGGCGCTTGAGGCGCCATTCCCGCTGTGGATCCCGTTGCACCTGCGAAGTCTGGTTGACCGCTTCGACTTCCAATCTGCCCAGCTTCTTGCCCACCAATTCAAAGTCCTCCACCACGACGTCCAGTGCTGGGATACTGGAAGGCTGTTCGCCCAAAAGGTTTTCCACGTCCTGTGCTTCGCTGGATCCCAAAGTCAGCCGAGATAGGCGCGCGTAGAGCCGCCCCACGTTGGCGCTGTCGGCTGCGAGGTCGGGAATGCTGGCTTGGCGGTATTCCACCTGGCCGCTGAATTCGGTCGCTTCGACCTGCGCACGCCACAGACCCCCCACGCGGTTGCCATTGACCGCAAGCTTGTGCATCACGTGGTTGCCCCAGTTCAGCTCGCGCACCCGAACGCTGACCGTGGTGGGCAGGTAGTCACCCGCCAGGGTGACCAAGTCAACTTTCTTGCCGTTGGACGTTACGGCGGGCAGTGTGTCCATCCATTGGGTCCATTCATCCACATCCAGACCGTCCAGGCTTACGTTGGCCGCGACACCCCGTTCGGGCATGGCCACGCTGTCACCCCCGCCGACGACCATCGATCCACGCAGGACCCGGCTGGAGTCTCCCGTGCCGGTGGTGATCAAGTTCAAGCTTGCCAAGCGCCCCCAGTCCAGTTTCATATGGGTTTGACCGGGAATTACCGCGCCGCTTGCGCTGTTACCACTGCGAGCCGCACCTAGCTCCAAACGCACCGGCAAGGCCACGTCTGCGGGCTTGGTAAATGGCATGGGAAAGGCCAGGCCCAATCCACTCAAACTCGAAGTGACCACGACCTCAGGACCACCCGTGCGCAGCACCATGGTGGCCTGGTAGGGCGTGGTGCCGCTGGCATAACGCGCCAACGCCGTCGCTACAGGCCCCATCTCGCTGGCCTGGCGCAGCCCATCGGCGCTGGCGGTTCCTTGAAGGCGCAGCACGCCCGGCGTTGCTTTGGCAACGGTGCCCACCGGGGGCGCGTTGCCCGATAGTGCTGCAATGTCTGCTGCCCCGCTCAGCGTGCCATCCACCCGCACTTCGCCGCCCAGTGCCTGACCGACCACACCGCTAATGGCGAATCCGCTCTCCGTAAAGCTGAGTTGCCCGCGGGCCCGCGCCAGGCGGGGTGTACCGGGCAGCATTTGCACGTCGTTGCCTTGCAAATTCACGGTGCCGCTAAGCGTCAGCCGGTTGGGGTCAATCAGGGGAAATTCCAGCTTCACGCGGTAATCTGCCATGCCAGTGGCCGAGGCGCGCGCCAGTCCATGGTTAAGCACGTCGTCAATGGCCGAGCCATTGACGACGGCCAGCGCGTCTGCCAGCAGCCCCCGGCCCTGGGCATTGACGGATACCGTCGCGCCGCCATACAGGCTGTTGATTTGCGCCTCTACGCGTTCAGCTTGCAGTCCCGCTCCGCCGATGCCACTGCCCCAGAGAGCCCGCATCCCTTTGAGCGACAGGGTGGCACGGTCCAGCAAAAAGTCGCCGCTGATTTGGGTGAATGCCGGCCAGGGTTTGCGACCCTTGGGCAACAGGCTGGGTGGCACGTAGGCATAGCTGCCATTGGACAGGGTACTGGTGACGCGGAACTCCCCTTGCTTAGGCTGTAAAAACGGGAATTGGCGCAAGTCGCCTTTAAGTACGACCTTGGTCCCGGTGGCGCTGCCAGCGCGCACTGCATCGCGCAGGTAGTCGCGGACCTCCTGCTCAATCGTCAGGGGCAGGTAGCGGTGCACACGCGCAAGTTCCGCCCGGCTCAAACTGGCTTGCAGTTCCAGCACACCCGGACCCGATTGAACGGCGCCACTGCTGTCGGTGTTGGACCATTTGAGCAGCGCTATTTCTCCTTGCGCATCGGAATTTGCGAACTTCACTTTGGACGCTGTCAGGCTGGTGCGCGTACCGTCAACTTTCCACTGCACATCGCCCGTTAATTGCGCCAGCGGCAGCACGGGCTCTGAAAACCAGCCAGGCATGTCGACGCTGCCGTTGGCCATCGCGAGATGCGCCTTGCCGCCACTTTGGTTGAGATCGAACTCCAGGTCCAGCCCTGCAACGCCGGGTGTGACACGGGCCTGCGCCGCCACTGTGGCGTCTGCAATGTGGCCTTTGAGTGCATAAGTCACCGGCGCCGTGATCGGGCCGGTCCATGCGCCCTCAATGGACTGGACCAAGCCTCTGGGCTTGTAGCTCATCAGTGCCGTCCGCCATGCAGCGTCTTGTGTGAACAGGCGTTGGGCCAAGTCACTGAGCACCGCAAGGTCGATTTTTTCTCCGCTGAACTCACCGCGCTCTATGACCGACCCTTTTCCTGTGCTCGCGCCTTGCCACCAAGCCAGTCGGGCGTTGCCGCCTGCCCAGCGGATCCCTTCAGCGGTCTCGAACGACAGGCCGTCGGTGCTGTACTCGTAGCCGCTACCCAGGTCTTTGAAAGCCATGCGTCCGGAGGCCTTGCGCAGCACTTGCTGCTGGGTACCTTGGCCGATATGCACGTCGTCGAGCAACACGTCAGCAGTCACACCCGTCACAGCAGCGCGCTTGATGTCCACCCACGCCCGCAAGCTCCCAGTGCCTTCACTCACATCCAAGCCAAGGTCCGCATAGGGTCGTAACTGGGCCCAATTCAAATGGTTCAAGGCGCTGTACCACTGGCCTTGCCAGTCTTGCCAGCGACCGGGGTGCAAGCTCAGCAAAGGCTGGGTGAACACGCCTTGAACGCTGAGGCGTTCGCCCCAGTGTGCCGGAGGGTCGGCGTTCAAGCGCATGGAGTGGGTGAAGTGGCGATTGCGCAGCACGAAGTCCACATTGGATAGCTCCAGCGGCTCTACCCCCCGCATCGCATCTGTCCAGCGAACCTTGCCGTGGCGCACCGCCAATTCTGGCTGGCTGCACAGCCAGTCAGCACCCTCGCTGTTGGTGCTTGGGGACGAGGGGAGCGCAAAACCACCCACCCATACCTTGCCGTCAATGTCGCGCCGGATATCCAGAACCGGGCTGTCGATGTAAAGCTGCTCTAAACCGCCAGACAGCAGGGAACGAGGCGAAACGGCCGCAATCACCGAGGAAAGCTCCAAAGCCACCCGCCCTTGGGCGTCCTGCACCTGCACACCGCGCAGCTCCACAGAGGGGATGAGCCCATTGGACTGTGCGCTGATGCTGCCGATATGCACCACTGCACCCAAGGTGCGCGAAGCCTGGTCTTCCAGCCAGGGACGCAAATCGTCGATTCGCGGCACAATGACAAAGTGCAAAGCCACCCAGATCAGTCCGAGCAGCAACCAGCCACCGGCCACCAGTCGCAGCGCCCATTTGGCGGCAACGCCAATGGCCAAAAGCAAGCGCGAGGGGGCGGGAAGTGTGTCGGTCATCGGATTGGTGTCACCAACGGAGAATTATGACCCCCAACCGCCTTGATTCCGGCTCAGCGCATTCGCGCTTTGCACAACGAATCCGGCGCCGCTACGGCGCGGCGATGGCTGCGCTGCCCGAGGGTGTGCCGCTGCGTGCAGCCCAGGAGCAGCTCTTTGCCACCCTGCGTGCCCAAGGCGAAACGGTGGCAGCGGCCTTGCGCATGACCCGCCAATGGATGTTGGAGCGCTTGCTCATGTTGGATGTGGAGCAGGGCCTGCCCTTGACCCAAGTCATGGGCGCTATGACCGACTTGGCTGAATTCGCCCTGTGCATTGCCGCCGAGCAGGCCAGCGCCGAGTTAGAAGCAGTGCACGGTGCGCCGCTCAACCCGGATGGCCAGCGCTGCAAGCTGTGCATCGTGGGCATGGGCAAGTTCGGTGCCCGCGAACTCAACGTCTCCAGCGACATTGATCTGATTTACGTCTACGACCAGGACGGTGAGACGGCAGGATCGGACACGGGCCGGGGCCGCATCTCCAACCAGGAGTTTTTTGGCAAATGGGTGCGGGCTGTGTTTGCCCTGGTGGGGGAGACCTCGGAGCACGGTTTTGTGTTCCGGCTCGATCTGGCGCTGCGCCCCAACGGCAGCTCGGGGCCGCCAGCCATTTCGCTGGGAGCGCTGGAAACCTATTTGCAGGCTCAGGGCCGCGAGTGGGAGCGCTTTGCCTGGCTCAAAAGCCGGGTGGTGGCGCCGGCAGGTGCCACCCACTGGCCGCTCACGCTGCAATTACGCTCCATCGTCATGCCCTTTGTGTTCCGGCGCTACCTGGACTATGGCGTGTTTGATGCCTTGCGGGTGTTGCACCGCCAGATCCGCGACCATGCCGCCAAGCGCAGTGCCGGGCGACCCGAGCGCCACAACGACGTGAAGCTGTCGCGCGGCGGGATCCGCGAAATTGAATTCACCGTGCAGCTGCTCCAGGTGGTGCGCGGCGGGCAGTTTCCGGAGCTGCGCACCCGCCCTACGCTGAGCGCCCTGGCGCGCCTGGCCAAAGCGGGATTGATGCCCGCGGCCACCGCGCAGGCCTTGAGTGCGGCCTATGTATTTTTGCGCCAGGTGGAACACCGCATTCAGTACCTGGACGACCAGCAAACCCATGTGCTGCCCACGGACGATGCGGATTTGGCTTGGCTGGCACAGACCATGTCGTTTCCAAGTACGAGTGCGTTTCTGACCCAGCTCGACGCCCACCGCGAGCTGGTGGCGCATGAGTTTGACGCGCTCTTGGGCGGCACAGCGCGCACTTGTCCGCAGTGCAAAAGTGCCGCAGACACCAGCGACGCAGGGACAGGCGCGGCCTTGGACTTTGAAGCATCGCTGGCGCTGCTTCAGGGCGAGCTCAGAGAGCGGCTTGGCCATTGGCGCGCCCACCCGCGTGTGTTGGCGCTGCGGGACGAATCGCGCACGCGATTGTTGAGGCTGGTGCAGCGCACCGCGCAGTGGGTTGCGCAAGGCCGGGCCACTGAGCTGGCCGGTGTGCGCCTCATGGATTGGATGGAGACGCTGTTGCGCCGCGAAAGCTATTTGTCCTTGCTGGACGAACGGCCGCTGGTGCAGGAGCGCCTGCTGCGGGTCTTGGGCGCTGCGCGCTGGCCGGCGCGCTATCTGCAAACCCATCCGGGGGTGATTGACGAGCTTGCCAGCAACGCCATGCTCGGCGAGCGCTTTGATGCGGCGGCCTTCGAGTCTGAATTGGCGCAACGCCTTCAATCGCTCACCGCCAGTGGCGAGGACGATGAAGAAAACTTGCTGAACCTTTTGCGCCGCGCCCACCATGCCGAGGTGTTCCGCACGCTGGTGCGAGACATTGAAGGCCGGCTGACAGTGGAGCAGGTGGCCGACGACTTGAGTGCCCTGGCGCAGTCGGTGCTGCGCACTTGCACCGACTGGTGCTGGATCCGCCTGAAAACCCGCCACCGCGAGCAACCCCAACTGGCCATCATTGCCTACGGCAAACTCGGCGGCCTGGAGTTGGGCTACGGCAGCGACCTGGACATTGTGTTTGTCTACGAAGACGACGATGAGCGCGCCGGTGAAATCTACGGGGCCCTGGTGCGCAAACTCATCAACTGGCTCACCGTCAAAACCAGCGAAGGCGATTTGTATGAAATTGACACTGCGCTGCGCCCCAACGGCAACGCGGGTTTGTTGGTGACGCCCTTCGGCGCCTATGCCAATTACCAGCAGCAGCGCGGCTCCAATACGGCATGGACCTGGGAGCATCAGGCCATCACCCGCGCGCGCTGCGTGCTGGGCAGTGTGGCACTGCGGGAGCGTTTTGATGCGGTGCGCGACGCGGTGATTGCCAGCCCGCGTGCGCTGGCGTCCTTGCACGATGAAATTGCCACCATGCGCGCACGCGTGGGTGCCGCGCACCGCGACAAGGCGGGCTTTTTTGACGTTAAATACAGCCCGGGCGGCATGGTAGATATTGAATTCGCGGTGCAGTTTCTGGTGCTGGCGCATGGCGCTGCACATCCGGAACTGCGCGCCAATGTGGGCAATATCGCATTGCTGGTTCGCGCCCAGGCCTGTGGACTGTTGCCCGCGCCGGTCGGCGAGGACGCCGCCCGGGCCTACCGCAGCCTGCGCCAAATCCAGCACCGGGCCCGCTTGGACGAAGCGCCCACGGCGCTGGCGGTGGAAGCGGTTACGGCCGAGCGCGCTGCCGGTTTGGCGCTGTGGGCAGCCGTTTTTGAGGAGCGGGCCTGAGGGTGCCGGGGGCGCGTTTTTGCTTTGCGGCGAAAATGCGGCCATGAAATTTGCAAGCTATTTCGACGGCACCCGCGACGGGCAGCTCGTCCTGGTGTCCCGCGACCTCTCGCAGGCGGTCTATCCCTCTCACATCGCCAACCGGCTGCAGCAGGTGCTCGACGACTGGAATTACCTCAGCCCCCAGTTGCAAGACCTGTCCGACCAGCTGAACGCCGGGAGGGCACGCCACGCATTTGCCTTCAATGCCGCGCAGTGCATGGCGCCTTTGCCGCGTGCTTACCAGTGGGCCCATGGCGGTGGCTATGCCAGCCACGCAGCCGTCTTGCGCGAGGCGCTGGGGGCCAGTGCGGACGAAGCCGCCGACCGGACACCACGCATGGTCCACGCCGCAGGTGACGCGCTTTTTGGCGCGCGTTCACCCATGGTCTGTCGCGTTGAAGCGGGTGAGCTGGACTTTTCGGCCCAGTTGGTGGTGGCTACCGGCGACATTGCACAAGGCAGCACGCCGGAGCGCGCACTCGAAGGTGTGCGTTTGCTGCTGCTGGCCAACAGCGCGCAATGGCGCGCACAGGGCAACGCCGATGCCGGGACCGCCTTTGCCCCGGTGGCAGTGACCACCGACGAGCTGGGCGAGGCCTGGCACAAAGGACGCGTCAACCTGTCGCTGCAAACCAGTTGGAACGGTCGCAAGGTTGGCTTGTGTGATGCAGGTGCTGATATGACCCATTCTTTCGGAGCGCTCATCGCCCAATTGGCGCAGCACCGCGCCGTGCGGGCCGGAACCTTGGTGGGAAGCGGCACCGTCAGCAGCCCGGCCGTTGTCAAGGCTGCACAAAAAGGCACGCAGACGCTGCGCGACTGGCCCAAGGGCTACCACTGCATCGCCGAAAAACGGGCCATGGAGCAACTGCAAAACGGCGAGGCCAGCACCGCGTATTTGCGGGTGGGCGACACAGTGGAAATCGACGTCAAGGGCCGCGACGGCCACAGTCTGTTGGGCGCGATTTCGCAGGAAGTGATTGCGCAGGCGGTGTAAACCGCTGCGTTACCGCAAGGTGTTGCGCAGTTCCTGTTCAATCACCCACAGGCGGTCTTGGCCCCAGTGACCGGCCAAGTCGTTCACGCGGAACGAAGGTACGCCCCATAAGTCCAGCGCGAGCAATTCTTCGCGGTTGGCTGCAGCCACTGCCTGCCATTCGGTGTTGCGCAAGGATTGCTGCACCCACGCTGCGTCAAAGCCCGCGCGGGCAGCGATGGTGTTCAGGCCCGCGTCGGTGCCTGCATCCACACCGTCGGCCCACACGCCTTGCAAAAACGAGGCGGCGAATTCCACGCCTTTGCCCGCTTCCATGGCCCGGTGCAGCAGCGCGTAGCCTCGCTCGACCGGCTTGCCCACAGGGTCGACCGCGTTGCCAAATGGCAGGCCCAGGCGCTGCGCCTCGCGCGCCACGTCGCTCACGATGTACAGGCGTTTTTCCACTGGCACCGGCAGACCGCGCATGACCATGGGCAACACAAAACGCACGCGCAGCTGGGCTCCGTAATGCGCTGCCAAGGCACGTGCGCGTGGCAGCGCCAGGTAGGTGTAGGGGCTGCGGAAGGAGCAAAAATAGTCCAGTGTGGTGCCCGGCACAGGGCGCTGACCCTGCAGCGGTGTCAGCGTGATTTCATGCACGGGCGCGATGCGCGCTGATGCGGCCTGGCGGCACAGACCTTCCTCGCGCAGTCGCTCCTCCAGGTAGTGCAGCCGGTCCAAGCCCCAATACCACTCGCCACCGTAATAAAAGGTGCCGCCCAGGTAATGGCCTTTGCGCTGTCGCAAGGCGTCACCCTGCGCTTTGCAGTCGGCCACCCGTTGGGCGCTGGCGCCCTGGGTTGGCATCGCACGTCCGTCCCAAAGGTCGGCGCTGAGGGCGGTTGCTTGCGCGATGAAGGTGCCGTTGTCCAATGCGGCAGTCAGTGCCGCCTCGGCGGCTTGCACGGCTGTCGGGAGAAGGTTCCCAGCCTCATTCGTCGGCGCTTGCAGACCGTAGGCCCGCGCCAGCGTACCGGCATCGCGCAACGACCAGTGCGCCAGTCGCATGCGTTCGGGCGCCGCGGAATCCTGGGGTGGATTGACCATATGGGGGGTGAGACGGATGTCGTAGGCCCCGGCCAAGCCTTGCAGCACTTGCACGCACAAGTGGCTGTAGGGGTCATCGGTCTGGTGGAAGTAGTGCACCTCGGCTGGGCGGCCTGTGAGCTTGCGCACCAACGTCTCCCTGTCGCGACGCAAGCGGCGCAAGCCCGGATGGGTGTAGAGCCGCACAAAGGTGCGGGCGATCTGGGTTTTGAGGGCGCTCATGGGTGCATCAGTTGCAAGGCAAAAGTCTTGGCCCCGCGCAACATCATTTCAATAGCCACAGACACCAGCACCAGGCCCATCAAGCGCTCCACCGCGGTCGTCAGCCTGTCGCCAATCAGGCGCTGAATGCGCTCGGCCGACACCAGCACCACCGCACTGATGAGCATGGTCACGCACAGGGCGGCCACCCATTCCATGCGTCGTTCGGGCTGCTGCGACACCAGCAACAACACCGTGGCCAACGCCGAGGGCCCTGCGATGGCCGGTATGGCCAGGGGAACGATCAACGGTTCTACCAACTGCTCTGTTTCCAGCGCTGCAGGGGGCGGAAAGACCATGCGCAGCGCGATCAAAAACAAAATCACACCGCCGCCGATTTGCAACGACAAGTCACTCAAGTTCATGACGCGCAAAAAGCCCTCGCCTACAAACATAAAGGTCAGCAGCAACAGGAAGGCAATCGAGATTTCGCGCAGGATGACCTTGGCGCGGCGCTGCGGTGCCACGTGCTTGAGCGCGTTGGCAAACACCGGAATATTGCCCACCGGGTCGGTAATGAGCACCAGCAAGATGGTGGCCGAGGCAAAGGTGTAATTCATCATGGCGCGTACACCGTGTCCAGATTGGCAAAGCCCTTCACTTCCATCGGGTTGCCAGACGGATCAAGAAAGAACATGGTCCACTGCTCGCCGCTTTGCCCTGCAAAGCGGATTTGCGGCTCCATCACAAACTCCACTTTCGCAGCCTGAAGTCGTTGTGCCAGTGCCTGCCAGTCGGGCAGTGCCAGCACCAAACCGAAGTGCGGCATGGGCACCAGCGCATCGCCCACTTTGCCGGTGCGGGTGGTGGCAAAAGGCTGGCCCAGGTGCAATGAGAGTTGGTGGCCGAAAAAATCAAAGTCCACCCAGGTGTCGGTGCTGCGTCCCTCGGTGCAGCCGAGCACGGTGCCGTAAAACTGGCGCGCGGCGTTGAGGTCGTGGACGTGGATGGCGAGGTGAAACAGGCTTTTCATGGCCGCAGGATAGCAGCCCCGTACTGCCATAATTGGGGCTTATGTCGCTCCTGCACACGTTTCGCACTTCCCGCCAGTTCGCGCGCGCCGCGCTGCTGTGGTGGTGCCTTGCGCTAGGTCTTGCCGCCGCAGCGCCCTTGGCGCAGGCCCAAGGCAGCCGCATGGTGTGTACCGCTTCCGGCATGGTCATGCTGGTGGACGCCGACAGTGGCGTCCCGGTGGGGCAGGGTACCCATGCCATGGACTGCGCTTTGTGCATGGTGGCGGGTGCGCCTCCCTCTGCGACGCCGTCGCCCGACCTGTTCGTGTCAGCAGGTGAGACACTGCATGCACAGCCTCTAGTTAGCACCTATGCCTGGCGTAGCGCAGCGCCGCCCCCCGGTCGCGGTCCCCCAGCGCTGGCCTAAGGCGTGGTCAGACCTCCCAGGTCTGCGTCGCCACCCGGTGATGCTTTGCTTCAGCACGCCTGAATGCGGGCACCGCCGGACTTCATTTCCTCCCGTACGCAGACCTGCATTTTTTGCCACGGTCGGGCATCTCAAAATTTAGCGCTGCATGAACGCAGCCTTTGTTAAGCAAGATATTTATGACACCAAGCTCCATTCGTTTTCTCGCGGCCGCCTGCCTGTTCTGTCTGGCGAGCAGCAGTTTTGCCCATGTGGTGTTGCAAGATGGCGCGGCTGCGGCCAACACCAGCTACCGCGCCACCTTTCGCGTGGGCCACGGCTGTGACGGTCAAAGCACCACGGCCATGCGCGTCACCATCCCTGCCGGATTCAATGGCGCCCAGCCCATGCCCAAAGCGGGCTGGACACTGAGCACCAAAATCGGCCCCTTGGCAGCGCCGTATGAAAGCCACGGCAAAAAATACACCGAAGGCGTGTTGGAAATCACCTGGACTGCCAACGGCCCGGACAATGCCTTGCCCGCCGACTACTACGACGAATTCGTGCTGCGGGGCACCACCCCCGCCAAGCCCGGCCCGGTCTGGTTCAAGGTCTTGCAAAGCTGCGCCAAGGGTGCCAACGACTGGGCGGAAGTCCCCGCTAGCGGCATCTCCACCAAGGGCCTGAAATCGCCGGCCGCACTGCTGGAAGTGCTGGACGTGCAGTCCAGCGACGCCCACGCGCACTGATTCACCTATTTCATTTGGAGTTCTTATGAACCGCAATCTCTCCCGCGCCCTGATCCTTATCGTTGCCTTGATGACAGGCCATGCTTTCGCCCAATCAGTGGATGTCAAAGACGCCTGGGCCCGCGCCACGGTGCAAGGCCAAAAGGCCACAGGCGCCTTCATGACGCTCACGTCCAAGACCGACACGACATTGGTCGGCGTCAGCAGCGCCGTGGCCGCGGTGGCCCAGGTGCATGAAATGAAGATGGACGGCAGCGTCATGCAAATGCGCGCACTCACCGAGGGTCTGCGCCTGCCCGCAGGCAAGGCCGTGGAGCTCAAGCCCGGCAGCTTTCATGTGATGCTGATGGACTTGAAACTGCCTTTGCAAAAGGACACCACGATTCCAGTGACGCTGCGCTTCAAAGACGCCAAGGGCGCTGAAAGCACGCTGGACATCAAAGTGCCGGTGAGCACCGCTGCGCCCAAGGGCGACGCCGGTGGACACCAGCACATGCATGAAGCCCCTGCCAAGCCTTAAGGGCTGATTTCGTCCTGCGCTTGCCGCAGGTCCTTCGCACCGCCGTTTTTTTGCACCTGGCCGATTGGCTGGTTGTGAGGGCGCGCGGACGCACACCATATATTGATCGCAATCACGATGAAAAAACATCCTCTCGCGTTGGCGCTGGCCATCGCATTTCCCTTGTCCCTCTCTTTGTCGGCGGCTGCGCAGACCGCAGCGAGTTCGGCAAACTCCGCCGATGAGGCAGGCCCCGTCAAATCGCTGGGCATGGTCACGGTGGTTGGCGGGCGCCCGACCTCGCTGCCCACGGAAATTCCCACCACCATCGAAGGCATTTCACGCACCCAGATTGAGCAAACCATCAACGCCACCGACAGCGAAGATGTGCTCAAGTACCTTCCGAGCCTGGTGGTGCGCCGACGCTACATCGGTGACTACAACCATGCAGTGCTTTCGAGCCGCGCCTCCGGCACCGGTAACAGCGCACGCTCGGCGGTCTATGCCGATGGCATCCTGCTCTCCAACTACCTGGGCAATGGCGCGACCTATGCGCCGCGCTGGGGTATGGTCACACCCGAAGAAATCGAGCGCGCAGACGTGATGTACGGCCCGTTTTCCGCCGCGTATCCCGGCAATTCCGTGGGCGCTGTAGTGGACTATGTGACCCGCATGCCCACGCAGTTAGAAGGCCACGTGAAGGTCGTGAGTTCGAAGCAGAATTTCGAGCAGTACAACACCCATGAAACCGAGAGTGCAAGCCAGGCCAGCGCGTCCCTGGGCAGCAGAAGTGGCGACTGGGCCTGGTGGATGGACCTCAATCACACCGACAGCCTGGGCCAGCCCTTGGTGTTTGCCACCAAGCCTGTCGCCAGCGCAGACACGGCCCCGCGCAACAGCAACGGCGCGGTTTTTGGCCTGGACAAGACCAATACGCCCTGGTACATCCTAGGCACCAACACCCAGTACCACACGGTGCAAGACCATGCCAAGCTCAAGCTGGCCTACGACCTGTCGTCCACCGTGCGCGCCAGCTATATGGTGGGCAATTGGAGGAACACGTCGGACGGTTCCCCCAACAGCTACCTGACAGACACGGCGAACCCCTATGGAGGAAGCCACGTCATCAACGGCCAGACCTATTCCACCACCAACCTGTTCAATGCCACCAAAGAAAACTTGGACCATTGGATGCAGGGTCTGTCCATCAAGAGCCACACCAAAAGTGAGTGGGACTGGGAACTGGTGGCCAGCACCGTGGAGTACCGCACCGATCTGGCACGCCAGTCCGCCATCAATAGCGCAGCCAATCTGGACGGCACCATGGGCACTGGGAGCCTGGCCAATGCCGCGACGTTGACCGATCAAAAGGGCACGGGTTGGACCACGCTGGCTGCCAAGGGCATCTGGCGTCCGCAAGGCATAGAAGGTGCGCACACGGTGGACTTCGGTGCTGACCAAGCGACATACCAACTGCGCATTAATAAGACCAACCTGAGCCTCACCGACAACTGGTTCACCAGTGACGCCCAAAGCGGCGTGGCCGGTCTGAACGCGGACGTGGGTGGTCAAAGCAAGCTGCAAAGCATCTACGCCCAGGATGCGTGGAAGTTTGCGCAGGACTGGAAAACGGTGCTCGGTGTGCGCGTGGAAAACTGGAGTGCGTCGGACGGCTACGCAAAAAGCGTGGTGTCGGGCGCTATTCGCACTGACAGCTACGCCACACGCAACGAGCTTTTTGCCTCGCCCAAGGCGGCTGTGGCTTACCAGTGGTCAGAGGACACGGTGCTCAAAGGCTCGGTGGGCCGCGCAGTGCGCATGCCCACGGTGTCTGAGCTGTACGGCGCCACCACCAAGTGCTCAGACATCGCCACCAAGACCATGGCCAGCGCCTGCCCAAGTGGCCAGACTTGGGTCAACGAGCCCAATCTTCGCCCTGAAAAATCGTGGACGACCGAGCTGACACTGGAGAAAGACCTGGGCAACGGCCTGCTGCGACTGACCTTCTTCAATGAAGACGTGACCGACTCGCTGTATTCCCAGGCGGTGGGCCTCAAGAGCGACGGCATCACCGCAGTCAACATGGTGCAAAACATTGACGCCATCAGCACCCAAGGTCTGGAAATTGCTTTTCAAGGCGAGAACGTCATGACGCGTGGATTGGACCTCTCGGCCAGTGTGACCTATGCGGACTCCCGCATCAAAGCCAATGGTTCCTATGTGGCCACACCTGGCGACACGATCGGCAAAATCCAGCCCCGCGTGCCCCAGTGGCGGGCGGTCGCCTTGGCCAATTACCGCTGGGACGCGCAGTTGAGCACCTCGCTGGGTGTGCGCTACAGCGGGGACCAGTTCTCGACGCTGAACAATGCCGACATCAATGGCTTTGCCTACACCGCAGCCAGCCGGTTCACGGTGCTGGACCTGCGTGCGCGTTACGCCATCCAACCCAAACTCGTCGCGGCGCTTGGCATCGACAACCTGACGAATACCGAATATTGGAACTACCACCAGTATCCCGGGCGCACCTTGGTGGCGGAGCTGAAGTACGACTTCTAGGCGTGACGCGTGTGTTTCAGGCAGCCGCCTGAAACACTCCATCCAACTGCGCCATCCACTCCGCTTTTTGCGCGTGGCTGGCAAAGCTGGCTTCAAAGCTGTTGCGCGCGAGCTGCCAGGCGTCTTGCACCGTCAGCTGGGGCAGGGCCGCAAAAGTCGCTTCAAAGTTGGTCAGCAAATAGCCACCAAAGTAGGCCGGATCGTCGGAGTTGAGGGTGATGCACAGGCCCTGGTGCAAGAGCGTGGCCAGGTTGTGCTGCGCCATGGTGTCGAACACGCACAGCTTGACGTTGGACAGCGGGCACACGGTCAGCGGCATGCGGCTCTGTTTTAAGCGTTGCACCAGCGCCGGGTCTTCGCTGCAGCGCACGCCGTGGTCAATGCGCTCCACCTGCAGCACGTCCAGCGCGCTGTGGATGTAGGCCGGTGGGCCTTCTTCACCGGCATGGGCCACCACATGCAAGCCCAGGGCGCGGCATTGGGCAAACACGGTGGCAAATTTCTCGGGTGGATTGCCCCGCTCGCCCGAGTCCAGACCCACGCCCACAAAATGTTCGCGGTAGGGCAGGGCGGCTTGCAAAGTCTCGATGGCAGATGCCTCGGACAAGTGGCGCAGGAAGCACAAGATCAAACTGGCGCTGATGCCGTACTGCGCCTTGGCATCCGCGCAGGCGCGCGACAAACCGCCGATGACCGCACCCATGGGCACGCCGCGCTCCGTGTGCGTTTGGGGATCAAAAAACAGCTCCGCGTGCACCACATTGTCGGCATGGGCGCGCGCAAAGTAGGCCATGGCCATGGCATGAAAGTCGTCTTCCTCGATCAGCACCGAAGCCCCGGCGTAGTACAGGTCCAAAAAGCTT
>CAIYRQ010000233.1 GCA_903928635.1 uncultured beta proteobacterium | reverse complement strand
CTTTTCAATACGACTGCGGTTTTTTCGCCATCACACGGCGCTCGCCCCAGGCCTCGCGCGCCACACGCTCGTTTTTGGCCTGCCTGGAAGAGGCCCACAGCCCAAGCGCTGCAGCCTGAACTAGCCCCGGTACATGGCAAATGCCATGTCGGGTGTGCGCCCGACCATGGCCTCGGCCAAGGCTTTGCCAGAACCCGCGCCATGCGTCCACCCCAAAGTGCCGTGCCCGGCATTCACCCACAGGCCACCCACTTTGGTTTGGCCGATGTAGGGGATGTTGGTGGGCGTGGCGGGGCGCAGTCCCGTCCAGAAATGGGGGGTTCCGCCCTGCTCTTCAGTTCGGGTTTCGCACATGCCGGGCCAGACTTCCTCTACCCGGCGCGCCAGCATGTGGCAGCGTGCCCGCGCCAGCGGACTGTCCAGCGTCAGGTCGTAGCCGCCCACCTCAATAGTGCCCGCCACGCGAATCTTGTCGCCCAAACGGGTGATGGCGATTTTTTTGGCGTCATCGATGGTGGACACCTGCGGTGCGTCCTCGGGCCGCAAGATGTCGAAAGTCGCGCTGTAGCCCTTACCGGGATAGATTGGCAGGTTCACGCCCACGGTTCGCAAGAGCGCGGGGCTGTAGGAGCCGCAAGCCACCACCACATGGTCGGCCCGCAACACAGTGGCTGCGGTGGGATGTGCATCCGTCGGTAGGGGCAGCGCGCGCGCAGTGACCGATTGCACCGTGCCGCCCGATACGTTGAGGCGCTCCACCTGGTGACCATAGAGAAACTGCACGCCACGCTGGGCGCATTTCGCGGCCAAGGCCTGGGTGAATGCGCAGGCATCGCCCGACTCGTCGGTGGAGGTGTAAGTACCACCCACAATGCGGGAACCGTAGCTTTTCAGGGAGGGCTCGATGCGCAGCAATTCCTCGCGGCTGACCACTTTGCGATCCACGCCGTACTTGCGCATCAATGCAGACGCTTGGGCAGCCGTGTCGAACGACGCCTGGTCGCTGTAGTAATGGGCAATGCCGTTTTCCAGGCGTTGGTATTCAATTCCGGTGGCAGCAATCACCTCTTTGAGCGCGGCGTGGCTGTAGGCGCCCAGTGAGACAAGCTGCTGCACATTGCGCTCAAACGCGGCATCGTTGCAATTGGCCAGAAACTGCAATCCCCAGGCGTACTGGCGCCAACCCGAGACAAACGGGTTTTGCGGGCGAAACAGCAAGGGCGCTTCCTTGCTCAGCATCCATTTCAAGGCTTTGAGCGGTGCCTGCGCGTTGGCCCAAGGCTCGCAGAAACTGACCGAAATTTGCCCTGCGTTGGCAAAGCTGGTTTCCAGCGCGGCGCCTCTCTGGCGCTCAATCACCGTGACCTGGTGTCCGCGCTCGGCCAAGTGCCAGGCGGTGCTGATGCCGATGATGCCGGCGCCTAAAACGATTGTGTTCATTCCATCAGTGTGCGCGATTCGCGCTGCATGTAAAAGTAAAATTACCGACTTAGTGAAATCATAAGTTGAATTAATACTGTGTCTGTTCGAATATTTGACTCCGCCGCCCTGGAATGCTTGGCCGCCATCGTAGAAGAAGGCGGGTTTGAGCGTGCTGCGGTGCGCCTGTCCATCACCCAGTCGGCGGTGTCGCAACGCTTGCGCGGGCTGGAAGCGCAGGTCGGCACGGTGCTGCTGGTGCGAACACGCCCGGTGCGGCCGACTGCGGCAGGGCGACTGTTGCTCAAGCATGCGATGCAAATGCGGCTGTTGCGCGCCGACCTGGAGGGCGATCTGCAAGAGCTCGCCCCGGGTGCCAGTGGTGAGGAATACCGCGTATCCATCGCCATCAACGCCGACAGCATTGCGACCTGGGCGCTCGATGCCTTGGATCCGCTGATCGCCGCCGGTCTGCCACTGGAGATCATTGCCGACGACCAGGATTTCACCCACGAATGGCTGCGCGAAGGCCAGGTGCTGGGTTGCGTCACCACCCTCAAGCCCGCGCTGCGTGGCTGCCAGGTCCTGTCGCTCGGTGCCATGCACTACGTGGCAGTGGCCAGCGCGGCCTACGCCGAGGCCCATTGCCCGCAAGGACTGACCGCGCACAATTTCCGCGACATTCCTTTTATTGCCTTCAACCGCAAAGACGACAGCCCGGCGGAATTTGTCGCCACCGCCTGGGGCCTGCGCCGGGTGACGCTGAACCAGCGCTTTGTTCCCAGCTCCGAAGGCCAGGTGCATGCCGTCTTGGCGGGCTGGGGCGCTGCGGTGTTGCCGCGCCTGCGGGTGCAGCCTCTGATTGACGCCGGCGTACTGGTCAATTTGGCACCGCAACACAGCCTTCCGGTGGAGCTGTACTGGCATTGCTGGAATCTGGACTCGGAAGTGATTGACCGATTGACCGCCGCACTTTCCAGCGCGGCGCACCGCGTACTAGAGAAAAATACCGCCTAGTCACAAATTGGTCTTGGGCTTTACGCCGAGACGCGGGCGGCTAAAATTTAGCCATGAGCTCTACCGCCACCGCCAAAGTTTCGTTCAAAACCCAAATGCTGCAGGCGCGCGAAGACGCCATCATCCGCATCGCCAGTCGCCTGCTGGCCGACAAAGGTTTTGAGGCCATGACCGTCGATGAGGTCGCCGCCAGCGTGGGCATTGCCAAGGCCAGCTTGTACAAGCATTTCTCCAGCAAAGAAGACCTGGCCGCCGCCGCCATGGTGCGCGTCATGGAGCGCGCCCAAAATTACCTGAAAAACCTGCCACCGGCGCCCCCCATGGACCAACTGCGCACCGTGGCGCGCTGGACCATGGAGCTTAAGCTGCGGGGCGAAATGCCCTCGCTGCCCAGCCAAAACTCGACCCTGCGCGCCAAGCTCATGGCCGACGTGGCCTATATGGACGGACTGATTGAAGTCAGCGACCGGCTCGGAGAATGGATTGAGGCGGCCCAGGCCCAGGGACTCATCAACCGCTCGCTGCCTGCGATTGCCGTGCTCTACACCCTGTACGCCCGCGCTTGCGACCCGGTGCTGGAGTTTCTGCGCATGGGTGGCCAGCACGACGATGCCCAAATCATTGACATGGTGATGAGCAGCTGCTTTGAAGGCTTGGTCGCGCGCTGACTGGCACGCGCTCGATTTACACCTCAATCCAGTCCGACGGCCGAAAAGCCGCTTGTTCATCTTTGCGCGCGTAACCCAGCGGATTGGCCACGACCCGACAACCGTGGTGCACATAGTCCAGCGGCGTGTGCAAGTGGCCATGCAGCCACAGCTGCGCGTGGGCCAGCAAATCATCCAAATCATTGCAAAAACCCGCCGTGCCGGGCACCAAGCCATAGCGCGGATCGGCGCTGCGCAAACTCGGGGCGAAATGGGTGATGACCACCGTGCTGCCCTCAAAGGGCGTGGCCAAGGCCTGGCGCAGCCAGTCTTGGCACTGCAAGGCTTGTTCGCGCAACTCGGGGGCCAGAATTGGCAAGCCATTGCGCGTGGCCAACGCTTTTTTCAGATAGAAGTTGGCAGCCCGAAAAGCCTTGTCGCGGTTCTTGAGCGCATCAAAGTCGGTCCACAAGGTGGTTCCTACCAGCCGCACCGGCCGGCCTTGTCTGTCGCGCCATGGGCCGTGCATTACTTCGCGCTCCAGCCAAGCAATCCCTAAACGCTCGCACGCAGTGCGCAGCCGCGTGTGGGTGGCGTCGAAATCCAGCCCGTCGTATTCATGGTTCCCGGGCACGAACACCACCGGCGTGGGCCAGCCGTGCAATGGTGAAAACCGTGCCAAACCAAAATCGCTGTCGGTGAGTTGGGAGCCTGCCTGGTAGGAACCAATGTCTCCGGCCAGCACCAGCACATCGGTACCAGGGGCCGGATAGGGCGCTTGGGGTGGCTGCAAGTGCGGTTGGCTCTCCAGATGCAGGTCGGACACGAGCTGAATCTTCACATGCGCTCCTGCAGTGGGCGCGGTGCGAAGGCTTGCACCGCTGCAGCTTGCACCTGCGCACGCAACCAGACGTGGGCATCGTCCTGCGCATGGCGGCGGCTCCACAGTGCTTCCACCTGAATCGGCGGCACCTCAAAGGGCAACTCACGCACCACCAACTGCGCTTCAAAGCCCGTGACGTTCAGAAAATGGCGGGGCAACACGGTGAGCAGGTCCGACTGCGCCACGACCTTGACCGTGGTGAAAAACTGGTTCACCGTGAGCATGACCCGCCGGCTTCGGTTCAGGCGGGCCAGCGCCTCGTCAATCAAGCCAAAGGCGCGGCCTGAAAAGCTCACCAGCATGTGCTGCGCATTGCAGTAACCATCCAAAGTAAGAGGGCTGGCGGCCAAGGGATGGCCATGGCGCATGACGCAAACGTAGTCGCTGGCGAACAGGCGCTGATGAAAAAAGGCCGGGCTGGCGCCTGCCTGGGCCTGCAAATCCAACTCCGCAATGACTGCCGGGAAATGCCCGATGGCCAGGTCCGCCAAACCGTCTTCCAGCACGCGGCGCGGGTCGCGGGTGGTCAAAGGTGCCGTGCGCAAAGACACGCCGGGCGCCTGCTGGCTCAGGGTGGTGACCAGGCCCACCATCAGCTCCGCAGCCGTGGCGTCCGCCATGGTCAGCACGAAGCTGTTTTGGGCGGTCGCGGGCGCAAACACCCGCGGCGCCAGCGTGGTTTGTAAGTGCTGCAGCGTGGCCCGAATCTCCGGCCACAGTTCCAAGGCCTTGGGCGTGGGCTGCAGGCTGCGACCCTGGCGCACCAGCACATCGTCGCCCAACGCCTGACGCAGGCGGCGCAAGGCGTTGCTCACCGCAGGCTGTGTCAGCGCCAGCTCTTGCGCTGCGCGGGTCAGGTTGCGCTCGGCCATCACCACGTCAAACACTTTGAGCAGGTTGAGGTCAAAAGTCCGCAAGTTCAGGGCAGAAGCAGGCATATATAAATTTAGTGAATACCAATCATCACAAATCAAAAGTAGACCGATACTAGTATTAACCCTAGTATCGCGCCATTGTGAAAGGAATTCCTTTCTTTGTTTCTTGTCTTTCAGGAGTACACCATGCGCCGTTTTGCAGGTTTTGATTTTTCCCGCGCTGCCAAAGCCACCCCCGCTGTTCGCAGTGAATCGTCCAAGACGCTGGCCGGCGTTTTGTTGTCTGCCGTTTTGGCCTCGCTGATGGTCGTTGCCGACCAGGTCATTGAAAACTGGGCCGACGGCCATCTGCTGCTTGGCTGGGTCGCCCTGTGGAGCTTGGTGTTTGCTGGTATGGCCTTTTGCGTGCGCCCTCTGCGCCGCGCAAGTGCCGCTGTGGCCAATGCCGTGGATGCCTGGGTTGAGCGCTCGGCGCAAGTCCGTGAAGAAGCCCGACTGTGGGACTACGCCCGCCAAGACGCCCGCGTCATGGATGAACTACGGGCCGCCGAAGCACGCAGCTGTTAAGGATTTAGGAGGCGCGGTCGCGGGTTAAGCGCAGCGCGATCCACATGGCCAAGGCGCCAAACACGGCGGTGCCTAGCGCCTGTCCCGCCAAAACCCCGACGGGCCCGTAGCGTGCACCCCACCACGCCAGTGGAATGGTGCCCAACGTAGAGCGCGCCCAGTTAAACCCCGTTGACCACAAAGGGCGGCCCAGGTTGTTGAACGCCGCATTGGCCACGAACAAGGCCCCGGCAAAAAAGAAGCTCGCCGCCAGCCAGCTGCAAAACGCACCCAGCAACAGAGCGCCATCGCCATCCAGGGAAAACGCCCGTGTCAGCGGCCCTTGCAGAGCGGCCAAAACCAGCCAGGCCAGCGCCACAGCGATCACCATAAAGATCAGGCTGGCTCGCAATGTCTCTTGCACCCGGTCATAGCGCTTGGCCCCGAGGTTTTGCGCGAAGATGGGCCCTACAGCACCACTGAGTGCGTAAATCAAACCGAATGCCACAGGTGTCAACCGGTCCACTGTCGCTTGCCCTGCAACGGCCGACGCGCCAAATTGCGCGACGCTGTGAGTGACAAATGCCGTTCCTACCGGTGTTGCCAAATTGGTGAGTACGGCCGGGCCGGCAACCACCGACAGGGCGCGCGCATCCGCCCAAAAATGCGAGCGCTCAGGCCGTGCTAGCAAGTGGTACACCCGCCACACCCCGTGCAGCCCGATGGACATCAACACGGTGCGCGAAATGACGGCCACGACCGCAGCGCCGTCCAGACCCATATCGAAGTAAAAAATAAACAGCGGGTCGAGCACGGCAGTCGTCGCGGCGGCGGCAAGCGTCACCACCATGGCGCGCTGCGCGGCGCCCAAAGAACGCAGCAGTGCCGACGTGGCCATGCCAATAGCGAGCAGCGGCACAGAAGGCATGGTCACCGTCAGGTAGCGCTGCGCCAGCACTGCCACTTCACCGCGAGCGCCCAGCACCCACAGCAAGGGCTCCAAAAAAACCACGGTCAGCACGGCCATGACTGCGGCAATCACCGCCATCAGCAGCAAGCTATGCGTGGCCATGCGCTGGGCCTGCGGCGTGTGGCCCGCGCCGATTTTTCGCGACACGGTGGCGGTAATGCCGATCATGAGCCCGATGCAAATCGAGGTGTGGAAAAAGCCCACCACGCCAGCAAAACCCACCGCCGCAGCAATCGCTTTTTGACCCAAGCGGGAAATGTAGAAAAGGTTGATCAGGTCCACCAAAAACACCGCCACCAGCCCAATCGCACCCGTAGTGGCCATAACAACCACATGGCGCATGGGGGAACCAGTGACAAAGCGGGGTGCGGCAGAAAGGGTCATCAGGTCAATAGAAGTGGGCTGCAATTATGTCCCCGCTGCGGTTTATTGACGGATTGCGGTAGCAGCAATTCTTGCCTTTACCTAAACTGCATCTATCTATGGCCAGTCGACACTACAGTCGACTTGGATTAATTGCTTTACAGGAGGAACCTTTATGCCATTTACAACGACTACGTTGGTACGCAGCGCTTCGCGCTGGCTGGGCGCGGCCGTGCTGCTCGGGGCTTGCGCGCTAGCGCTGGCGCTGCCCACGCCCAAAGACATTGAGGCCGCTGTCAACGCAGGTCATCTGTCACAGGCCGAGACCATGCTGCGCGACGTGCTGCAGGAGAAACCCGACAGCGCACGTGCCCACTACGAGCTCGGTGAAGTGCTGGGCCGTGAGGCCAAGTACGACGACGCCCTGGCCGAACTGCAACGCGCCAAGTCCATCGACAGTACTTTGAAGTTTGCATCCACGCCTGAGAAATTCCAGCAAACGCTGGACAAGGTGAGCGCTGCCGCCAGCGCGGCCAAGCTGCCTGCCACAACAGCGCCGGCACACCAGGCCGTCGTGGTCGCCCCTGCGCCAGCACCCGCCGCCCCTGGTCTGAACCTCAATTACGTGTTCCTGGGAATTGGACTGGTAGTGCTGATCGCATTTTTGATTCGTCGAAGCGCACAAGCCAACCAAAACGCCATGGTCTACGCCGCACCGGCACCGGCTGGCTTTGGCGCGCAGTACACACCCAATGCACCTGGCTACGGCCCGGGTTATGCCCCCGGATATGGCGCGCCCATGCAAGGCGGCTCTGGCGTAGGCGGCGCTGTGCTGGGCGGAGTGGCCGGTTTGGCAGCGGGCTATGCCTTGAGCAAAGCCCTCGAAGGTGATCACCACAACGGCGTCAACCACGATGGCTCCGCACCGAGTGGCAATAGCGGCGGCTATGTGCCTTTTGATGCTCCCGCTGCGCCGGATTTGGGAAGTTTTGACTCCGGTGCAGGCAATGGCTGGGATGCGCCCGACGCCGGCAGCGGTGGCGGTGGTGACGACAACTGGTAAGTTCGATGCGATCTACGGACCCCCGCACGGGTCCGCGATCCGTTAAGCTCCCGCTCAGCGCAGCACCCACCACAGGAGACTGAAATGAGCAGCACCGACACCTCCGGCTTTGGCAAGTTCGTACCCGGCTTTGACTTTCTGCAAAACCTGGCCAAAAGTGCCAGCAGCGGTTTGGGCGGCACCAGCAGCAGCTCGGCAGTGCCCAACCTCTCGCAATGGCTGGTGCCCAGCCTGAATGTGGAAGACCTCGAAAAGCGCATCGAAGAGCTCAAGCACGTGCAATTCTGGCTAGAGCAAAACTCCCGCGCACTGAGCGCCACCATCCAGGCGCTGGAAGTGCAGAAAATGACCATGCAGACCCTCAAAGGCATGAACTTCACCATGGGCACGCCGGGTTCTGCCCCTGACGCTGCAACGCCCACGTCCTCCGGATGGCCCATGCCACCGGCAGCAGCAGCGCCTGAGCCTGCGGCCAGCGCAACACCCGCGCCAGAACCCAGCAAAGCCGCTGAAGAAAAACCCGCCGCAGGCGTGGTCGATCCTCTGCAGCTCTGGGGTTCCTTGACCCAGCAGTTCCAAACCATTGCAGCCAACGCATTCAAGGAAGTCAGCGAGAAGGTCGCTGCAGCTCCTACGCCCAAGAAGCCAGCGGCCAAAGCGACCTCAAGCGCCAAGCCCGCGGCCAAGAAGCCCACTGCGAAAAAATCGGCCGCCCGCAAGGCACCTGCCAAAAAAACAGGCTCCCGCGCTGCAGCGGCTCCAACGCGACGACGCGCGAGCTGAGCGCGCCGCGACGTTGCCTCCATGAAGGTTTTTTCCTATGCCCATGCCACGCACCCGCAGTGGGAAATGGCGGCCAGCCTGGTACTCGCACAACTGCGCGCCCAAATGGCCAACCCGCAGCATGCGGCTGCACCTACGTTGGCCTTGCTCTACATCACCGACCACTTTGCACAGGACGCCAAAGAGCTGCTCGACTACCTGAGTGGCGAATTGCCGATGGTGACCGACTGGTCGGGCACGGTGGGCATTGGCATTGCGACCAACAACGCCGAGTACTTTGACGAGCCCGCGCTGGCCGTGATGCTGCTGGACTTGCCCAGTGACCAGTACCGGGTGTTCTCGGGCGTGTCGCCGCTGGGCATGGCGTTTGAGGCGCACACCGCGCTGGTGCATGCCGACCCGTCCACTGCCGACCTGGGCGAATTGCTTTCTGAGATGTCTGCCCGCACCGACAGCGGCTATTTGTTTGGCGGTCTGGCCAGCAGCCGCAGCACCAGCGTGCAATTTGCACTTGCAGCCGATGGCAATGTGCGCGGCCAGGGACACGCCAGTGGCGTGTTCAGCGGCGGCTTGAGCGGCGTGGCGTTTGGGCCCGACGTGGGACTGGTCTCGCGGGTCACACAAGGCTGTAAACCTGTCTCCCAAACGCGCGTGGTCACCGACTGCCAGGACAACGTGGTGCTCACCCTCAATGGCGAGCATGCGCTGGAGGTTCTCCTCAACGATTTATCCGTGTCCTTGAGCGAGCCGCAGGAGGCGCTGCAAGCGGTGCGCGCAACGCTCGCGGGGATGGCGCAACCGCCCACCGGTGGTGACAGCGCAGCGGTACGAAAGACAGGTAACTTTGGCAGCGACGTGCTGGTGCGCCACATCATCGGGCTGGACCCGGGGCGTCAGGCGATTGCCATTGGCGACCATGTGCACCTGGGTGCGCAGCTGACCTTTTGCCAGCGTAATGTGCAAGCCGCACGCATGGACCTGACCCGCATTTGCGCGGAAATCCGCGAAGAGCTCGAACCCGAAGAAATGCTGGAGCCGCTGCTGGCCGGTATTGCGCCCGATGAGCAAGGCACCGCAGCGCGACCCGCACGCCACATCACCGGTGCGATTTATGTGAGCTGCACCGGCCGGGGCGGTCCGCACTTTGGTGGCAGCAGTGCCGAGATGCAAATCGTGCGCCGCGCGCTGGGCGATGTGCCGCTGGTGGGATTTTTTGCCGCCGGAGAGGTGG
>CAIYRQ010000232.1 GCA_903928635.1 uncultured beta proteobacterium | reverse complement strand
GGGTCGGAAGATGCCGGTCAGTCAACTAGCCGTAAACGACAACAACAAGCCTGCAACCGACATCGGTGTGGCGAAGGTCCGAACTACAGCGGTTGCTGCCGACGGCCCTTGGCGGGCGTACTCACCCTCATTGGCCGGGACTTGTCTGACGACTTGGCTCCCAATCCAGCCATTGCGCGGCTACATATCGCAGCCGCAAAGCGGACAAACTCGTCACCGACGGACCTGTTGTACCGAGCCACATGACCAAGGAAGAGTTCGCCCTGGATCTGGCTACCGTTGATTGAGCAAGCTCAGGTCTTCCAGAGACTCCTGAAATGCGCCACGGTGTCGGCGGCACCGTGCAGCTCCAAAGCACCCAACAAATCCGCCCTTGTGTAGGGAGGATTTCTCAGGTCCTTCACACTCTTCTTCAAGGCAGCTTCAACCCTGCCCCGGATCCGCGACGCACATCAGATCAACGAAGACACCAGGCTTGACTACCTGAATACCGAGCTTTGCCGTGTCCTTCACCGCCAAGTGCTTCAGGTTTGAAGAGACGACGAAAACCATATCACTCGGCGAGCCCTCGGTGGCCAAGACATCCTTCAAGCGGACCGCGGCCGCCACGACATGCGTGTCGCCATTGTCGACCTTCGCGGGCACTCGGGTCGTCACGCTTTCGTGGTCGTGACCAAGGATTTCCCATTCAGTGCCGGTGGCACTGCGAAAAGCAGCCAACCGGAGGGCCGCTCGCTGTGCGTCCTCTGCCCCTTTGTCACTATCCTTGTATGCCTCCAAGGTCTGACCTTTTAAGCCGGTGACTACTTGGGCCCAATTACGGACGAACTCGACTTCGATGTCCTACGTCCAGCGCGGCTCATAGAGCCCGCCTAGGTGCAGATCGAAAAGGACGTCGGACAGTCGTGGGGGCAGCAGCGTGTTGGCATCCAGGACGGCGTAGGTGCGCCCGCTCGGAGACAACGGGTGGTTAGCCAAGCTTGGGGCCCTTCTTAGCGGGCTTAGATGCCTTCCTAGCTACGAAAGCGGCTTCTGGTATGTTGTACAGGCCCGTCTGGACCCCGGCCTGTCTGTAGACTGCTTTCTTTGTTGTCTCCGAATCCGGCGGATTTTGAGCCATCCAAGCCTTCACCGATGACTCAGGGACACGGCGATGCCCACCGGCGGTCGTCTGCGCACCAGGTAGCTTTCCGGAGTCGATCAGCATTGCGACGTATGGACGGCTGCGCCCCATGATTTGAGCGGCCTCCTCAGTGGAAAGCATCCTGTCCTTGCTCGCCTGCGTCACACGCATGTCCTTACTAAGGATCACCTGCGCGAGGTAGAGCTGCAACTCGCCTCTGATTTGACGGGAGGCTTCGTCCTGAGATTCGAGGACCTCATGCAGAACCACCCGAAGAACACCCGAGTCGATCTGATTTCGCTTGACTCCCTTGATCTGTTTAACCTGCACAATCCTCGGGGAACCATGTTGAGCCACTAGGTCAGCCAACCCGCCTAGGGGATCACCAGCCAGCGCTTTCTGGCTCATTATTCCGTTAGTAGTGATGGATGATTGCATAGTGGTCGCCGTTTCGAATTTAGTTTCGATTATGGATCAAATTCGAAACTAAATTCGCACAGGGCAGTTTCGCCCGAAATATGGGGAACGGAGATGAAAGAGGGCCAGGAGTCTTGGCCTTGCCCTATGCGAGCTAACTCGCCTTGAAGACCCCGCGTAACTTCGTATGAGGGCTAACCCATCAATCGACACGGACATCCTATCGGCGAGCTTCTTCAACGTTGAGAGTCCGCTCTCCTGTCCGCTGACTGTCTTCTTTGGGGCCCGCTTGCTGAGTCCGCTGACATTCGCCGTTCGACGGTGTGCGTCGCTGACCAGCCTACAGCCGGCATCTGTAAGGTGAAAGTCGGAACTACCGCATTAACGGCCAATCAGTTTGTGACCGGTGAAACATCTCGTCTTTCAAATGAAATTCGAAATTTCAAGGGTAAATCCCAGGCGGCAACGCCGCTTCAGGGCTTGGTCTACGCCAACCATTCACTTAACATGTTAAATAAATTTCAACCCCCTGTTGCCACCCATGCGCCAACCCTTCGCCCATCGCAACCTGCCGCGTTTGCTGCTGCAAGCGCGCGAATCGGTGATGGCCCACACCCGCCCCGGCTTGCGCAGCCATGGTCTGAGCGACCAGCAATGGCGGGTGTTGCGGGTGCTGGGCGAAGACCACGGCAACGGCGGCCAAGGCGTGGAAACCGGACGCATTGGGCGCGAGGCCTTCATCACCGGCCCGAGCCTAAGCGGCGTGTTGACACGCATGGAGCGCGATGGCCTGGTGCAGCGCCAACGCGATGCCAGCGACCAACGCCGCACCGTGGTGAGACCCACCGCCTTGGGGCTGCAACGCGTGGACACCTTGTCACACACCATCGAAGCGCACTACCAAACCATGGAGCAGCACCTGGGCAAAACCAAACTGGCTCAGCTGTATGCCTTGCTCGACGAGGTGATTGCGCTCGACCTGCCGCCGACCGACTGAACGCAACGCCGCCCACCCTTTACCCCCAGACCTATGACCGCCCACATCCCCTCACCCGACCTGCCCATTCACGGCACGGTCTACGGCGTCTTGCTCAACAGCCAGGCCGAATGGCAAGCGGCCGCGCCGCTCATGGTCAGTGCGCCCTACCAAGCGCCGCCCAAAGCGCCGGTGCTCTACATCAAGACCGCCAACACCTGGACCTTGAGCGAGCACGCCATTGCCGTGCCGTCTCACCTGCCAGCGGTGGAAATCGGCGCCACCCTCGGGGTGGTGCTGAGCGAGCAAGGCGCGCTGCGCGGCTATCTGCTGCTCAACGACCTGTCGGTGCCGCACAGCGTGGCCGAGCAAGGCTTTTACCGCCCACCCGTGAAATACAAATGCATCGACGGCTTTTTGGGTATCGGCGCGCAGTTGCTGCCCGCGGCCGACTTGCCAGACCCCAACGCCATCACGCTGGAAGTGCGCATCAACGGCACGTTGTGCCAAACGGTGCAGCTCGGCCAGATGCGTCGCCTGCTGCCACAGCTGTTGGCCGATGTGGGCGAGTTCATGACCTTGCAAGCCGGCGATGTGTTGATGCTGGGGTTGGACGTGTGCCACGATGGCCCTGAAGCCGGACGTCGCCCGCAGGCCGTGGTGGGCGACGTGGTGGACATCCATGCGCCCGGCGTGCCGGGCTTGGGCGTCTTGCGCCATCACTTGATCGGAGCCGTGGCATGAAACACGCACGCGTGATTTACCAACACCAGACCCACGACGCGACCGAGCGCGACGGCCAATTGCTGCTGGACGATGGACGCTGCGTCGCCTTTGACGCCGTGCGTTGGCTACCGCCTTTGGCCCCGGTGGCGCGCCCGCGCACGGTGCTGGCGCTGGGCTTGAACTATGCCGACCACGCCAAAGAGCTGGCCTTCAAAGAGCCGCCTAAAGAACCGCTGGTGTTTGTCAAAGGCGAAGCCGGCTTGATCGGGCACCACGAACACACGCTGCGCCCGAACGAGGTGAAGTTCATGCACTACGAGTGCGAGTTGGCGGTGGTGATCGGCAAAACCGCCAAG
>CAIYRQ010000231.1 GCA_903928635.1 uncultured beta proteobacterium | reverse complement strand
CGCTAAACTGGCTGGCGGCGTTGCCGTTATCAAAGTGGGCGCAGCAACTGAAGTTGAAATGAAAGAGAAGAAAGCCCGCGTTGAAGATGCACTGCACGCTACCCGCGCTGCCGTGGAAGAAGGCATCGTGGCTGGTGGCGGTGTGGCTCTGCTGCGCGCCAAGCAAGCTGTGGGCGAAATCAAGGGTGCCAACGCTGACCAAGACGCCGGCATCAAGCTGGTGATGAAAGCCATCGAAGCTCCCCTGCGCGAAATCGTTTACAACGCAGGCGGCGAAGCCTCTGTGGTGGTGGCTGCTGTGTTGGCCGGTAAGGGCAACTACGGCTTCAATGCTGCCAACGACACCTACGGCGACATGATCGAAATGGGTATTCTGGACCCCACCAAAGTGACCCGCACTGCATTGCAAAACGCAGCATCGGTGGCCTCTTTGATGCTGACGACCGAGTGCATGATCGCTGAAGCCCCTAAGGATGACTCCGCAGGCGGCATGGGTGGCATGGGCGGTGGTGACATGGGCGGTATGGGTGGAATGGGCGGCATGGGCATGTAAGTCCACGCCGGTTCAGCGCAGTCCCTTTGGGCTGCGCCACCAACAAAAAGCCCCGCTCGACGCAAGTCTGGCGGGGCTTTTTTATTGCGCGGGAATTTAGCGGGCCAAGGCCTTGAGCGCGAGCTTGATGCCATCACTCACACCCACGTCTGCCGGTAAAGCCTTCAGTGCCAACGCCGCTTCCTTGTCGTTGTAGCCCAGGGCCAGCAGCGCCTGCAGGATGTCTGACTGCGCACCACTGCTCGCGCCAAGGGGCGCTCCCATATCAGCACCGAGCTTGCCTTTGAGCTCCAGCAGCAGACGCTGCGCCGTCTTGACGCCAATGCCGGGTACCTTGGTCAGTCGTCCCGGCTCCTGCAGCGTAATGGCCTGCGCCAGATCCGCCACACCCATGCCGGAGAGCACCGACAAGGCGGTGCGTGGGCCCACGCCAGAGATTTTGATCAACTCGCGAAAGGCAGCGCGTTCCTGCGCCGTGCCGAATCCGTACAAAATTTGCGCATCCTCGCGGACCACAAAATGCGTCAGCAGCGAAACCCGCTCGCCCAGCGCCGGCAGGTTGTAAAAGGTGCTCATGGGCACTTGCACCTCATAGCCTACGCCGCCACAGTCCACCATCACCTCCGGGGGATTTTTGTCGCTTAAGGTACCTGTGAGTTTGCCGATCATGCGCTGCCTTCTGTGTAAATGCCTATCATCGGGCATGCGGTGCGCTCGCTTGGTGCGCGCCCTCCCTCACCCCAGCCCGGAATTATCGACTTGATTCTCAGACACCTCTTCACGCCGCTCAATAACAGCCGCCTGTCCCATCTGTGCGGCCCGACCGATGAGCACCTGCGCACCATCGAGACCGCTCTCGGTGTGCGCATCGCGCACCGCCATGAGCAATTCAAGGTGGATGGCCCCAAAGTCCAGGCTCAGCGCGCCATGGATGTGCTGCAGGCCATGTACGAAATAGCTGCGCGCGCCATTCCGGCGGCGACCGTGCAATTGATGTTGTCGGGCGATGGCTCTGCCGAGCTGCATGACGGCCCCACCTTGACCACCCGGCGCGCCGACCTGAAACCGCGCAGCACCAACCAGGCCCTGTATTTGGACAACATCGCGAGTCACGACATCACCATCGGCATTGGCCCGGCGGGTACCGGCAAAACCTATCTCGCGGTGGCTGCGGCCGTGGACGCTTTGCAGCGCAGTGCGGTACAGCGCATCGTATTGACCCGTCCGGCGGTGGAAGCAGGCGAGCGGCTGGGCTTTTTGCCCGGCGACTTGAACCAAAAAGTCGATCCCTACTTGCGTCCGCTCTATGACGCGCTCTACGACCTCATGGGCTTCGAGCAGGTGCAAAAAGCGTTTGAGCGCCAGGCGCTCGAGATTGCGCCGCTGGCCTTCATGCGCGGGCGCACGCTGAACAATGCCTTTGTGATTTTGGACGAAGCGCAAAACACCACGCCCGAGCAAATGAAGATGTTTCTGACGCGCATCGGCTTTGGCACCCGGGTGGTAATTACCGGCGACGTGAGCCAAATTGACCTGCCCAAAACGCAGCTCAGCGGCCTGATCGATGCGGAACGCACTTTGCGCCGTGTTGATGGCATTGCGATCACCCGCCTGACGAGCGCAGACATCGTGCGCCACCCCTTGGTCGCGCGCATCGTGGATGCTTATGACGCCGCGCGCGCTCAGGAAGAAATTGCGCTCGCCCTGAGCCTCAACCAGGTGCTGCCTGAGCCGGAGGTCGAACTGCCCCGTACCGCGCTGCCTAAAACACGCGCCCCCCGAAGCAAAACCACGCTGTAAACCCATGCTCCACGCACTCACCCTGTCGCTGCAATTTGGCAAACTGAACGGCGCCGAAATCCACCGCGCGGCGCTGCCCCGCCACAAAGTCACCCGCTGGTTGCGAAGCGCCCTGGCCAGCGACGCTGAAATCACGGTACGTATCGTGGACGCCGCGGAGGGGCAAGAGCTAAACCGCGAATACCGCGACAAGGACTACGCGACCAACGTGCTCACCTTCGATTACACGCAAGAGCCGGTGGTAACCGCCGACCTGGTGCTGTGCGCGCCCGTGGTAGCCAAAGAGGCGCAGGAGCAGGGCAAGACGCTGCAAGCGCACTACGCCCACCTCATCGTTCACGGCGCCCTTCATGCCCAGGGCTGGGACCACGAGCTGGACGAAGATGCGCAGGTGATGGAACTGCGCGAATCCGAGATCCTTGCGCGCTTGGGCTTCGACAACCCCTATACCGGCTGACTATTGAAGGAGACTTCAGACCATGAACGCCCCCGTGAGCCCTGCGCATCTTCAAGCTGCGCACCCCGACGTCAGCCTCGACGACAAATACACCCTTAACTCCGGCACCGCGTTCATGAGCGGTGTGCAAGCCCTGGTGCGCCTGCCCATGCTGCAACGGGTGCGCGACCTGGCGGCCGGCAAAAACACCGCGGGCTTCATCAGCGGCTACCGGGGTTCACCCTTGGGGAATTACGATCAGGCGCTGCAAAAAGCACAAGCGCACCTGAAAGAACACCATGTGGTGTTTCAACCTGGCGTCAACGAAGAGCTCGCCGCCACCGCCTTGTGGGGTACGCAGCAACTGGGCTTTGCGCCGCCGGGTGTGAACAAATACGACGGCGTATTTGGCATTTGGTACGGCAAAGGCCCAGGCGTGGACCGTTGCTCCGATGTTTTTAAGCATGCCAATATGGCTGGCACCACGCCTTGGGGCGGGGTGATTGCGGTAGCGGGGGACGACCACGTGGCCAAGAGCTCCACGGCAGCGCACCAGAGCGACCACATCTTCAAGGCCTGCGGTACACCCGTCTTTTTCCCGACCAGCGTGCAAGACGTGCTGGACCTGGGCGTGCATGCCTTTGCCATGAGTCGCTTCTCGGGCGTGTGGGCGGGCATGAAGACCATTCAAGAAATCGTCGAGTCCAGCGCCTCGGTCGACGTCGATCCCGACAGGGTGCGCATCCAGCTGCCCACCGATTTCGCCATGCCGCCCGGCGGCGTGCACGTGCGCTGGCCCGACGCGGCCTTGGAACAAGAAGCGCGTCTGTTTGACACCAAGTGGTATGCGGCGCTGGCCTATATCCGCGCCAACCGTCTGAACTACAACGTGATCCAAGGCCCCAAGGACCGCCTGGGCCTGATGGCCAGCGGCAAGGCATTCAACGATACCCGCCAGGCGCTCAGCGACTTGGGTCTGGACGACGCAACCTGCCAGCGCGTGGGCATTCGCTTGCACAAGGTCGCTGTGGTCTGGCCGCTGGAAGCCCAGCTCACCCGCGAATTTGCCACCGGCCTGCAAGAAATACTGGTGGTGGAGGAAAAGCGCCAGGTTATTGAATACCAGCTCAAAGAAGAGCTGTACAACTGGCGCGCTGATGTGCGGCCTCGTGTGCTGGGTAAGTTCAACGAGATGGACAGCCAAGACGGGTTTGGTGGCGGTGGTGAGTGGTCCATGCCCAACCCGAGCGCCAACACCCTGTTGCGCGCCAACGCCGATCTGTCGCCCGCCTTGATCGCGCGGGCGATCGCCCAGCGCTTGAAGCGCATCGGCGTGGATGCCGATGTAGCGGCGCGGATGGATGCGCACATCGCCATCCTGGACGCCAAAGAGCGCTCCATGACGAGTTTGCAGCTCGGCGCACCTCCCACCGATAGGCAACCGTGGTTTTGCTCCGGCTGCCCGCACAACACCAGCACGCTGGTGCCCGAGGGTTCCCGCGCTATGGCGGGCATTGGTTGCCACTTCATGACCATCTGGATGGACCGGGCTACCGTGGGCTTTACCCAAATGGGTGGCGAGGGCGTTCCCTGGGTGGGTCAGCAGCCCTTTGTGCATGACCAGCACATGTTCGCCAACCTGGGCGACGGCACCTATTTCCACAGTGGCCTGCTGGCCGTACGCCAATCGATCGCGGCAGGCGTCAACATTACTTACAAAATTTTGTACAACGATGCGGTCGCCATGACCGGCGGCCAGCAAGTGGGCGAGCGCCCTGAAGGCCACAGCGTGGTGCAAATTGCACAGAGCATGCGCGCCGAGGGGGCGCAGCGCATCGTCGTGGTGACCGACGAGCCTGAAAAATACGCCGACGTTCGCGACTTGCCGGTGGGCGTGTCGGTGGAGCACCGCGATGCGTTAGAACGCATTCAGCGCGAATTCCGCACGATTGCGGGCACTACGGTCATCATTTACGACCAAACCTGCGCCACTGAAAAACGTCGCCGCCGCAAGCGCGGCACCTTGGTGGATCCTGCGGTGCGCGTGGTGATTAACGAGCTGGTCTGCGAAGGTTGTGGCGACTGCGGGGTGCAGAGCAACTGCATCAGCGTCGAACCACTGGAGACTAACTTTGGCCGTAAGCGCCAAATCAACCAAAGCACCTGCAACAAAGACATCTCCTGCGTCAAAGGTTTTTGCCCCAGCTTTGTCACTGTGGAAGGCGGTAGCTTGCGTAAGAAAAAAGGCGCGGCACCTGCCAGCGCGCAGCAAGCCGAGGCCATTGCCGCGCCACCCACTGCCGATCTGGCGACTGCCCATGACGGCGTGTGGGGACTCGTGGTGGCGGGCGTGGGCGGTACGGGCGTGATCACCATCGGCCAATTACTCGGCGTGGCTGCGCACATGGAAGGCAAAGGGATCGTCACCCAGGACGCAGGAGGCCTGGCCCAAAAAGGCGGCGCCACTTGGAGCCATGTACTGATCGGTCAAACCCAAGACGCGATTCGCACCACCCGCGTCGGTATGGCCTGTGCTGACCTGGTCATCGGCTGCGACCCGATTGTCACGGCGGGCAAAGAAACCTCCCTGCGCCTGCGCGCAGGAAGAAGCCATGTCGTCATGAACAGCCACAGCGCGCCCACAGCCGCCTTTGTGAAAAACGCCAACTGGAGCAATCCTGGCGAGGCGTGCATCGCCCACATTGCAGACACCCTCCAAGACCCCAGCGCGCTCGGTTGTGTGGATGCCGAAGGCATTGCCAGCCAGTTGCTGGGCGACAGCATCTTTACCAACCCGGTGATGCTGGGGTTTGCCTGGCAAAAGGGGTGGATACCTTTGCAAGAGGCGTCCATCCTGCGCGCCATGGAACTCAACGCCGTGGCGGTGGACAAAAACAAAGCAGCCTTCCAATGGGGCCGCCGCGCGGCGCACGACCCTGCAGCCGTGGCGCGCGCGCTGCAGCCGGCCCACACCGTGCAATGGGTGCGCGCACCGCAAGACAATGCCGCGTCGTTAGACGCCTTTGTGCAAGAGCGTGCCGTGTTTTTGGCGGGCTACCAGAACGCAGCGTATGCCCGTCGGTACACCGACTTTGTGGCGCGTGTGCATAGCACCGAGCAGGCTTTAGGTGGTGCTGAATCCTTGTCCTTGACCTTCGCGGTCGCTCGCTACCTGTTCAAGCTCATGGCCTACAAAGACGAGTACGAAGTCGCCCGATTGCACAGCGCATCGGCGTTTCGCGACAAGGTTGAGTCCATG
>CAIYRQ010000230.1 GCA_903928635.1 uncultured beta proteobacterium | reverse complement strand
TTCAAGTTGCGACAGCGCCTCAGCGTAGCGCTGCAGCTCCAGCAATTTGCGCACATAGCCCATGCGAATATCAGGCGCTGGCTTGGCCGCCAAATAAGGATTCAAAAGGGTTTGCGCTCCTTCAAAGTCAGAATCCAGCAAATTCACACACAGCAGTGCAATCTCTTCCGAGAGCGCATTGAACGCAGCGCCTTTGCGGGCCGCGGCCATGGCGGCTGCGTTGTCTTTGGCAAGAAGGCGCAAATTACCAACCATAGCCCAAGCCACCGGTCCGGTTTTGGCATGGACGAGGTCAGAGGCCAGCGCTTTTTCAAGCACCTCCGCAGCGGCTGCCTTATCGCTTGCCCGAATAAAAAAGCGGCTGACAAAAATGAGGGTTGCGCCTCGATCAGCGCCCTGTGCCCGGGCCAGAATGCGTTGGGTGGGAGCCAGCGCTTCAGCCAGTTTGTTCAGGCCGACTAACAGTTGGAGCAAATAGCGATCGGCCTCGGGAGAATCCGGCAGGGCCTGTTGCCATGCTTTACCTGCTTGGAGGGCCGCATTGGCATCCCGACCTCGCAGGGCGATCTCTACTGCACGTTGAAACAGCACCGCGTCCGGCACCCGCCGTGCTGCATCCAACATCAGCCCGTAAGCGGAGGCAACGTCCTCATTTTGCAAACTCAGCTCGCTGACCAGGAGCTGGTAAAAAAGGTCAGACGTAAGCTGCGAATTTTGTGGCGAAACTGCCGTGTCGGCCTCGGCCGCCTGGGCTTGTCCCCAAGAAGCAAGCAACATGCAGCAGGAGAAGACAATGTGAGGCAAACGTGGCATGCCACCATAATAATCCACCCCCCATTTATCGAGCTCCATGCCTGAATTACCCGAAGTCGAAGTGACGCGCCTGAGTTTTGCTGACCGAATCGCCGGTGCACGCATTGAATTGGTGGACATGGGCAAGCCTTTGCGTTGGCCTTTGGGCTGCAGCACCGAGTCGCTGTGCGGTCAAAAAGTGCTGGGGGTGCGCCGCCGGGGCAAATACCTGCTGCTGGATTTGGAGCGTGGCCTGTTGCTCTTGCACCTGGGCATGTCAGGCAGCGTCACATTCACCGTCAACCCGGGCCCGGCGGGAAAGCACGATCATTTCACTTTGAATACTTCGCAGGGCGCGCTGCGCCTGAACGACCCGCGTCGCTTTGGTGCCGTGGTTTTCGCCGATGGCGAAAGCAGCCCCCAGGCCCAGAAGCTGCTGGGCAAGCTCGGCGTGGAGCCCTTGGGCGATGCCTTTCACTTAGAGGACTTTTGCAAAGCGCTCAAAAAACGCAGTGCGCCCATCAAACAAGTACTGCTGGCAGGTGACACGGTGGTCGGCGTTGGCAATATTTATGCCTCCGAGGCCTTGTTTATCGCCGGCATCCGTCCCACCACGCGGGCTTGCAATGTCAGTCGGCCGCGCATTGCGCTGCTGCATGCGGCGGTTCGCACCGTGTTGGCCAGGGCGGTGGAGAAGGGCGGGAGCACGCTGCGTGATTTTTCAAACGCACAGGGTGAGTCCGGGCACTTTCAGCTGGAGGCAGCGGTGTATGGCCGCGCCGGATTGCCCTGCCGCGCGTGTGGCAGCCCCATACGAACCATTCGCCAGGGCCAGCGCTCGACCTTCTTTTGTCCGGTATGCCAGAAGCGATGAGCAAGACTTTGCCTGAGGGCGAGTTGGCTGCCAAGGTGGTGGCCTGGCAAAAGAACCATGGGCGAAACAGCCTGCCCTGGCAAAACACACAAGATCCCTACCGCGTGTGGCTTTCGGAGATCATGCTGCAGCAGACCCAGGTGGCTACGGTTTTGGGGTATTTCGACCGGTTTTTGACTGCGATGCCTACGGTGCAACACCTGGCTGCCGCCAGTTTGGATGAGGTGCTGGGCTTGTGGAGCGGCCTGGGCTACTACAGCCGGGCGCGCAATCTGCATCGCTGTGCGCAAGCGGTAGTCGAAATGCACGGCGGAGTGTTTCCGCGCACTGCCGATCTGCTGGTGACGCTGCCTGGCATCGGACGTTCCACGGCGGCGGCTATTTCCTCGCTGTGCTTTGGCGAACGGGTTGCCATATTGGATGCCAATGTCAAACGCGTGGTCACGCGGGTTTTGGGCTTTGACGGCGACTTGGCCCAGGCTGCCCAGGAGCGCCGCCTGTGGGATGCGACGACGGGCTTGCTGCCAGCCCCTCAGGTCGCGCCCCATACCATGGCGCGCTACACCCAGGGCATGATGGACTTGGGCGCAACCGTGTGCCTGCCTAAAAAGCCGGCCTGTTTGCTGTGCCCCTTGATGCCAGACTGTCGCGCCCAGGCCGACGGCGACCCCGAGCGTTATCCGGTGCGCAGTCGCAAGCTCAAACGGTCCAGCCAGTCCCTATGGCTGCTGTGGGGGCAGTCGGCCGACGGCGCAGTGTGGCTTGCGCCCCGTCCCACCCCCGGAGTGTGGGCTGGCTTGCAGTGTTTCCCTCTCTTCGATTCCGAATCCGAACTGCGGGCGTCGCTGACGCACTCCCAGCGGGTTGCATTACAGGCCGATCCGACTTTTGTGCATGTGCTGACCCACAAAGACTTGCATTTGCACCCCTGGCGCTTGCAGCTCAGTCGCGACGCCGAACTTGACGGTTTGCCGGGGCGGTGGGTGGGCGCTGCGCAATGGCCGGCCCTGGGCTTGCCCGCACCGATTCGGAAATTGTTGGAACGAGGCTAAGGTCTCGTTGCGCCGCGACGTTAGGTCTTTGGTGTAACAGCCAAACCGTCGAGCTCGCGGTGGCGCTTCAGCGTGACCCAGTCGGCGCTAAAGTGCTGCGCGAGCTGCTCTACCAAATAAACCGAACGGTGTTGGCCGCCGGTGCAGCCAATCGCGACGGTCACGTAACTGCGGTGGTCACGCGCCATCGCTGGCAGCCAATGCGTCAAAAATTCGGTGATCTGATCCCGCATGTGCTGCGCTTCGGGCTGCGCAGCCAAAAAGGAGGCCACGGCCGCATCGCGCCCGGTCTGCTCCTTGAGGTCACGCTCGTAATGGGGGTTGGGCAGCATGCGCACGTCAAACACATAGTCGGCGTCTGCCGGCACTCCGCGCTTGAAGGCAAAAGATTCAAACACCAGTGTCAGCTGTGCCGGCGGCGAGCCGATCAACGCTTTGACGTAACCCTGCAATTGGGCAGCGCGGATCATGCTTGAGTCAATGACGTGCGAATGAGTGCGAATCGCCTCCATGAGGCTACGCTCCAGCTCAATGGCGTCCACCAAGGCATGGTGCTGATCGGTGCGCGCGTGTGCGCTGTCAATTTGGGATAAGGGATGCTTGCGCCGCGTTTCCGAGTAGCGACGCACCAGCGTGTCGGTACTCGCATCCAAAAACAAGGATTTGACACTCAAGCCCATGGCGCGCAGCTGCGCAAGCTGCTCGGGCACCAGTGGCAGCGAAGTGGCGCTGCGCACGTCCATGGCGATCGCGACACGGGTGGCAGCGTGCTGGCGCTCCAGAGCCACGAAGTACATCAGCAGTTCAGGAGGCAGGTTGTCCACACAATAAAAGCCCGCGTCCTCGAGTGCGTGCAATGCCACGGACTTGCCGGACCCGGACATGCCAGTGATCAGCACCAGCTCCATGGGGGCAGTCGTCATAAAGAGGCCTTTTTAAGCATTTCTTTGGCGTGGGCCACGGTGGTGGATGACCCAATGTCGCCGCCCAGCATGCGGGCAATTTCTGCCGTGCGCGACTCGGCCAGCACTTCCGCCACGCTGCTCACCGTGCTGCTGCCCTGCAAGTGTTTGGACACCACCCAGTGCCGGTCGGCGCAGGCAGCCACCTGGGGCAAATGCGTCACCGCCATCACCTGCCGGTCACGCCCGAGCTGGCGCATGAGCTGGCCCACGGTGTGTGCCACGGCGCCGCCGACGCCAGCATCAACTTCATCAAATATCAGGGTCTGTGCAGTTCCCAGCTGGCTGGTGGACACCGCAATGGCCAGTGCGATGCGCGACAGTTCGCCGCCCGAGGCCACCTTGGCGACCGGGCGCGGCGTGCTGCCCACGTGGCCTGCCACTAAAAACACGACTTCTTCCAGTCCGCTTTGCTGTGGTTGCGCCAATGCGTCGAGCTGCACCACAAACTGGCCGCCCTGCATGCCCAGGCCTTGCATGGCCTCGGTAATCGCGCGTGCCAGTTGAGGTGCTGTCGCCGTCCGCGCCTTGGAGACTCGCTTGGCTTCCTGCATGAAAGCGGCGTGCGCTGCATCGGCCTCGCGTTGCAGCTTGTCCAGGTCAGCTGCTGCATCCAACTGCGCCAACTCCGCCCTCCATTCGGCCAGCGCAATGGGAAGTTCGGCCGGGGCACGCTTGTAACGGCGTGCCAATGCCACCCACAGCGCGAGGCGGGCGTCGAGCTCGGCCAGACGATCGGGGTCGGGCTCCATGTGCCGCTGGTAGACGCGCAAGGTGTGGGCGGCGTCCTCGATCTGCGCAATGGCGGATGCAATAACGTCGCCGGGTCCTTGAAATTCGGGCTCGAGGTGCAGCTGCTTTTGCAGTTGCTGCAGCGCGCTGTTCAATAGTGCGATGGCAGGTTCGTCGGCATCCTCCAGCAGGGCCAAGGCTGACTCGGTGGCCTCCAGCAGCGTTTGGCTGTGGGCCAGGCGGCTGTGGCTGGCGTTCAAGCTCTCCCACTCGTCCGCTATGGGGTTGAGCTTGTCAACTTCGCCAATTTGCCAAGCCAGCCGCTCGCGGTCGCGTTGCAAGGCCTCTTGTGCCTGTTGCGCTGTGGTCAGTGTGCCCTGAGCCTGACGCCAGCGCTGCCACAGCGTGTTCAAGGTGGCGGTGGCGATACGACCGTAGCCGTCCAAGAGGTCTCTCACCGCTTCGGCGCGCGTGAGGCTTTGCCAGGCATGCTGGCCATGGATGTCGAACAACTGTTCGCCGATATGGCGTAGCTGTTGCGCTGTCGCCGGGCTGCCGTTCACCCAAGCGCGGCTTTTGCCGCTCAGGTCGACGCTGCGTCGCAGCAGCAAGCCGTCATGGGTATCGAACCCGGCCTCCGTCAGAAAGGGCTCCAGGATTGCCGGGAGGTCAAATTCCGCACTGACTTCGGTCCGCTGGGCACCTTCGCGCACCAGGCCTGCATCCGCGCGGGCGCCGGTGACGAGTTGCAAGGCATCAATCAAGATGGATTTGCCCGCCCCGGTCTCGCCAGTCAAAACCGTAAAGCCCGCCCCAAGTTCCAGATCTAGGGCTGCGACGATGACAAAGTCGCGCAGCACAATGCGTTTGAGGCCCACGGTTTATGCCACTCCCTCGTTCCAATGCAATTTCTGACGCAGGGTGTCGAAATAGGTCCAGCCTTTGGGGTGCAGGAACTGCACGCGGTGTTCTGAGCGTCGCAGCACGATACGGTCTCCGTGCATCAAGGTGGCCAGCGACTGCATGTCAAAGTTGGCGCTGGCATCGCGGCCGGCGACGATTTCAATCGCGATTTCTGAGGCGTGGGACAGCACCAAGGGCCGGTTGGACAGGGTGTGCGGCGCGATGGGCACCAAGACCCAGCCCGGCGTGGACGGGTGCATCAGCGGTCCGCCCGCCGAAAGGGCGTAGGCGGTGGAGCCGGTGGGGGTGGCCACAATCAGGCCGTCGGCGCGCTGGCTGGCCACAAAGTGGCCGTCCACTTCAATGCGCAACTCCACCATGCCAGACGTTGCGCCCCGGTTCACCACCACGTCGTTCATGGCGAGCGCAGAAAACACGCAGCGCCCGTCGCGCATGACTTCGGCATGGATCAGGCTGCGGTCGTCGACCTCGTAGTTGCCTTTGAGCATAGGCGCCAGCGCCGAGGCGTAGTGGTCCAGCGGAATGTCGGTGATAAAGCCCAGACGGCCCTGGTTGATGCCAATCAGTGGCACTTTGAACTCCGCCAATTGGCGCCCAATACCCAGCATGGTGCCGTCGCCGCCCACGACCAGGCACAGATCGCACTGGCGTCCAATCGACGGCACGTCCAGCGCCGTGTAATTCGTCAGCCCTAAATGGTTAGCGGTGTCGGCTTCAATGGAGACCTCGCAGCCCTGGTCCATCAGAAAGTGCGCAATGGCATCCAGCGCGGCGCGCGAGGCAGCCACCGCCACGGCCGAGTGGCTGGTCTGGTACTTGCCGATCAGGGCAAGGTGTTTGAACAGGGATTTCTGGGGGGCGGCCATGGGGCAAATTACATCACTAAAATGTGGCGATGCTCGACGATCGCTCCAAGTTGTTGCTCAAAGCGCTGGTGGAACGCTACATTGCCGACGGACAGCCGGTGGGGAGCAGAACGCTTTCCAAGGCATCAGGCCTGGAATTGTCGCCCGCCACCATCCGCAACGTCATGTCCGATCTGGAAGAACTGGGCCTGATCGTCAGCCCCCATACCTCGGCCGGGCGGGTGCCCACGGCGCGGGGCTACCGGCTCTTCGTTGACACCATGCTCACCGTGCAGCCGCAGCAGTTAGGCGGCCACATCCTTGCGCCTGACCAGCCGCAAAAAGTCATCTCCAACGCCGCCAACCTGCTATCCAACCTGTCGCAGTTTGTGGGGGTGGTGATGGCGCCGCGCCGCACCACCGCGTTTCGCCATATGGAGTTTTTGCGCCTGTCGGAGCGCCGTGTCCTGGTCATCATCGTTTCGCCCGACGGCGATGTGCAAAACCGGGTGATTTACACCGAGGTCGATCATTCGCAGTCTCAGCTGGTCGAAGCGGCTAATTTCCTCAATAGCCACTACGTGGGTCTGGAGATTGAGCAGGTGCGTGAACGCC
>CAIYRQ010000229.1 GCA_903928635.1 uncultured beta proteobacterium | reverse complement strand
CGCAGCCATGGGCATTTGGGTGCGGCCAATGCCAAAGCCCGACCACACCACGCCTGGCGGCAGGTTGTCGACCATGGCTTTCATGGTGGTGGTGTCAGCCGGTGCGCCCCAGGGTATGCCCAGGCACAGTTGGAACAGCGGGTTGTCCAGTAGGCCCTCTTTCATCATCTGCTTGGCAAACCACAGGTGGCCGGTGTCAAAAATTTCAAGTTCCGCTTTCACGCCGAGCTCGGTGATGCGCTTGGCACCGGCACGCAGGGCAGCAGGGGTGGACACATAAATCGTGTCGCCATCGCCAAAGTTCAGCGTGCCGCAGTCCAGGGTGCAAATTTCGGGCAGCAATTGCTCGACATGAATCAGACGCGCCATGGGGCCAATCAGATCGGTAGCGGGACCGAAGGCCATGGGGTTCTCGCCGGGGCCGATGTCCAAGTCGCCCCCCATGCCGGCGGTGAGGTTGACGATGATGTCTACGCCGGTGTCGCGGATGCGGTCCATCACCTCGGCATAAAGCGCCGGATCGCGGCTGAATCTGCCGGTCTGTGGGTTGCGCACATGGCAATGCACCACGGTCGCCCCGGCCTTGGCGGCCTCTACCGCAGCGGCTGCGATTTGGGTTGGCGTGACGGGCACATGGGGGCTTTTGGCGGCGGTGTCGCCCGCTCCGGTAAGTGCGCAGGTAATGATGACGTTGGGATTCATGTTGTGTACTCCGGTTCTTCGTGGTCAAGGATTTGTTTCAAGGCTGCGAGGTGCAGATCGCAGTAATCGGTGGGGTAATCGTTCCATTGTGCGCAGGCCAGCGCTGCCAAAGGCTCTGGGATGAGTGCCAACGGGCGCCCGGTGGACAAGGCCAGCACTTGCAGTTTGGCAGCGCGCTCGAGGTAGTACAGCGAGTCGAGCGCATGGGCTACCGTCTGTCCCACCACGATCACGCCGTGGTTGCCCATAAACAGCACGTTTTTTCCTTCGCCGAGCAAGCCCGCAACGCGCTGGCCCTCGGAAGCATCCAGCGCCATACCCGCGTAGTCGCGGTCGTACGCAATACGCCCATGAAAGCGACAGGCGTTTTGATCCAATGCCATCCATTCAAAGTCTTGCAGGCAGCACAGCGTGGTGGCGTAGTGCATGTGGGTATGCAATATGCAGCGCGCCTGAGGCAGACGCCGGTGCAACTCGGCGTGCAAATTCCAGGCAGTCGGGTCGGGCGCATTGGCGCCCTGGGGGGCCGCAGGCTGCTGGCTGTCGATGAGCAGCAGGTCGCTGGCGCGGATACGCGAGAAATGGCTGCCCACGGGGTTGAGCAGAAAGCGCGCGCCGTCGTCCGAGACCGCCACACTGAAGTGGTTGGCAATGGACTCATGCATGTCCCAGCGCGCGGCCCAGCGAAAGGCGGCGGCCAGGTCAATGCGCGCTTGGGTCTCAAAAGGCGTTGCGGCCATGCATCCATCCAATAGAAAAAGGTGACACTATGCTGGCGCACTGTAGCCCCACGCCACCGGCTGGTGTAGCACCTATACGACGATTAATCGGCTTTTTACGACCTTCGTAAGCCGAACCTGTCCACCAGCGTCGCATTCACGGCGTTTGCCGTCAGCGCGCTGTGTCAACATGGCTACCCTCGCGCAAGCGCCCATTTTTGACCGGCCTCATCCATGAACACCACCTTCAACCGCTCCCTGGCCTGGCCCCTGGCCTCCCTGCTGAGCGGGGTGAGCATGCTGGTGGTGGGAATCGCGCTCTTGTCGGTAGCCATTGGCGCGCAGGCGGGTTTTGCCAAATATTCGGTACTGGTCACCGGCATGATCATGTCGGCCTACTTTGCGGGTTTTGTCTACGGCACCTATGCCTGCCCCGTGCTGATCCGCCGGGTGGGATACATCCGCGCCTTTGCGGTGATGGCCTCGGTCGCGTCGGCGCTGCCGGTGTTGCATGCGGTGTGGACCAATCCTTGGTTTTGGGGGCTGCTGCGTTTTGTGACGGGCTTGTGCATCGTCGGGTTGTATATGGTGATTGAGAGTTGGCTCAATGTGGTGGCCGACCGCGAAAGCCGCGGCAAGGTGTTTGCGGCCTACATGGCGGTCAGCGGCGTTTCCATGGCGCTGGGCCAGTGGCTGATCCTGGTGGGCGACCGGTTCGGCTTTGTGCCGTTTGCGCTGGTATCGGTGCTGTTTTCATTTGCGCTGATTCCCACCACCATGACCACCATTCGCGAGCCGCGCCAGACCGAAGCGCCGTCAATGAACCTGCTGGCCTTGTTTGCGGTGTCGCCCATCGGCTTTATTGCCGCCCTGGGCTCAGGACTGATCAACGGCACTTTTTACAGTCTGGGCAACGTGTTTGGCCAGGGCGTGGGCTTTAGCGACAACCGCACCGCAGCGTTCATGGCCATCACGATTCTGAGCGGCGCAGCCTTTCAGTGGCCGGTGGGGCATTTGTCGGACCGCTACGACCGGCGCTGGATCTTGTTTTGGATTTGCGTCATCTCGGCCATGCTCGCCGCCGTGGGCTTTTACCTGGCGCGCGAGTACGAGAACTTTTTGATTCTGCTGGGCGTGCTTTACGGCGCCATGTCCTTTGCCATCTATGGTTTGAGCGTGGCGCACACCAACGATTTGATAGAGCCAGCCAAGGTGCTGGAAACCACCGGCGGACTCTTACTGCTCTACGGGATTGGCGCCACTATTGGCCCCACCCTGGCCGGCGGTTTGATGGACTACATCGGCCCGGAAGGCTTGATGCTTTACTTCTCAATGGTGCTAGGGGTATTGGCGCTCGCCGTGTGGTACTTCACCAACCGTCAAGGCCACGAGCTGCCCGTGCCCGCGCACCGCGCCGACTACGTGATGATGGACGCCAGCTCGCAGGCCGTGCTGCAAATGGACCCACGCGGTGTCGCCCCGGCGGAGCCGGATGAAGCGTCAGTAACTTGATGAAGGGCCCAGGATGGGCCAAACTGGACCCACTACTCAGCGTTGGGCGAGCGCTTTTTTCACGTCGCCCAATAGCGAGGCGCTGTCGGGCGTCGTGATGCTGGAATAGCTGTCAATCAGCTTGCCGTCGCGGCCGACCAGGTATTTGTAGAAATTCCATTTGGGTTCGCCGCCACCCGCTTTGGCAAGCTCTTGAAACAAGGCATTGGCGTTCTTGCCCTTAACGACCGATTTCTCAAACATCGGAAACTTGACGCCGTAGGTGTTGAAGCAGAAGTCAGCAATCTCTTTGCTCTTGCCGGGTTCCTGCTGCCCAAAGTCGTTGGATGGAAATCCTAGCACCACCAGGCCCTGTGCGCTGTAGTTGGCATAGAGTTTTTCCAGACCCTCGTACTGCGGTGTAAAGCCGCAGTAGCTGGCAGTGTTCACGACTAGCAGCACCTTGCCGGCGTACTGGCATAGGTTTTGGGGCGCGTCGTCTTGCAGGCGGTTGAAGGTTTTTTGCAGCAATGCCGGGCAGGCCGCAGGTGAGGCCTCGGCAGCCTGCGACGCCACGCCACCGAGCGACATGGCACAAAGCAAAGCGCCATGGGCCGCAAAACGCAAATGCAAACGGGCCATGGCGGTGCGCAAAAACGAGGCGAAAAGGGAGTGTTTTGCTTTGTGCCAGGGACCTATCAGGCCATGGTCACAGCAATGAACGCCAGCAAAAACATGAGCACCGCGCCTGCCAGGGGCAGCACGATGGGCATCATGGGGACAATTTCTTCCACAACATCGTTGGAGGCGTCATGGTGGGCGTCGTGGTGTGCAGACATGGTCATTCTTTCAACAAATCGGAGGGCGCCTGGTTGTAGCGCTGCTGTGAGGATTTTACCCGCATGGAGTCCAAAGGGCCTGTGAAAGCCCTTTTTCCGCTGGAAAAGTCCCAACAATGGCCTTACCAGACGCCTTTTTGTATCTTTTTGTAAATTTGGTACTGCCCATGTCAACCTGCAGTGGGGCTGGCGCGTGATAGGTGGACACATTGGACACACGGGTGTCAGTGACCTGACCCACCTAAACCTGACTTTTATGCAAAAAACACCGATCGCAATGCCCGAAAAAGGCACCTACAAGTGGCAGTTGTTCAGCTACTGGTCGGACGAATACCGCCAAACACGGGCTGACCACTCGGCATACATTGCCCTGAATTTTGCCGGTGCACTCGATGTCTGCCGCACCAAACTGCAGGCGCTGATGCAGCACCACAGCCAGCACGCGGCTGACGCAGGCTGCGGTCACCGCCACCACCGCGCCATTGAGCGCCTACAAAACACCCTCAGCGGCGCCGCCATGGCGTACGAGAGCAGCTTCCAGCGCCACTGAGCGCAACGCTGCGGGCCCGTGCGCCGACTTTCAGCCAGGCACGCCCACCACACGCAGCACCTCGTGGGCGTAGGCTTCCAGTTTTTTCACCCCCATCCCACTGATTCCTTGCAGATCGTCCATGGTCTGAGGCGCACGCTGCGCAATGGCTGCCAGCGTGGCGTCGTGAAAAATCACATAGGCCGGTAAATTGTGTTCGCGCGCCACTTCAGCGCGCCAGGCCTTGAGTTCGGCATAGCGCTGCATGGCCAAGCCGTCCAGCTCAATCGGTGCCTTGATAACCGTCCTTCCCGCCGCCACCCGGCCCTTGGGTGCTTTGGGCAGCGACACCGATTCGCGCAGCAGCACCGGCACCTCGCCCTTCAAAATGGCGCGGGACTGCGCTGTCAACACCAGCGTATTAAAGGCCTGCACATCCACCATGACCGCCCCCATGGCCAGCAACTGGCGCAGCACGCCGCGCAGCTGCAGTTCGCTGAATTGGGCGCCCACGCCAAAGGTGCTCAGGCGTTCGTGCCCGTGCTGCGCCACTTTTTCGGTCTTTTTGCCGCGCACAATGTCCATCAGTTGCCCTGCGCCAAAGCTGATGCCGCTGAGCTTGTCGATCCGGTAAATCGTGGACAAGAGCATTTGCGCTGCCTGGGTACCGTCCCAAACGGCGGGAGGCTGCAAACAGTTGTCACAGTTGCCGCAAGGCTGACTGGCTTCGCCAAAGTAGGCCAACAAGCGGGTGCGGCGGCAGTCCGTGGCTTCCGCCAAGCCGAGCAAGGCTTCGAGCTTGCCGCGCATGGATTGCTTGAATTCTTCCTCGGCCGGGCCCTCGTCAATCATGCGGCGCTGGTTCACCACGTCGCTCAGGCCGTAGCACATCCAAGCGTCGGCGCTCAGTCCGTCGCGCCCGGCACGGCCAGTCTCCTGGTAGTAGCCCTCGATGTTCTTGGGCATATCGAGATGCGCCACAAATCGCACATCCGGCTTGTCAATGCCCATGCCGAAGGCAATGGTGGCCACCATGACGACGCCTTCTTCGCGCAAAAAACGGTCTTGGTGATCCTGGCGTACCGCACTGTCCAAACCCGCGTGGTAGGGCAGCGCATCGATGCCCGCCTCGCACAAGGTATGGGCCATGTCCTCGACCTTTTTGCGCGACTGGCAGTACACGATCCCGGCCTCGTCCGGATGCTCGCGTTCGATAAAGCGCAGCAGCTGCGTGGTGGCATCGCGCTTTTCGACAATGGTGTAGCGGATATTGGGCCGGTCAAAGCTGCTGACAAAGGCGCGCGCCTCTTGCAGCTGTAGCCGCTCCAGGATGTCGGCCCGCGTCAAGTCGTCAGCCGTGGCAGTGAGCGCCATGCGCGGCACGCCGGGGAAACGTTCGTGCAATACGGTGAGTGCCCGGTATTCGGGGCGGAAGTCATGTCCCCACTGGCTCACGCAATGCGCTTCGTCGATCGCAAACAAGCTGAGCTTGCCGCGCTCAAACAGCGCGTCAAGCTGCGCCAAAAAACGCGGCGTGGTGACGCGCTCGGGTGCCGCGTACAGCAAGGTAATGTCACCCCGCAGCATGCGCTGCTCTACTTGGTAGGCCTCTTCGCCCGAAAGCGTGGAGTTGAGAAATGCCGCGCTCACCCCGGCCTCGTGCAGGGCGCCCACCTGGTCGTGCATCAGGGCAATCAGAGGAGAAATAACCACAGTCACGCCCTGCCCTGCGCGGTGGCGGGCAATGGCCGGAATTTGGTAACAAAGGGATTTGCCGCCGCCGGTGGGCATGAGCACCAAGGCGTCGCCGCCACCGCCCACGTGTTCAATGATGTCTTGCTGGGGGCCACGAAAGCGCTCGTAGCCAAATATTTCATGCAGGATGTGGGAATAAGACACGAAGCTGGGGTACCGGGTTGGCAGACAACGCAGCCATCGATCAAGCGACAGTTCTGCTAGAAATCACACCCTATTGTCTCGCCGATTGCCAACGGGTCTTCACGCCATGGCGGTCTCAGGCGTTTTTCAGTGCCCGGCGGTACTGCATGGCTTCGGCCACATGGCCCAAGGTGGTGGTGTCCGACCCTGCCAGATCGGCAATGGTTCGGGCGATCTTCAGCGTGCGGTGGGTGCCGCGTGCTGACCACCCCAACTGGGCCGCGGCACTGTTCAAGAATTTGGCCGCCGTGGGCTCCAGACGCACTTGCAAGTCAATGTCGCCGCCGTTGAGGGCTTGGTTGGCTTTGCCCTGACGGGCCTTGGCGCGCTCTCTTGCAGCGGTGCAACGGGCACGGATCGCACTGGTGGATTCGCCCGCCGGTGCGCCTAGCAGCTCATGGCTGGGCAAGGCAGGTACTTCCACATGCAGGTCAATACGGTCCATGAGCGGGCCACTGAGCTTGCCCTGGTAGCGGCTGACCTGGTCGGGCGTGCAGCGGCAAGCCCGCGTCGTGGCGCCCAGATAGCCACAGGGGCAGGGGTTCATGGCGGCAATCAATTGAAAGCGGGCTGGAAACTCAGCACGCCGTGCCGCACGCGAAATAGTGATGGTGCCGGTCTCCAAGGGCTCGCGCAGCGCTTCAAGGGCACTTCGCGGAAACTCGGGCAACTCGTCCAGAAATAGCACCCCGTGGTGCGCAAGTGATATTTCGCCGGGTCGGGGCGGCGAGCCGCCACCGACCAAGGCCACCGCGCTGGCCGAATGGTGCGGACTGCCCGTAGGGCGCTGGCCCCAGCGGCGAATATCGAAGCGCCCGCTCAAGCTGCCAATGGCCGCGCTTTGCAGCGCCTCGTCGGTGGACATGGGCGGCAACAGCCCCGCAAAACGCTGCGCCAGCATGGACTTGCCCGCGCCCGGTGGCCCGACCAGCAACAGGCTGTGGCCTCCGGCGGCCGCAATCTCCAGCGCGCGCTTGGCACCCGCCTGGCCTTTGACGTCGGCCAGGTCGGCCAAAGCACCGCCCTCGCACGGGGCTGCCGCGCTCACCCGATTCCATCCTTCGTCGCCGCCGGTCGCGTCCGGTGCAGATACTGCGCCCTCGGGTGCGAACTGGCGCACCACGTCGAGCAAATGCACCGCACGGTAGACCTGGGCGCCAGGCACCAATGCCGCTTCCTCGGCGCTGCCAGGCGGCAGCACCAAACGGCTGTTCACGCGGGCTGTGTGCAAGGCCAGCGCCATGGCCAAAGCACCGCGCACCGGACGCAAGGCGCCCGAGAGCGAGAGCTCACCGGCAAATTCGTAGTCCGCCAACCGTGCGCCGTCAATTTGCCCGCTGGCCGCCAAGATGCCCAGCGCAATAGGCAGATCCAGCCGTCCAGAGTCTTTGGGCAAGTCGGCTGGGGCGAGATTGACCGTGATGCGTTTGTTGTGCGGAAACTCCAGCCCCGCGTTCTGGATGGCGCAGCGCACCCGCTCCCGCGCCTCTTTGACCTCTACGTCGGCCAATCCGACCAAGGTAAAGCTAGGCAGGCCGTTGGCCATGTGAACCTCGACGGTGACCTGCAAGGCCTCCAAACCCAAGAGCACCCGACTTTGAACCAGTGACAGTCCCATACAACCACTCCCCGTAATAGTGCATCCGTTTACAAGAACCCCACCAAAACGCACCATTTATGTGCAATATGGTTTTTTGTACAGTATATGGTACCGGAATTTATAAGAATTGCAAACGCCTTTTGTCTAGGAGAAATGCAACGCAATCGCCCACTTGGCACGGGTTCTGCTAACTCAGACCATCTCCCACACCCGTGGGGAGGCAGTGCAGTGATCCGGTGTGCCTGCAAACCACTCTTTTTCAAGCTGAGGTGAACACATGAAGTTAGTTACGGCCATCATTAAACCGTTCAAGCTCGACGAGGTGCGTGAAGCCCTCTCCAGCATTGGCGTCCAGGGCATTACGGTGACCGAAGTCAAAGGCTTCGGACGCCAAAAAGGCCACACCGAGTTGT
>CAIYRQ010000228.1 GCA_903928635.1 uncultured beta proteobacterium | reverse complement strand
GACGTCGCTATGGTCGGACACACCACGGCGCAAGACCTGGCGGGCGTGTCGCTCGGGGTGTCGGTGTGGAACATGGTCATCATCACCCTGATGGGCGCCATGATGTCGGTCAACCCGCTGGTGGCCCACCATGTGGGTGCCCAGGAACTGGATGAGATTCCCCACCTGGTGCGCCAGGCGATTTGGAAAAGCCTGTTTCTGGGGCTGATAGGCGCGGCGGTTCTGCAGCTTAGCGTTCTGGTATTTGACTGGATGGCGCTTGAGCCGGTGACCCACGCGGTGGCGGTGGGCTTTGTGCGCATCACCAGTTTCGCCCTGCCCGCATTTACCGCCTACCGTGTGCTGTACGGCTACAGCGCCAGCCTGGGACAAACCAAACCCATGATGGTGGTGGCACTCGGTGCCTTGGGACTCAACATCTTCATTAACTGGCTACTGGTGTTCGGCAACGGGGGCTTTGCGCCGCAGGGCGGCTTGGGCAGCGCCTGGGCCACCATGCTGTGCGTGTGGGCCAATTTGGGCGGTCTGCTGTGGTGGCTGCGCCGCAGTCCGGCGTTTGCCAGCACCTGGCCCTTGGCGCAGTGGGAATGGCCTCACCTGCCCAAGCTGCGCAGCTTGCTGCAGCTGGGCTTGCCGATTGGTGTGACCTATTTTGCAGAGACCAGCGCCTTTGCCTTGATTGCCTTGCTGGTGGCACGCTTTGGTAGCAGCCAGGTGGCGGCCCACCAGATTGCGTTGAACTTCACCTCGCTGATTTTTATGGTGCCGCTGAGTTTGAGCGTGGCCGTGCTGACCCGCGTAGGCCACGCACTGGGCGCGGGCGACGGACGGGCAGCACACTTCCGCGCCTGGACGGGCGTGGCTCTGGGCCTGGCCATGGCAGTGGTATCAGCGACCCTCATTGCCTGGTGGCGCGTCGAGATCTCCAGCCTCTATACCGACGATGCGGTGGTGGTTGCGTTGACTGCCGAGCTCTTGCTGCTGGCTGCGGTGTTTCAACTGTCGGATGCTGCGCAAGTCGTCACCGCAGGTGCCATTCGCGGCTACAAGATCACACGGGCCCCGATGCGCGTGCAATTGCTGGCGTTTTGGGTGGTATCGCTGCCGCTGGGCTATGTGCTGGGCATTGCGCCGCACTGGGCGCCCGAATGGCTGCGGGCACTGCCGTGGTTTCCGGCGCAGCCCATGATGGCCGCCGGGTTTTGGATTGCGCTGGTGCTGGGCTTGACCGTGGCAGGCGCGGGATTGCTGTTGCTCTTGCGCAAAGTGGCCTCTGAACACCTGGGGACTGGCGCGGACCACCCATGAGCACCTCGACTGCACTGCCCTTTCACATCGGCTTGGCGGGCCCCACCGCCGCGGGCAAAACCGCTGCGGCATTGGCCATTGCGCAGGCCCACGACTGCGAAATCATCAGTGTGGACTCGGCGCTGGTCTATTGCGGGATGGACGTGGGCACGGCCAAACCCAGCGCTGCCGAACTGGCTGCGGTGCCGCACCACTTGATCAACATCCGCGACCCACTGCAAGCCTACAGCGCAGCCGAGTTTGTGAACGATGCCACGGCCTTGATTCAGGCCATCCGTGCGCGCGGCAGACTGCCCTTGCTGGTGGGCGGCACCATGCTGTACTTCAAAGCACTCATGGACGGCATCGACCCCATGCCGGCTGCCAACGCCAGCCTCCGCGCCGAGATTGAAGCGCAGGCGCAAGCCCAAGGGTGGCCTGCCCTGCATGCCGAACTGGCGCGCGTGGACCCCGTCACTGCTGCGCGTCTGGCGCCCGCCGACAGCCAGCGCATCCAGCGCGCGCTGGAGGTGTTTCGCATCTCGGGCTTGCCCTTATCGCACTTTCATGCCCGCCGAAGCCGCACCTCTGACGATGCGGTGGCTGATGCAGCGCCCCTGATTTCGCTGGAACCCATGGACCGCGCATGGCTACATAGCCGGATCGCCGAACGCTTTGACCAGATGCTGGCGGTAGGCCTGGTGGAGGAGGTGCAAGCCCTGCGCGCGCGCGGCGATCTGCACCCGGACCTGCCTTCGATGCGCTGCGTGGGCTACCGCCAGGTGTGGGAAGTGCTCGACGGCCGTTCGCCCCAAGCCGAGTTGCGCGACAAAGGTATTTTTGCGACCCGCCAACTCGCCAAGCGCCAGATCACATGGCTGCGTTCCATGCCACAGCGCCACGTGATTGCCTGCGACGCGCCACAGGCCCTGAGCCAGGTACTGCAAACCGTGAACCACCTTCTGAAGCGCTCGCCATGACCTTGAAGGTACATGACCTGTCCAAGCACTACGGCAGCACAGCCGTGTTCAGCCACGTGAGCTTGAGCGTAGCGCCGGGCGAGTTTGTGGCGCTCATGGGCGAATCGGGCGTGGGCAAATCGACCCTTCTCAACTGCATGGCGGGCTTGGACCCCTGGGACAGCGGCAGCGTGCAATTGGACGGCGTGGATGTGGGCGCTTTAAGCGACGACCAGCGCGCGACACTGCGGCGGGAAAAAATCGGCTTTGTGTTTCAGGCTTTCCACGTGCTGCCCCACCTGGATGTGGCGCAAAACGTGGCCCTGCCCTTGCTGCTGTTGGGCCGGCCCGACGCGGCGCGCGTGACCGCCATGCTGAAGGCGGTGGGCCTGGAGGGCTTGGGCGCGCGATTGCCGCAACAGCTCAGCGGCGGCCAGTTGCAGCGCGTGGCCATTGCCCGCGCGCTGGTCCACAACCCGAGATTAATTTTGGCCGACGAGCCCACCGGCAACCTGGACCCTGAGACCGCTGCGGTGGTGATGGAAGCCCTGGTCGCACAAACGCGCCTGCATGGTGCGTCTTTGGTACTGGTCACGCACTCGGCAGCGGCCACCGAAAAAGCCGACCGGGTGCTACGCCTCAGTGCCAGGGGCTTGGGCGCAGCAAGTTCAGCGGTTTAAGCCGCCCCGATGTTGGGCACCAGCCCAGCAGCGGGTTGGCCATTTTTCAGCGCGGCGGTAAATGCCAGCATGCGGTCGATCGGCAAGCGCGCGCGCAGGCCCAGCGCCGGATCAACAAACACCTCGTTCACACCGGTTTCCAGCACGCGTGCCACACCGGCCAGACCGTTCATGGCCATCCAGGGGCAGTGGGCGCAGCTCTTGCAGGTCGCGCTGTTGCCCGCTGTGGGTGCTTCGATAAAGGTTTTGCCGGGGTTGAGCGCGCGCAATTTGTGCAGCATGCCGTTGTCGGTGGCTACGATAAAGGTATCGGCATCCAGCGTTTGCGCGGCTTTCAAAATGGCAGAGGTCGAGCCCACGGCATCGGCCAATGCGACCACATCGGCAGGCGACTCGGGGTGCACCAGCACCTTGGCCTTGGGGTGTTCAGCCATGAGCGCCTGCAGCTCAAAGGCCTTGAACTCGTCGTGCACGATGCACGCGCCCTGCCAGAACACCATGTCAGCGCCGGTTTCGCGCTGAATGTACGCACCCAGGTGTTTGTCGGGCGCCCAAAGAATTTTCTGCCCTGCGGCTTTGAGCGCGCGCACGATGTCCAGCGCACAGCTCGAAGTCACCACCCAGTCGGCCCGGGCTTTCACGGCGGCGCTGGTATTGGCATACACCACCACGGTGCGGTCCGGGTGCGCGTCGCAAAACGCGCTGAACTCATCGATAGGGCAACCCAAATCCAGCGAACACGTGGCGTCCAAGTCGGGCATCAGCACCCGCTTTTCGGGGCTCAAAATTTTGGCGGTTTCGCCCATGAAACGCACGCCCGAAACCACCAGGGTCTGCGCCGCGTGGTCGCGCCCGAAGCGCGCCATCTCCAGCGAGTCACTCACCAGGCCGCCGGTGGCCTCCGCCAGGTCTTGCAAGTCGGGATGCACGTAGTAGTGCGACACCATGACGGCGTTTTTTTCATGCAGGAGCCGCGCAATTTTTTCTTTGAGCAAGGCGCGCTCGCTCTGTGAGGGCTCGATGGGCACCCGAGCCCAAGCGTGGCGGGTGCTGCAGGCGGGCTGCTCGTATTCGACGTCAATGACCGCAGGGTCCAGTTCAGCGTGGGCCATCACAAATCCTCAAAACGCATAGAAAAATCGGTGGCCCGCACGTCTTTGGTCAGTGCCCCGATCGAAATCCGGTCCACGCCGGTGGCGGCAATCTCGCGCACGGTGCCCATGTTGACGCCGCCGGACACTTCCAAAATCGCACGACCGGCGTTGAGTGCCACCGCTTCGCGCATCTGCGCAAAGGTCATGTTGTCCAGCAGCACCATGCGGGCGCCCGCGGTGAGCGCTTGGTCCAGTTGGGCCAAGTTTTCCACCTCGATCTCAATGAACTGCGCTTGTGCTGCGACGCTTTGGGCACGCTCCAAAGCTTCCCGCACGCCGCCAGCAGCTGCAATGTGGTTTTCTTTGATCAGCACCGCGTCGTACAAACCGATGCGGTGGTTGGTGCCGCCGCCTGTGCGCACGGCGTATTTTTGGGCCAAACGCAGGCCCGGCAGGGTCTTGCGGGTGTCCACAATAACGGCGCGGTTGCCCGGCACATCGTGGATGGCCTTCACAAAAGTGGCGGTGTGGGTGGCCACGGCGCTGAGCAACTGCAAAAAGTTCAGCGCGGTGCGCTCGGCGGTCAGCAAGGCTTGGGCCTGGCCTTCGATCTGCAGCACCACCTGGTCGGCCTGCGCCTGCGCACCTTCGGCAAGCTTCCAGGTGATGGTGGCTGTGGGATCGAGCGCGGTCACAGCAGCGCTGGCCCAGGCGCTGCCGCACAGCACCGCAGATTCCCGCACCAGCACGCGGGCACGGGCACGGCGGCTGGGGTCAATCAAACCTGCGGTCAGGTCGCCGCTGCCCACATCCTCGGACAAAGCCCGTTGCACATCCGCGCGGGCAAGCGCTGCAATGGCCTGGGGAGAAAAGTCAAATTGCGTCATAGGGCGCGTAGCATAGCGGCAGGCACCGCACCCCGCAGGCCCGCCGCTTGTGGCCTTGGGCGCAACCGGTAAAATCCGGCGCAACAAGGATTCACCATGTCAATTTTCCGCCGTCCCGATTACCACTCCGAAGCCACGCAGTTCATTGACCAGCTCAAGGCCAGCAAACCTAAGCTCGAAGCGCAGCAGCGCGAGGGCCGCGCCTTGCTGTGGGACAAAAACCTGGACCGCAGTGAGCAGCAGGAGTTCAAGAGCGCCAAAGTGCCTCAGGGCGCTTACGTGTACCAAACCCATTCGGATCACTGAAATTTCGCTTTGCGCGGCCTTCGATGCAGCACTCGCTCCTCCCCGAGGCCCCGGCCGCTGAGCTGTCCCTGACGCCGCCCGTGGTCGACCACGTGGCGGTCGCCCGTCTGTATGGCGAGCCTCTGTTTGCGATGCCGCACGACCTCTACATCCCGCCGGATGCGTTGGAGGTGTTTTTAGAGGCGTTTGAAGGGCCTCTGGACTTTTTGCTGTACCTGATCCGCAAGCAAAACTTCAATATTCTGGACATTCCCATGCTCAGCGTGACCAAGCAGTACTTGGTCTATGTGGACCAGATCCGCAAGCGCAATCTGGAGTTAGCCGCCGAGTATTTGCTGATGGCCGCGATGCTGATTGAAATCAAGTCGCGCATGCTGCTGCCACCCAAGAAGGTGGCAGAGGGCGAAGAAGCCGAAGACCCGCGCGCTGAGCTGGTGCGCCGCCTGCTGGAATACGAGCAAATCAAGCTCGGCGCCGCGCGCCTGAATGCGGTGCCGCAGTTCGGCCGCGACTTTTTGCAGGCCGCCGTCTACATCGAACAAAGCCTGCAGCCCCGCTTTCCCGACGTCCATGTGGTTGACTTGCGCGAAGCCTGGGCCGCCATATTGCAGCGTGCCCGCCTGGTACAGCACCACAAAATCAGCCGTGAAGAGCTCTCGGTGCGCGAGCACATGAGCATGGTGCTCAAAAAATTGCAGGGACGGCGCTTTGTCGGTTTTGAAGACCTGTTTGAATCCGGCAGCAGCATGGGCGTGCTGGTCGTGACCTTTATTGCGCTGATGGAATTGGCCAAGGAAACTCTGGTGGAAATCACCCAGGCCGAGGCCTTTGCCCCCATCTACGTGCGCTTGTCGTACACCGCCAGCTAACACAGCATTCACCGGCGCTTTTTTGCACCCGAGGAGTTCTCCCATGGCCACACCTGCAAGTCCTGATCTCCACGCCGCTGGCCAAGTCGGGGGCACGCCCTACGGCACCTTGCCACCGGCCTCCCCCATGGCCACGCGCCGCCCGATCAGCCTGCCGCGCCTCTTAGAGATGCACGCGCGCGGCGAAAAAATCACCATGCTCACCGCCTATGACGCCACCTTTGCCGCCGTGGCCGACGCCGCTGGCGTGGAGTGCGTGCTGGTGGGTGACTCACTAGGCATGGTGTGCCAGGGCCTGCACAGCACGGTCGGTGTGACCTTGGACGATATGCGCTACCACACCGAGAGCGTGGCGCGCGGTATCCGCCGCGCCCAGGGTACGGCTTGGGTGGTCGCTGACCTGCCCTTTGGCACCTACCAGGAATCCAAAGAGCAGGCGTTTCGCAGTGCGGCGGTGCTGATGCAAGCCGGTGCCCACATGATCAAGCTCGAGGGTGGTGGTTGGACCACCGACGTCGTGCGGTTCCTGGTAGAGCGCGGTATTCCGGTATGCGCCCACCTAGGCCTCACCCCCCAAACCGTGCACGCGCTGGGTGGCTACCGGGTGCAAGGCAAGTCGCTGGAGAGTGCCGAACTGCTCACGCAAGAAGCGCATGCGCTGCAAGACGCCGGCGCCTCGATGTTGGTGCTGGAGATGGTGCCCGCGCAACTCTCGGCCGAGCTGACCCGCTCCCTCACGCGCTGCGCCACGATTGGCATAGGCGCGGGCAAGGATACGGCCGGCCAGGTGCTGGTGCTGCACGACATGCTGGGCATGAACCTGGGCAAGATGCCCAAGTTTGTGCGCAACTTTATGGCAGACTCCCCCTCGATTCGCAGCGCCATGGAGGCTTATGTCGCGGCTGTCAAAGACGGCAGCTTCCCGGTCAATGACGTGCATGCCTGGTAATTCAAGCGCCTTATTCTCTTTACTGCTTCTCCATTGATGCACATTGTTCACACCCTGCCCGCGCTGGCAGAAGCACTCACGCGCTACCGCCATCCTGCCGTGGTGCCCACCATGGGCAATTTGCACGAAGGCCACCTGGCCTTGGTGCGCCAGGCCAAGCCCTTGGGCGATGTGACAGTGGCCACGATTTTTGTGAACCGCCTGCAATTCGGCCCGCAAGACGACTTTGACACCTACCCGCGCACCCTGGCGGCCGATTGCGCGCAACTCGAAGCCGCCGGTTGCGATGTGGTGTTCGCGCCCACCGAGCAGGAGTTCTACCCCGAACCGCAGACCTTTCGTGTCACTCCGCCAGCGGCGCTGACCGACGTCCTCGAAGGCGCGTTTCGCCCCGGCTTTTTTGCCGGCGTCTGTACTGTCGTTCTCAAGCTCTTGAGCTGCACGAGGGCCCGCACCGCCGTGTTTGGCAAAAAGGACTACCAGCAACTCATGGTGATCCGGCACATGGTTGGCCAGTTCAACCTGCCGGTGGAGATTGTGGGGGGCGAGACCTGCCGCGCCAGTGACGGGCTCGCTCTGTCTTCCCGCAATGGCTACCTGAGTGCGGCCGAGCGCGCCCAAGCAGGTGAATTGCACGCCCAGCTGCAAGCCATTGCCCACGCCGTGCGTGCTGGCAGTACCGGATATGCCGCGCTCGAAGCGCAGGCCATGCACGCCTTGCGCGAGCGCGGCTGGCAGCCCGACTATGTAGCGGTGCGCCGCCAAAGCGATTTGCAAGTTCCGCAAACCGCAGAGGCACTGGTGGTGCTGGCAGCCGCGCGCTTGGGCAGCACGCGCTTGATCGACAACCTGGAGTTTTGAGAGCGCGCAGATCGCCCTTTAGCGCGCTGGTTTGAGCTGTCCGCGCAAGGTTTCCATGTGCGCTTCGATGGCGGGTGCATCCACTGCATCGTGGGCGTAGACGCTGTAGCACTCCAGGTCCGCCAAGGCCTGCTCGTGGTGGCCCAAGAGCGCATGGGCCAGGCCCCGATCGCGGTATTCGGCCCAGTCTTGCGGCAGCAAAACGACCAAGCGCTCCTGCACCGCCAACCACTGGGCACCGGCGCCTTGGTTTTTGTAGATTTCCTTGAGGTTGCGCAGCATGCGCACCACGATGTCGCGACGGGGCGCTGACTGCAAATACAAGCCCAAAGGCACCTCAAAATCATCACCCGCTTCGGCCACCCGATAGGGCTGGAGCATTTCGAGCAAGTCCTCCCGGCTGAAGGACTGGCCGGTCATCGGGTCGATCACTGCCATGCCCACCGGCAGGCTGACCTTGACCAAAAAATGGCCGGGAAAACTCACCCCGCTGGCATCCAAGCCCATACCTTGGGCCAGCTCCAGCCACAGCACGGCCAGAGAGATGGGAATACCCCTGCGCGTCTGCAGCAGTTTGTGGATAAAGCTGTTGTCCGGCGCGTAGTAGTCGTTCACATTGCCGCCAAAGCCCAGCTCTTTGTAGAAATACTGGTGCAAATGCATCAAGCGCGCCATGGGCGCCGCGTCGCCGGCCACACGTTGGCCCAGTCGTTGCTGCCATTCATCGACCTGCGACAGCACGCCTTGCACATCCAGGTCGGCTTGTTGGAGCTGCCCCACACAAATGGCGGCTTCCAGCAACGGGAAATCGTGGTCGCTCTCGACAAGGGAGGCGAAAAATTCCAGCGGATCGGGCGTTTCAAATCTCAAATTCATAGCATCAAGGTCGCAATTGCTTGCAGTCTAGCGCCGCAAAAATTGCCGCAGCTTCAAGCCCAGCAAGCTCACCGCCAACAAATAGAGCACCGCGCCCCCTGTGACGGTGGCAGCTACCAGGCCGACGCGCAGCAAATGCTGGCCCGCCATGTGCAGCCAATCCACCGCTTGGGCTGCCCACAACAGGTAGCCGCACAACAGGGCCGCAGAAACGACCACTTGCAGCAAAAACCGCCCCCAACCCGGCGACGGCCGGTAGCTACCGCGCTTGCGCAAACCCGCAAGCAGCCACAGCGCGTTGACCACCGCCCCCAGGCCGATGGACAAAGACAGTGCCGCATGCTGAAACAAGGGCACCAGCGCCAGGTTTAGCAATTGGGTGATGATGAGCACGGCAATCGCAATGCGCACCGGCGTTTTGATGTCTTGGTTGGCGTAGTAGCCCGGCGCCAGCACCTTGATCGCCACAATGCCCACCAGGCCCACGCCCCAGCCCTGCAAGGCCCGCGCGGTTTGCGCCACGTCGAAGGCGGTAAACGCTTTGTACTGGAACAGCACCGCCACCAGCGGCTGTGCAAATACCAGGAGCGCCACCGCACAGGGCACCGCCAGCAGCACCACAATGCGCAAGCCCCAGTCCAGCGAGGCCGAGTAGTCCTGCGTGTCGCCCGACGCCCGTGCCGCCGCCAACTGCGGCATCAACACCACGCCCAGGGCCACGCCCAGCATGGCGGTGGGGAACTCCATCAACCGGTCGGCATAACTCAACCAACTCACACTGCCCGCAGGCAGGTGCGAGGCGATTTGGGTGTTGATGAGCAAGGAAATCTGCGCAACGCTCACGCCCAGCAAGGCCGGTGCCATCAGGCGGGCGATGTCTCTCGTGGCAGGGTCCGCCCAGGCAGCGCGCAGTGCTGCCAGTCCGAAGCCGAAGCGCGGCAACATGCCAATGGAGCGCAGTGCCGGAATTTGCACGGCCAACTGCAAGGTACCGCCCACCATCACGCCCACCGCCATGGCATAGATCGGCTCCACGCCCTGCTGCCCCAACCAGGGCGCCAGACCCCATGCGGCGGCAATAGTGGACAAGTTGAGCAGCACCGGCGTGGCCGCAGGCACGGCAAAGCGTTTGTAGGTGTTCAAAATTCCTGAGGACAGCGCCACCAGCGACATAAAGCCGATGTAGGGAAACATAAAGCGCGTCATCACCACCGCCGCGTCGTAGCCGCGCGGGTCTTTTTGCATGCCGCTGGCCATGGCCCAGACCATCCAGGGCGAAGCCAGCACACCCGCAACGCAGGTCAGCAACAGCGCCCAGGCCAGCACCGTGGCCACTTTGTCGACCACCCGCTTGGTCGCGGCGTCGCCATGCTGGGCTTTGGATGCGGCCAGCACGGGCACAAAGGCCTGGCTGAACGCGCCTTCGGCAAACAAGCGGCGAAACAGATTGGGAATACGGAACGCGACGTTGAAGGCGTCGGTCATGGCGCTAGCGCCAAAAAACGCTGCCAAGAGCGATTCGCGCACCAAACCGGTCACGCGCGAAGCCAGGGTCCAAAGGGACACGGTGGAAGCGGATTTGAGAAGACTCACGCGGGCAAGTTTAGCCGCAGCCTGGGCGCTGGCGGACCCGAAACCCGTGGCGGCTATAATCGTGGGCTTTGCTGGCATCATCCACAGACACAAGGAAACTCAATCATGGCATCTGGAAAACCCAAGAAAAAGAACCCGCGCCTGGCGTCGGGCCGTAAACGCGTCCGCCAGGACATCAAAATCAACGCCGCAAACACTTCGCTGCGTTCCAAATACCGCACTGCGGTAAAGAACGTTGAAAAAGCAGTGTTGGCCGGTGACAAGACCAAAGCCAGCGAACTGTTTGGCAAGATGCAAGCCGTCGTGGACACCATTGCGGACAAGGGCATCTTCCACAAAAACAAAGCAGCACGCGACAAGAGCCGTTTGGCCACCAAGGTGAAAGCCTTGGCACTCGCAGCCTAAATCTTTTAGGCAACCGCACGAATCCTGCAACCAGGATTCGCCGTTTGAAACGGGTGCGCTACCAGCAAAGCAAAAAGCCGTCGCAAGACGGCTTTTTTGCGTCTGCAAGTCCCATCAGCGCGGCCGGTGCATCTGGAACAACTGCTCCGGCCCCATGGCAAAGTAATCGGCCGCCCCGCCGCCGCGCAGCACATGGCCGGCGGCTGCAGTGTCGTACACGCCGTCCCGAAGCAAGACTTTGTCGATGTGAACGGCCACCACCTCGCCCAGCACCAGCCAGGTGGGTACTTGCACTCCGTCCACGCCCTGCAACTGCACGATTTGGGTTTTTCGGCACTCAAAGGTGACCGGACTTTCGGCCACACGGGGTGGCACCACCAAAGTGGAGGCCATGGGAGTGAGGCCTGTCAGGTCAAACTCACTGACGCCGGGTTCGGCGGCGATGCAGCTTTGGTTCATGGCCTCGGCCAAAGCGCGGGTGGTCAGGTTCCAGACAAATTCACCGGTTTCCTCGATGTTGCGCAGCGTGTCTTTGTAGCCAATGCTGGCAAAGCCGATGATGGGCGGAATGTAATTGAAGGCGTTGAAAAAGCTATAGGGCGCCAGGTTGTTGATGCCTTGGCCGCTGCGGGTGGAAATCCAGCCAATCGGGCGCGGGCCGACGATGGCGTTAAAAGGATCGTGCGGCAGGCCGTGGCCCAGGCGCGGTTCGTAGGAGTGAATGGAGGTGCTCATGGCGCCATCCTAGCGCCAGGCGCAATCGGCAGCTAGCGTGGCGCGCGTTCCGGCAAGTTAGGGGGACCTTCGCTGGTTTGCAGGTCGTTGTCGCGCGCGAAGTTCATGCAAAACTCCCAGGCCATCACGTCGTAGTCCCGCAAATCGGGGTGGATGATGACGCACTTGGTTTCGCCAAACGAGCTGGGCACACACCAGGGCGAATAGCCCAAATGGCTACCGGGCTGCGGGCCGCCGGGGCGGAATTGGCTCATCACACCGGCCAGACGCTCCGACCAATCGCTCGGACGAAACGTTCGTCCTTGGCTGTTGAGGCCCAGGATGTAGATTTCTTTGGAGGGTGTGAGTGCCATGAAGTGTGGTGAAAAGGCCCAAGTGCTGGGCGCCACGCCCTGTGTGTTGCGTTGCACCATGATTTTACCCGCTCGCCTGCACCTAAAATTACAGCCCACGGCCCAACCTGCGTTGGGCTGCTTTGTTTTGAGCCCGTCCCCGGAGTTTGACCATGACCGCCGCCACGCCTGCCCCCGCCGCCTCTTCGCCCCATGTGATGACCACCTATGGCCGCCTGCCGATCGCGCTGACCCATGGCCAGGGCTGCCGGGTGTGGGACACCCAGGGCAAGCAATATCTGGACGCGCTGGGTGGCATTGCGGTCAATACCCTGGGCCACAACCACCCCGATTTGGTCCCGGCCTTGCAACACCAGCTCACCCAGCTGATTCACACGTCCAACTACTACCACGTCCCGCTGCAAGAGGCGCTGGCGGCCAAGCTGGTCGAGCTCTCGGGCATGACCAACGTGTTTTTCTGCTCGACAGGCCTGGAAGCCAATGAGGCGGCGCTGAAACTGGCGCGCAAGTTCGGCCACGACAAAGGTATCGACCGGCCCGAGGTCGTGGTGTTTGACAAAGCTTTCCATGGCCGCAGCATTGCCACCCTGAGCGCCACGGGCAACCCCAAAGTGCAAGCCGGTTTTGGCCCGCTGGTCGAAGGCTTTGTCCGCGTACCGCTCAATGACATCACTGCCTTGCAAACAGCCACCGCAGGCAATAAGAATGTGGTGGCCGTGTTTGTCGAAGCAATCCAGGGCGAAGGCGGCGTGAACCCCTTGCACATGGACTATCTGCGTCAGTTGCGCGCCCTGTGTGACGAACGCGATTGGCTTTTGATGATTGATGAAGTGCAGTGCGGCATGGGCCGCACCGGCAAGTGGTTCGCCCACCAATGGGCAGGCATCGTGCCGGACGTGATGCCCCTGGCCAAAGGCCTGGGCTCGGGCGTGCCGGTCGGCGCGGTCGTAGCAGGTCCTCGCGCGGCCCATATTTTTGGGGTCGGCAACCACGGCACTACCTTTGGCGGCAACCCCCTGGCCATGCGTGCCGGGGTGGAGACCATCCGCATCATGGAGAGAGACGGTTTGCTGGCCAACGCTGCCCACGTGGGCGCCCACCTGCAGGCCGGGCTCAAGGCCGCCCTGAGCGCAGAGTTGGCCAGTGGCGCAGTGAAAGAGGTGCGCGGCCAAGGCTTGATGCTGGGCATTGAGCTGTCCAAACCCTGCAGCGCGCTCACACAACAGTGCGCCGACCAGGGCTTGCTGATCAGCGTGACGGCCGACTCGGTGGTGCGCCTGGTGCCCTCGCTCATCCTGACCACCGCCGAGGCCGATGAGATCGTGGCGATTTTGTGCCCCCTGATCCGTGCATTTTTAGCGGCCTGAACCGCTTTTGAAAGTTGAATCCATGAAGCACTATCTGCAATTCAATGACCTGAGCGCCGACGAATGCAATTACGTTTTTGCCCGTGCCGCACTGATCAAAAAGAAGTTCAAGTCCTACGAAAAACACCACACGCTGGCCGACCGCACGCTGGCCATGATTTTCGAGAAAGCATCGACCCGTACCCGTGTGAGTTTTGAGGCCGGCATGTACCAGTTGGGTGGCAGCGTGGTGCACCTGACCACCGGCGACAGCCAGTTAGGCCGGGCCGAACCGATCGAAGACAGTGCCAAAGTGATCAGCCGCATGACCGATCTGGTGATGATCCGCACCTATGAGCAAACCAAGATTGAGCGCTTTGCCGCCCACTCGCGCGTGCCGGTGATCAACGGCCTGACCAACGAATTTCACCCTTGCCAAATTTTGGCGGATATCTTTACCTACATCGAACAACGCGGATCGATTACAGGCAAAACCGTGGCCTGGGTGGGTGATGGCAACAACATGGCCAACACCTGGCTACAAGCGGCGGATCTGCTGGGCTTTACCGTGCATGTGAGCACGCCCAGCGGCTATGAAATTGACCAATCCGTTGCCGGCCTGCGCTCGGCGGACAGCTACCGCGTGTTTGACGACCCCTTAAGCGCCTGCGCCGGGGCCGACCTGGTAACCACCGATGTGTGGACCAGCATGGGCTATGAGGCTGAAAACGAGGCGCGCATGAAAGCCTTTGCCTCCTGGCGTGTGAGCAACACCATGATGGCTGCTGCCGCCAGCGATGCTTTGTTCATGCACTGCCTGCCCGCCCACCGAGGCGAAGAGGTGGACGCCGACGTGATTGACGGGCCACAAAGCGTGGTCTGGGACGAAGCCGAAAACCGCATGCATGTGCAAAAAGCCCTGATGGAATACCTGCTGCTCGGCCGCCAGGACTGAAAGCCTGCATGATCACTCTGGACGACTGCCAGGCGCGCGACGCTGCCGACCCGCTGCGCCCTCTGCGCGACCTGTTTTCAATACCCGAAGGCCTGATTTATCTGGATGGCAACTCGCTGGGCGTGAGCCCCAAAACGGCCGCCGCACGTGCCGCCCAGGTGGTGAGCCAGGAGTGGGGCCAGGGCCTGATT